>DASVGE010000425.1:0-7422 GCA_036379695.1 Pyrinomonadaceae bacterium | reverse complement strand
CCATGCCATACACGCGCTTCACTCCGTCGATCGGGCTGATCATCTCTACGACATCCGTGCCTTCGCTTGTGGGTGGCGCCCAGGTTACATCCGCATCCAAAGATGCTTCGGAGCCACGACGTCGATAAAGAATGCGGCCATCTGAGTCGACGACGGCAATGACAACTTGCGGCGAGAGCTCGATGCTTTCGAAGAGTTGATTGATAGCAGCGCCATCGATTCGTGCGATGACGGCTCCACCTTTTTGAATCGGGACGGCGATGATGACGATCGGCCGCGCTACATCCACCGTGCGATCGGTAACAACGGCCCACGAATTACGTTCGCGCATTTCCGAGACCAGGTAGTCTGTGAGCGCATTTGGGAGGATTTCGGGGCGGCTGGGTTGCGTCATCAGTGTGGTGCCGGCGGCATTCGTGATGCGCAGATCGAGCCAGAAAGGTCTCGTGTGCAGAACGTTTCCGAGATTCTCGCGAATGGCAGGGGCGCGCGTGTCTTTGTCGCCCGCCAACAGCGCGATGGCATCCAGTGCCTTCTTTTGATCGTCGAGCCAGCGTTCGAGCGCTACGGATGCGAGATCGACCTGTTGTTTTACGGAGTCGTTTAATTGAGAGCGGCTTAGTAGCCACATGTTGCGGAGATCAAGCGCGCCGACTATCACCAGTGGCACAGCTATACCGGCAGCGAGGAGCAACAATTTGCCGCGAATTCCCAACTTCTATCTCCCTCGAGCTTTGCAACAAAGTATACCAACGCAAACACGCAAAGACGCAAAGTGGAGTCCGATCCAGACTCTTCTTTGCGTCTCTGCGGCCGTGCGGGAGAGTATCAAACGAGGTGGGAGGGTTTCCCCTCGCTTGATTTGCGACGTCACATTTTCTGAATTGTTATCGTGACGATCGGTTTGTCTCCCGCGGTCCGGTTGTACGACACCCAGTAGCCCGCTTCGGGATAACGATTTAGCTTATACATCGAGCCGTCAGGTTTTGGTTCGATCGCCACTCCGAGCACTGTTTCTGCTGATGGCGCTTTGCTGATGTCGCCGATGTAGTCGATCGAGATGGCGCTCACTTTGTTGTTGTCGTCATAGTAGATTTGGGCGGACTCATTTACTGACAAAGCGAGGAAGTCCTGGCCTTTGCCCTTTTTGATGCCATTCAGTTTTGACCGGACCTCATTGGCAGTCATGCCCACGGAGACGCCGCGGTAGTCGCTATACACCGGGGCATTGGCCGACGCCTTGGGCGATGAATTCACCACCGTTGCAACTTGTTCCTGTGCACTGGAGATTGAAACCGGCAGAACGATGGCAAGGGTTAGCAATGACACACGAACAATATTCCCTTTGATTGTCATTTATAGCTCCTTTGGATTGGGTCCTGAGGAGATGTTAAGGAAGTGGATATTTGTTTGGCATCGGTAACATCACTCACAATGAATAGGTGTTTTTACCTGCATGAGCCTGCGAAGCATCGTGTGGATAAAGGTATTTAGCCCCGAACCTGTGAAGCAGGTGGGAGCATAAAGCCTGAGGCGTAAGCCCCCAGGATCGTAATAAAAAAAGGGCTCGCGCGCCCTTTTTGGGGGCTTACCTGGGGCTTGCGCCCCAGGCTTTATGCCTACGCCCGCTTCGCGGGCTAAGACGTTCGCGGGCTAAGAATGCTAGCCGGGCAAAATTGTGAGGGGAAATACTCAGGCGCCTCTGTGTTTATACGGATTCGCGAGAGCCTGAATGCGACTACGATCACTGCGGTTGTCGGGCGGCGTCAAGGGTGGATTGACAAGGTCCGGCAGTCGTCTTTGCACCTTCTTTGAGCTAAATGGGAAAGGAAGACTGATGAGAGCGGTAGGGCAACACGCCCCCAGTAAGAGCAACGTTTTGAGTCCGAGAATCTCGGCACTTGCGATTCCCTGGAAACGTGTTGCCCTGCACGCCACCATTGCCGCCGGCTTTTTCCTGCTCGGATTCGTCCCGATGTGGGTAAAAACCACGAGGGCAATCGAGCAGCGCGACGCAGCTCAGCATGGCGTCCGTTTGGGCCAACTCCACAACACCCTGGCTGCGGCCGTGATCGAAGTCCAACGCGGCCAGTACGAACCCGCACGCCAGTTAACCAGCGACTTCTATACAAACTTACGCCGCGAGATCGACTCCGATAGTCTTACTCCTGCGCAGCGCGAAGGACTCACGTCGTTGCTCCCCATGCGCGATGAGTTGATAACTCTACTAGCACGAAGCGATCCCTCAGCCACAGATCGTCTCTTCTCCATCTATTCCACTTACAACAAAGCAATCAATTAGACCCAACCGTGCTTTTCAGCGGCAGCCTGAGCAGTTGGTCCTTGTAAACGACATAAATCTTGTCGCGACTCTCATCGACCCACATCGACATGCTATCGAAGGAGATCTGCGGGACAACCAGCACCGGCTTGAAGGAGAAATTCTTGAGATTGTAGCGTCCTACCTGGGTCTGGTTTTTTCTCCCGTCAGGTAGCGCGGCCCAGAATTCGTCAGGTTTGGCGGCAGGTTGAAGAAAGCGTTTGCCTCTCTGACGCAAAGGTTCAAGCTCACCTGAAACTAATTGTGTATCGCCGGTTGCTGCGTCGAGTAAGTAATATTCGGGACGGTCGGGACCGATCGATTTTACATACGAAGCGGGAAAGTCGTTCTTCGCGCGGCGCACTAAGATCTTGTTGTGAAGCGGTAGAAACACGACTGGAAGCAAACTATGAGCAGGCGCTAAGTTGACCCGGAATTCCTGCCCCGTCTGCAAATTGAAGCGAACGACATAGCTTGATCGGGACCAGTCGGCAGCGGCTCTCGCCACTACCACCCACTTTCCATCCGGAGTGACGATCGGATACGCATACGTACCTTCACTGATACGCACGGCGTTGGTTCCCGCCGTCTGTTTCCACAAACCCTCAAAGTTGCGAGCGATGAGGATCGTGCCGGCGCTGACTATCTGCACCTGTTCATCACTGAAGCCCTCAGAATTAGCGTCATCTTTGGGGTAATTGCTTTCATTGAAGGTCGAGTAGGAGTCAGGTTGAGCCACCACCGCGCCGGCTTTGTCACCGGTGAGTTTGCGCCAGGAAAAACGTGCTTCCCGATCTGCTAACTCCTGGCGCCGTTGTTCAATACGTGCAGCTTCGTCTTCTTCTTCACTGCTATTGGAACCATAGCGTCTATTGAACTCCTCCTCGGTCTGTTCACGCTCAACGAAAATGCGAATCTCATCACCACGTTGCCAGACGTCTTTCACTGCCAGATCTTTGGCCGCATACACTACTTCCAGTCCCTTGATCTCACTTTCAAACCTGTAATGAGTCTTCGCGCCCTCGCCACGAATGAGGCGGTCGAAATTATCCGCAACAACACGCATCGAACCGCCAAATCCCTGATGACTGAAAACTCGCCGGCCTTCATCCTTTCTCAGCGCCAGGAACTGCGAAGCCGAACAATCATGGTGGCACTCGCTAAACTGTGGGCCAAGATCCTTAAGCCCCTCCGTGGTGACAAACTCCTTGAAGGCTGTTAACTCTGCCTTTGACACTACGCGCTCAACGTATCGTGCGGGGTCTTCGTCAAATGTACAGATCGCTCTGTCCGCATAGATACGCAGTACACGATCGTAATAACCATAGTTACTAAGCAGTGCGAAGATCTCGACAGGCCCATCCGCTTTGAACAGCTCGGCACGTAACTTTTCCTCTGCCTTCTCCAGTTGACCGAAGCTGCCGACACCAATGAGCGGAATGCTTTCACGCCAGCCGGTCACAAACGCTTGATTTGGATGATGCCGCCACAAAAGCTTCTGTGCGTCCTTGCTGTCTTCGACCAGCAGATAGCGTTCAGCGGCGAGGGCGAGCAGGGCATTCTTGCTCGGCAACAACGCGCCGACCAGTTCTACTGGCAGCGGTGTCTGCGTCAGGCGCGCACCGGCAAGCAATGCGATTTGTGCCGGTTGATCGTCTGAAGTGAGAATGCTCTGGGCCAGGTGCGCATCGTTCAGCAGAATCGAACCAAAACCCAGCGGCTCGCCACTGTGCATGAGCATCGCTTGCAATTCAGGTCCGAGATTTTCACGAAGTTTGGTGCGCCGCTCCATGGCAGTGGCGATCGTGTTTGCATCCGCGGTACGGTTGGCGATTCTTTGAATGATATCCAGATCGATCTGGCGGTTGTGCCATCGATTTGCAATCTCGAGTAACGCCTGGGCCATTGCCGGATTGGTCTTATTTAAATTTTCCGCGCGCGCTAAAACCGACCGGATCAGCGAGTCAGGCACACTCCGTAACCTCGCCAGATACTCTCCAATACTGACCGGTATTGAGTTTTCAACTTCCTCGCGGTCTTCGGCTGTCATTTGCTTAGCGGCGTAGGCTTCCAGCGCCGCAATCGCTTCCGAATCGGAAACCCCACCCGAACCGAACAGGCCTTCGAGTATGAGTTGACGCTCGGATTCGCTGCTCTTTGCGAGTGCCTTTTTCAGAGCGGGAATAGCGCGTGGATCTTTGTAAGTGGCAAGAGTACGTGCTGCCCATTGTCTTTGACTTGTTTCGTTTTCGACGATCCAGATGAGTCCGGGCACGCTTTCCGGGAGTTCGAGATCGTCCATGGTCTGGATGAACCAGGCGCGTTGACTGCTATTGACGCGAAGCCAGTCCGGATCTGACAACCAGCGAAGTACAGGAAGGATTGCGTCTTTGCGAGGATAATCCGTTGCATAGACTACGAGGCAACTGGCAGCCGCTTGTTGCACTACCCGGTCCTTGCTCTCAACCAACTTGGCCATTATCGGAATCCACTTTTCGGGATCGCGATTAAAGAGCATTTGCAGCGAAAGAAAACCGTAACTGCCGTCGTGGCTTTCTCTGAGCGACTCGTCGGCGAGCAGGGAAAGGTACCACTCATCGCGGCCCGACCATTCAGTGAATGACAGCGCCTCAATGGAAGTATCACGTGCGTGAGCCGGTGCATTGCGATCAGTCGCGATCGTCTTTAAGCGATTGCGATACTTCTCTTCAGCGTCGCTGTCCTTTTCGCTAATTGCGTGCTTGTAAAGGAGTGTGAGTGCGACTGCACTTGAACGCGGTTGATTACCAGCCGCCAGAGCGTTGACAAGAGACTCGGCAGTTTGCCAGTCCACTCGGGCCAGCCCCGTCAGCGCGTCTTCATTATGAACGTACCCACCGTTCTGGTTGTCTTTGACTTTACTGGCGAGCGCGAACAGATCGCTGACGTAATACTTACTGTTATATAGCAACCACTTCTGTACTTTCTCGCGCGAGCTGTCGTCGAGTAGTTGATCGTTTACCGCTTTGTCGAAAAGTTCTTTGATCTTTTTCGCAGTCGACTCCTCGGAGGGAAACACTTGAACAATACTGGGCAGTATTCCTATTTCGTCTATACACGCTTCGAGCAATCTCTGCTTGACGGCGTCTGACAGGTGAGGTTTGAGATTTTGACTGGCCCATCCCCTCCAGTAGAGCAGCAGATCTTCCATTGGTGCGTCGTCGGGTGGCGGGTTTTCTTGTCTATAAAATTTTGGTGGACGCGCTGGTTGTTCGGGTTCGGCTTCTTCGGGTTTTTCCGCCGTGCGAGGAGTGGGTGCAGGCAGCGACAGAACTTTCCGCATCACCTCCGTTGCTGAGTCGGGCTTGGCACTTTGTGTGAACGCTACACCGGACCAACAACACAACAGCACTGTGAGTGTTAACAGTCGGAGGAGCGCACGGAGTGTGTTCATCTTTCCTTATGATTCTCGAGAATCTTGATCACATGCGAGCGGATGACGTCGTACGAGGGCTCCGGGAAGAACATGTCGAATGTAGCGTGACCCCACTTGTAATAGCCGTCGAGGTGGAATAAACGTTCATCGTCCTTGGGTTTCGGATTCCTGTTTTCGCGCCAAACCGCATTCGTAAAATCATATGACCCCAGAGAGATTCGGAAATCTTCCTTATCTTCAGTCTTCTGAAGAATGATGAACTCGTATCGCACCGCGCGTGGTCCCTTCAACTCAAAGTGCTCATAGGCCATCACGCTCCGTCCTTTGACTTCAAACTGTTCGCGGCAGTAGTGAACCTGCTCTTTGAGTTCAGGGGGAGTTCCTTTCTTCCATAAGTCAAACAACTCGGCGCGTTCGGCATCCCTTTCCGGCAACTTGCCCAGGGCCTGGTAGACCTGAATGAGTTTTGCACGGTTGTGCCAGTCCAGCGGTTCCACCGTTTTCAATTTTTTCCAAAGCTCAGCGGCATACGCGTAATCTTTGGTGAGATAGGCAGCCGTCCCCGTGTTGAAGAGAAGCGATGGGTTATCGGGCAGAATGCGCAGCGCTTTTTTGTAATGAACCAGGGCTTCAGCAATTTTATTCTGCTCATAAAGCGAGTTGGCCTGGTCAAAAGCCTTTTCAGCTTCTGCTAATTCCTTGTCGGACGGCGATGGCGCCTGCGCGTTGCCGGCGAAAGCAATCGCCCCAATCGCGATGAGGCAAAGGACTAGATGGATGCTTCTTATCATGGACCACCTCCAAGCTCAGCTATTCTAAACCCAAAAACAATTCAGATGTTCCAGAAGAACGACTAACCTGCATGTCTCTTGCGTTTGTGGCTGCTCTTTACTTCTCCTCGATGCTGGCACCCACGCGGAACGTGTGTCCATCAGGGTGGCGAATGTGACATTCGTGGACGCCCCAGGGCATGTCGGTGGGTGGCCATGGAGCTGTGATGCCGAGCTGCAGAGCGAGTTCGTACACGGCATCGACCTCGGCGGGTGATGCCAACCACCAGCTCATCCATGTGCTGCCGGTCTGGTTGTCCCACGGCTGCTGCGGCATTGGACCACCGCGAGCGCCCTGGCAGTTCTGGCAGAGGAAAATTTCTGTTTGGCCCGAAACGACGGCGCCGAAAGTAGGTGGATCGCCGAAGTCCCAATGCTTCTGCCAACCCAGCTTCTCGAACCACGCGAAGCTCTCCTCGAGGTTGCTGACGTTTAGTATCGGAGTGACTCCCATGACGTTCATCTGAATACCTCCGTGTTCCTTTTTAGCCAAAGTGACTTTGCACGAAAAGTAATTAGGCGCGACTTGTTGCGGCTTCGCCGCCGGATGTGAGATACCGTCTCGAAAAATCAAGATCCGACCATGAACTTGACTCATTCCCTCCGGCTTCGCCGCCGGATGTGAGATACGGTCTGGAAATCAAGATCCGACCCTGAACTTGACTCATCGCCTCCGGCTTCGCCGCCGGATGAGATACGGTCTGGAAATCAAGATCCGATCATGAACTTGACTCATTACCTCCGGCTTCGCCGCCGGATGTGAGGCGAGGCTCTGCCTCGCCGCTAAAATTCACTTAAGGCTTGGGCTAGGCCCCTGGTTCGGCCTTTGGCCTATAAACTTGAGGGCAGAGCCCGAA
>DASVGE010000424.1:0-18379 GCA_036379695.1 Pyrinomonadaceae bacterium | reverse complement strand
CGATCGTACTGGTCTGAAAAGATAGCGAGCAGTTCGTACGCAGTCTTGCCCTCGTGCAACGGCTCGATCAGCGGCTGCATGATCGTGACGGTGCCGTCGTAAGAACGCGTGTCGCCCCACGATTCGAGATAGTGCGCGGCGTTTATGTGCCAGTGACACACCTCAGAAGTCTCGTTTTTGTACTCGCTGAGGTGAACGCGCACCATGTTTTTGTGCTTATTAAGCCGGGCGAAATCCAGCTTCTTATCTGCAGGCGTGTTGTAAACGGGATTGCCACCGATGATCACGAGCAACTCGACGACTCCCGCATCGATATCGTTAAGGAGTTGTTGGAGCGACTCCATGTGACCTTCTGAGCGAGCTTCGAGCGGATCGGTATAGAAAACCGTCTTGCCCACATTGCCCAGCGCGTTGTTCATCGCGTGCGCGAGAGCATGAATGATCGGCGGCTGTTCATTACCCGCGAGTACGATGCTGGCGCCTCGATGCTGTTGCAGATCGCGAACCAGCGGCTCAATCCACGCCAGATTTACGGTCGCGGTCCCGCTCGGTGACTGCGGAAACACGCCCGCTGCGATCGACTTCGCAATTGCTTCGAGCTCACTCGGTTTAACTTCCCACACGTGGTCAGCGATCGCGCCAGTGTTCGAAGGCGTTGTCTCGACGACGTAAAGACGATTCATATCACGGTTGGTTTCCGTGACGCGGCGGCGCGCGATGAACTCACGCGAATAACGCACATAACCCGGGAAGGTTGGCGAAAGAAAGTCGCAATCGAGAGACAGGATCCGTTGCGCGAGATCAAAGCGATAAGTTGTGTTTACTGGTTGGCCAAAAGCCGCTATTGCACCGGCACGCACGTTGTCGCGATTGGCGGGCTCGTACTGGTGCCACTTTGCCTGCGGCAGCGCCCGCAAAAGTTCCTGCATTTGCGCGCCGAGTGATGGCGAGATGATTGATTCGGTCAGAAAGCGAATGCCGGCGCCCTGTTTTCCGCGTTGCTCGTCGAGCTTTGAGCGCATCTCGCCGACAAACGCCGTCCACGTACGAATGTCCTCACGATACGTCAGTGTTTGCGAACGATCGGGGTCGTAGAGATCCAGGATCGATGCTTGAGTAAAAATGTCTGTCGCACTCGAACCACGTGGATCGCGATAAGGATCCTCCGCCGGAAAATCGAGCGGACGGTTGTTGGGATGTTCCGGATTACCTTCGATCTTGGTCGGACGGCCCTCGTTACTGCGCACCAGCACCGGCGTCGCCACGCCAAACAACGGCGCCGCAGTCGCATAGAACAGCGATTTACCAGGAACGTGTTCTTCCGGCTGGTTGACGTTGGGAACGATCTTTTCCGCCGGTTGAAACACGCAACCACTCAATCCCGCGAGCGCCAGCGACGCGCCCATCAACTTCATGAATGTGCGACGTTCGATCGGGTCGTGCCACCCTTCCGCTTGTTGCGGAAACTCACGCGCCACAAACTCACGAAACACCGGCGAGTCAGCCAGCTCTTCGAGGCTGCGCCAGGATTTCTTCGCACCGCGCGGTGTTTCGTCATCCTGTAGCGAAAGGATGTGCGCGCGCATCAGTTCGAAGTTTATATGACGGTCGTTATCGCTCATTGCAAACTACCGGTGGCAAGTGGAACAACTCTCCAAAACGCGTCTTCCCTGAATCCGATACTGGGCCTTCAGTTCGAAACCTTTGTTTATCTCGTCCGCTGTTTTGTTCTCTGCGCGCCATGCCATGTCGTAAATCTTCTCAGGCGGGCGCACAAATCTTTCCGGCTCGCGATGACACTCCAAACACCACTCCATTTGCAGCGTCGATGCCTGGTAAAGAATCGGCATCTCGTCGATCCGACCATGACACGTCGAACAACCGACGCCTTTCTTAACGTGAATGCTGTGGTTGAAGTAGGCGTAGTCCGGCAGGTCGTGTACTCGGACCCATTCGATCGGTTTGCCGGTGCGGAAACTCGCGCGCACGGGTTCGAGGTATGGACTTTCAGCCCAGATCTGTTTGTGACAACTCATGCACGTCGAGGTTGAAGGCATGCCCGCGGATGAAGATGTTTCCACGGATGTGTGACAGTAACGGCAGTCGATACCGTCGTCGCCGACGTGATGTTTATGACTGAATTGGACCGGTTGCTGTCGTTCGACCCACTGTCCGGTGTTCCATGACGATCGATTTAGCTCAACAGCAACCCACAGTAGCGCAACAATAATGAAGACGGCGCCATAAATCGTGATTTTCGCCAGCGCGTTGGTGCTGTGATGGAAGATCTGTGGCATTGCCGCAGGATTTACACGTGTCGGGTGCTAGTCAAACCGGTACACTGGCAGACAAACAGCCCACAAACCTTTCGCACTCATGATGTGTATTGCTAAGTAACGACGTACTTTATCAAAAGGCAGGAGATTTTCAAATCGGCTGATCTGTGAAGATCTGTGTAATTCTGTGCTTAAACTGTGTGTGCGTCGCGCGCGAGCAGGGCCGCGCCGATTGAGGCGCCATCGAGGCCGAGCTTGGCGGCGACGATTTCGGTGGCTTCGAAGCAGGGTTGAAAGGCCCTGCGTTTTACTTCGTGGATGATGGGATTGAGTATTAATGCGCCGGCATCCATCACGCCGCCGCCGAGTACGATCCGTTCGATATTCAACAGGTTAATCACGCTGGCGACGCCCGTGCCGATGTATTTTCCGGTACGTTCGATCATCATCAGCGCAAAATCGTCACCTTCGTTTGCCTGGTGGGCCACGTCTTCAGCGGTGAACGATTTATTCAACGCGAGTCGCGACAGCGATGAGGTTGAATCACGATTGAGACGTTCGCGCGCGCGGCGCACGATGCTCGGTGCTGATGCGACGGTTTCCAGACAACCGGTGTTGCCGCAGACGCATTCGAGTCCTTCAGTGTCGATCGTGATATGACCGACTTCGCCCGCGAAGCCTGAAGCGCCGGTCCAAAGTTTACCGTCGAGAATGATCGCGCCGCCGATACCGTTCCCGATCATCATGTAGAACAAATTCCGGGCGCCTCGGCCCGCGCCGACTTTGTATTCACCGTAAGCGGCGGCGTTGGCGTCGTTTTCGATTTCGACTCGCATGCCAGTGGCGCGTGTCAGTTCGCCATGAAGATCCTCGACAATGGTTGTCGGAAGATCGCGTGGCGCGACAACGCGATCGGTTTGTCGATTCACCAGGCCAGGGATAGCTACGCCGATTGCGGAGACTGCCGGCCGGTGCGAGCGCAGCTCCTGGACCATCTCCGCGAGCTGCGGAATCAGCGTCTTGGGAGCGATCTCGGCGACCTTTGTCTCGCCAACCAGTCCTTCGTCGTTGACCAGAGCGGCGCGCGCACGCGTACCCGAAACACTAATGCCGATGAAATTTGTTTGTGGACTGGTCATGGTACAAAGCCTGGTCTGGGCTGGAGAAGCTGCGTTGACGAAGAATAGTCGAGGGTTCAGGGGCTGTCAAACAGGAGGACGAGGGAGTAGAATCGCTGGGAAAGTATACGTCGAAGGTCCTATAACACTAAATCATGCAGATCCGCTCCATACTTCTACCCACCGATTTCAGCGAATGTGGGAACTATGCTCTCTCCTACGCCGCTTCGCTGGCGCGTACATTTGGAGCCTCAATCATCTGCATCAACGTCATCGAACCGATCGTGCCGACGGTCGGTTACTCGGGGATGACCGAACCCATGCCCATCGCCGATATCACTGAACAACTGGAAGACTCCGCCGAACGTGAATTGCCGAAACTGGCCGAATGTGACGAATGCGCCGGGCTCGATGTTGAAGAACTGGTCGTCCATGGCGAGGCGGCTTCGGAAATCGTTCGCGCGGCGAAGGAACGTGACGTCGATTTGATTGTCATCTCCTCGCACGGACGGACTGGACTCGGACGCATTATCTTTGGTTCCACGGCAGAGTCGGTCGTGCGGCACGCGTCGTGCCCGGTACTGGTAGTGAAGCCCCCGCAGGAAGACGAAATTGAACAGTAGTCAACAGTGAGCCCTCCAGTTTATTCTGTCAGCCGCCAGTAGCTTGTTCCCAGCTTCATAGTGCGGAGTTTCATAGCGGTTTCTTCATGCACTTCGACTTTCTCAACGAACTACTATTTCAGTACGGGCTCTATGCGGTTTTCATTCTCGTCATGTTGGAAGGAGACATCACGCTCCTGATGGCGGGAGTGCTCGCGCATAGCGGCTTTTTTGGCGAGTACAGCTTTGCGCAGGTACTGATCTGGGGAACTTTGGGCGGCTGTCTCAGCGATAACCTTGCGTACTTTGCTGGTCGAGGGTTTTGCGAAGGTGTCAGGAAGTTTCGCTTTTATAGAGCTGCGCAGCCCAGGCTGGAGCGGTTGACGCACAAATTCGGTCCACTTTCGATTTTTCTCTCGAAATACATTTACGGCCTGCGGTGGGCGTCGTGTGTGTTTTACGGAGTTGGGCGTATGCCTTATCTCCGTTTTCTGGTGCTTTCGTTTGCGAGTTGTTTCCTGTGGGTTTTTGTACTGGCAGGCGCCGGCTATTTCTTCAGCGGCGCGGTGATGGGATTGATTGGTGATTTCGAGCGCCTTGGGAAAGTGCTGCTGGTGATCGTGCTGGTGGGAATCGCGGCGTTTTACCTCACCGAGCGTTTCTGGCTTTCGCCCAAGGTTGAGGAAGCGAATCCGGAACGATTGCAGGAACTCGAACATGCCGCCAGCGAGAAACTCCACGATCTAAAGGAAGAGATTCAGGAGCACATTCCATTCAAGCACCAGCGACGTGGCGATCCGAAGAAGCCGGAGAACGAATCAGCCACGGATGAACACGGATAGCACGGATCTGATCTGTGTTATCCGTGTTTATCCGTGGCTGATTTGCAAATACTGAATCGAAATTGTTAATTTCCGCCAATGATAATTGAGTCTTCTGCGCCTCCTCGTGTCGACCTTGCGGGCGGCACCATTGATATCTGGCCTCTTTACCTTTTTCATCCTGGCGCCACCACGGTTAATTTTGCGCTTTCACTTCGTGCGAGTTGTCGCATCGAGACGCGCGACGATGGGCGCATAGTGCTGGAGTCTCGCGACCGCAAAGTTTCCTTTGAGACGACGCTGTCGGCAATCGAAGATCTGCTGTTCGAAGAACGTCTCGAGCTGGTCTCGAAGCTGGTTCACTTCTTCAAACCGACTACCGGGTTTCATCTCGTTGCCGAAGCGAATGTGCCTGCGGGAGCGGGTTTGGGTGGTTCTTCGGCGCTCGCTATTGCGTGTATTGGGGCGTTGAACCGGCTGGTTGGTAATCGTTACGAGGAACGGAAGTTTGTGACGATTGCGGCTAATGTTGAATCGACCGTGATCAAGGTTCCGGCTGGTTTTCAGGATTACTATCCGCCGCTGTTCGGATCGGTCTCGTGTGTGCATTTCAATCCCGATGGAATCCAGAGGGAAGCGCTCGATGTAAACACGGAAGAGTTGGAGCGAAGAATCGCGATCTGCTACACGGGTGAACCGCGGCTTTCGGGGATCAACAACTGGGAGATTTACAAACGCCACATCGATGGTGATGCGGAGTTGTTTGAGTTGTTTGAAGGGATTCGTGATTCCGCGCGCAACATGCGTGAAGCGCTGCTGGCTGACGATTGGGACAGGGTTGCGACGGTGATGAAGCAGGCGTATCCGAATCGCAAACGCCTCGCGCCGACGATCACCACGCCGCAGATGGATATGCTGGTCGAGAAGGCGTTAGCTAATGGCGCTGAGGCCGCGAAAGTGTGCGGCGCCGGCGGTGGTGGTTGCATCGCGTTTCTGTGTAAAGCCGGAAGGCGCGCGGACGTCGAAGCCGCACTCGCCTCTGAAGAAGGCGCTGAAGTTCTCGATTGGAAAGTAGCCCAGGAAGGGCTCGTGGTGACGGAGAAATAGTAGCCGCAGATTTACGCGGATAAATCCGGATTTTTTCCGTGTAAATCCGTGTTACCCGCCCTCTGAGCGCTGCTTGGCGGCAGCAGACAAGGCAGCGAGGCGAGCGACTTTTTGTTGGAAGGTTTCGCCCGGGACCGGGCCGGTGTCCACTACCCCGCAGTAAGTTCCACGTTTCATCAATGAGCGATCGGCGTTGCCAGTTGGTTTGTGTGCTGGCGCTGAGGGCGCTGGTGCGGCTGCCGGTGGTGGTATTTCCTGATCGGGCGCCAGTGCGGTCAAGATTTCAGGCACTTCGGTGTCCGGAGGAGGTATGGGTTCGCCGACTTCTTCAGCACGTTGTTTCGCGCCTGCCGAGACAGCTTTCAAGCGCGCCACTTTCTGTTCAAAAGTCTCACCCGGAACGGGGCCGGTATCTTTTACGCCTGCATAAGTAGAACGACGGAACAGTTGACGGTTGGGTTGCGCACCGGGTTTGTGCTCGCCGGCTGGTTTCGGCGCTGCCGGTGCTGCCGGCTTCGCTGCTGGAGCGGGCGCGGCTGCTTTTGGCGTCGCCGGTGCAGCGGCTTTTGCCGGCGCAGGCTTCGCGGCGTGACCCCCGTCGCCAGCGACTGTTTCTACCATCACGTAGACGCCGCGTGCGTCGTCTTTCTTGATAACCGGCAGCGTTCCTCCGGCTGCCTGTAGCAACGCCTGCAACTCCGCCTCGACAAACCGGCGCTGCTTGTTCGGATCGCGCACGTGACCCAGCGGTGGGCCCATGTAGAGCGTGCCGCACGTCTGACACTTGGACAGCACGTCGTCACCTCGCAAATGAATCTCGGAGGGTTCGCCGGCAGTTCGCAGCTGCTTCAGGTGACCGTTGCAGAGTTTTCCCTTTTCGTTTTTCTCGTTACAGACGGTCTGTGCATTCGTGATCCGCTTGGGGACAGCGATGGTCTCGGTTGCTGACATGTTGCTGCGCATTGTAGCTCAATCCGTGTTATCTGTGTTATCCGTGTCGAACGTGCTGCGAAAACTGATTAATTGATGTATGCTGCGCCAAACAAAAAACAGGAGAAGCGCATGGTCGAGCTGATTCCATCCCAAGATGCGGTGATGCAGATCCTGAAACGCACTGGAGCGTTTCGTGAGGGCCATTTTGTTTATCCAAACGGAAAGCACTCGCCACACTACTTTCAAATGCCGCTGGCTTTCCGCTATTACGACACGGCTCGCGTGCTGGCAGTCGCACTGAGTCGGAAGTTCCGGCTTGAGAAGGACATCTCCAGCCAATTGCCTAAAATCTCCGTCATCAGTCCCAGTTCAGGTGGGATTCCCGTCGCCTTCGGCGTGCGCGACGCGCTCAACGCAGAACAGATCTACTGGGCCGAACAGGAATCGGGCAAGCGCATGTTTCGGCAGTACGTGAACCAGGGCGAAATCAATCCCTGCATTATCGTTGACGACATCATCCGCACCGGCATCGCGATCGAGGAGACAGTCGAGCTCGTGAAATCGCTCGGCGCCCGCATCATCGGCTGCGGCGCGATCGTGAAGTTTGATACAGCGCCCGAAGAAATCGAAGGTGGGCCGATCAAGTCGCTAATAAATTTCGACGTAAAAATGTACGAGAGCGACGAGACCTGTACCGAGTGCAAGGAAGGCGTGAAGACCGAACACGTCCGCTTCTAGACATAATTAGCCACGGATAAACACGGATTTCATGCACAGATTGAAAAAATCCGTGTATGAAATCCGTGTTGATCCGTGGCTAAATTTCGTGACGGTTAGCGAGTGCTTTGTCCATGGTGACCTCGTCGACGTATTCGAGGTCACTTCCCACCGGCATTCCCATCGCAATTCGTGTTACTCGGATTCCGAGTGGTTTTAGTAGACGGCTGATGTAGTTTGCCGTGGCCTCGCCTTCGGTGGTTGGGTTGGTGGCGAGGATGACCTCACGAACCGCCACGCCGTCATTGTTCTCCGGTTTCAGTCGCGGCAGAAGATTGGCTAACTGCAACTCGCTTGGTCCAATGTGACGAATCGGCGAGAGGCTGCCGTGAAGCACGTGGTAAACGCCTTTGAAGCTGCGCGTCTTCTCCACCGCCACCAGGCTGTGTGGCTCCTCAACAACACAGATCACTGAGTGATCCCGGCTCGTCGAAGCGCAGAAGCGACACGGATTCACTTCGGTGAGATTGTTGCAAACAGAACAAAGCACAATCTTCTGTTTCACTTCACGCAGCGCCGCAATCAACCGCTCGAGGTCGGTCTCAGGCGCGCGCATGATGTGAAAAGCCAGACGTTGTGCTGACTTGTGACCAATACTCGGCAGGCGCTTCAGTTCGTCAATGAGTTTGGTGACGGGTTCGGCGTACTCCAGCATTTGCTTTAACCGAAGAGATTACCCAGGCCCGGCGGCAGCATTCCACTCATCTTGCCCTTCATGGCCTCGTCCACTTTGCGATTCGCTTCGTTTGCCGCGGCCATGATCATGTCCTGTAGCATTTCGACGTCGCCTTCTTTTACGGCGTCCGGATCGATCTTCAACGCCACGATTTCATGATTGCCTTTCATCTGCACCGAAACGACACCGCCACCCGCTGAAGCGTCAACGCGCAGGTCTTCCATCTCCTTCTGCATCTTCTGCTGCATCGACTGCGCCTGCTTCATCATCTGTTCAATATTGAATCCGCCCGGGAATTTCATCACTGACACCTCTCAATAAAAGTTTGAGGTCATCCTAGCGGTCAGTGTAAATTGCGTCAATCTGTGCCCATCTTTATGAACAATAGCGAACCGCAAATTGACCGTACTCTCGAAGCGCGCGTAAACCTCTATTACGATCTCCGCCCCGGCCCGACTGCGTCGGCGCCTTTGCTGATCGCGCTCCACGGGTACGGCGCCAACAAGCGACAGATGATGCGTGAAGCGCAACTGGCCGCGCCGGAAAGTTTCGCTATCGCTTCGTTACAAGGCTTTCACCAGCACATCAAGGAACCGAGAGAAGCCGGCGCGCCGCTGCGATTCGGCTTTGGCTGGTTAACAAACTTCCGCAGCGAAGAATCAGTGGCAGTTCATCATCGCGCGCTAATCGACCTGATCGATATTCTCACGGCCGAAGGCGTCGCCGATCCATCGCGCGTCTATACCCTCGGTTTCTCGCAGTCATGCGCGCTCAACTATCGCTTTGCTTTTACGCACCCGGAGAAACTGCGCGGCGCGATCGGCGTCTGCGGCGGCATTCCGGGCGACTGGGAGACAAGCACGGTGTATCGCCAGGCGCCGATCGACGTGTTGCACCTCGCCGGCACGCGCGACGAGTTTTATCCGACCGAGCGAGTGAAGGACTACGAACGGCAGTTGAAAACACGAGCGCGCTCCGTCGTGTTCAAGAGTTATGACGCCGGCCACGAAATTGTTCCCGAAATGCGGCCTGATGTGGTCCAATGGCTGACTCGCGCCGCCAATGAACACTGAACCCACAGATTACTCACCCTCTTCAAGCGTCGCCGACATCGAGCGTGACGTCGAAGCACGCAGTGCCGTCCTCAAAAAAGAACTCGGCCTTTTTGACCTGGTGCTGACGCAGGTTGTGTTCGTCGTGGGAACGTTCTGGGTAGGTTGGGCCGCGAAGATCGGTCACGAGCAAAACGTATTCTGGATACTGGCGATCGTTACGTTCTACCTTCCGCTGGCCGCGGCCGTGATCTTTCTGGCGCGCCTGATGCCACTCGAGGGCGGTCTTTATCAATGGGCCAAGCTGGCTTTCAACGACTTTGTCGCCTTCATGGTGGGGTGGAATCTCTGGGTGTTCGCCATTTTCATCCTTGCCGGCATGGGACTGGTAGTGACCACCAGTGTCTCTTACGCGATCGGGCCATCGGCAGCGTGGATGAAGAACAGTTCGAAGCTGATCATCCTGATCAGTTTCATAATGGTCGCAGCCATGGTCGTGGCCGCAACGCGTGGTTTGGGTTTCGGCAAGTGGGTCCACAACGTCGGCGGGCTGGTCCACATGATCACTTTCTTTATTCTGATCCTGTTGCCACTCGTCGCTGTGTCGCGGGTGATCGCAGGAGAGTACCAGCCATTTGCGCTTCAGTTTCCGACTTTCTCTGCTTACAACATTAACGTCGCCAGCAAGCTCGCACTCGGTGGACTGACGGGCTTTGAATACATCGCGATCCTCGCGGGTGAGACGCGTGCTCCCGCGCGTAACATCGGGCGCTCCGTGGTGATTGCAACACCCATCATCGCGCTGATGTTCATCCTTGGCACCAGTTCGGTGCTCGCGTTTGTGCCGAACGATCAGATCGATCTGATTGGACCGATTCCGCAGGTGTTGTCGATCGGGTTTCAGTCATTGGGATGGGTTGGAACAATCGGCTCCATTGCGATTCTCGGCATTGCGGTCAGGACAATCGCGCTCATGAGTATTTACTTTGCGGGCAACACGCGCCTGCCGATGGTCGCCGGTTGGGATCGATTGTTACCGGCGTGGTTCAGCCGGCTACATCCGAAGTACAAGACGCCGATCAACTCGATTCTTTTCGTGGGCGCAGTAACGTTGGCGCTCGCTTTGTTCAGCAAGCTGGGCGTGCATGCACAGGAAGCGTTTCAACTGATTGACAACACCGGCGGAGTTTTCTACGCGCTGACGTACCTCGTGTTGTTTGCGATCCCGTTGTTTGGGACGAAGGCGCTCGGCGTCAAAGCGCCCTGGTGGCTCAAGCTCGCCTGCGCGTCGGGCTTTATCGTTACTTTAATCTTTATCGGTTTCTCCGTTTTTCCGATTAGCGAAGTGGGAAGTGCCTTGTCGTTTGCTTTGAAGGTGAGTGGCACAGTGCTGATAGCGAATGGTGTCGGTGTCTTGATTTATGTCCTCCGCAAAAGAAAGTAAGTCGCTCGCAATCGTTAACTGTTCGCAGGTGGTGACAATGGCTGGGCCGGCGCGACCGCGTGTTGGTCCGGAGCTGCGCGAGCTCGGCGTCGTTTCGCAGGGCGGACTATTCGTTCGCAACGGCTTGATCGAGAGAGTTGGAACCAACGCGGAGATCTCATCGCAAATCGATGCGAATACGACGGTGGTCGATGCGGGCGGGCGTGTGGTGCTGCCGGGGTTTGTTGACGCGCATACGCATCCGGTCTTTGCGGGAACGCGTGTCGATGAGTTTGAAGAACGCAGTAAAGGCGCGACGTACCAGGAGATTGCCGCGCGCGGCGGTGGAATTCAATCGACAGTCAATCGAACGCGTGCGAGCAGTCTGAACGAACTGATCACGACCGGGCGGCGCTACGCTGATTGGTTTCTGCGCGGCGGCACGACGACGATCGAGGCGAAGTCGGGTTATGGGTTGTCGCTGGAAGATGAAGTCAAGATTCTGCGGGCAATCCAGCAGTTGGATCGCGAGACGTCGCTGCGTTATGTGCCGACGTTTCTCGGCGCGCACAGTATTCCGCCGGAGTACAAGTCGCGACGCGATGAGTACGTTTCACTGATCGTCGAAGAGATGCTGCCGCGCGTGGCGCAGGAGAAACTGGCTGAGTACTGCGACGTGTTTTGTGAAGAGAAAGTATTTACGACTGACGAATCGTGGAAGATCTTATCGGCGGCGCGTTGTCACGGGCTCGGTTTGCGGATGCACGCCGATCAGCTCTCGCTTTCAGGAGGCGCAAAACTCGCCGCCGAATTAGGCACTGTCACCGCCGATCACCTCGAACATACGGATGCCGAAGGGATCGCGGCATTAAAACAAGCGAGCGTCCAGCCGGTGCTATTGCCTGGGTCGGTTTACGCGCTTGGATCGTCGCGTTATCCCGTAGCGCGCGAGATGATCGACGCTGGCCTCGCAGTTGTGCTTGCGACTGATTTCAATCCGGGTTCTTCACCGACACCGTCGATGTCGATGATCCTCTCGCTCGCCGCAACACACATGAAAATGACGCCGTCTGAAGCAATCACGGCGGTCACCATCAACGCTGCTTACAGTTTGAATCGCGGCGATCAACTCGGCTCACTCGAGCCTGGAAAGATCGCTGACTTTGTGATTCACGATTGCAGCGACTATCGCGAGCTTGCTTATTTCTTTGGTTTCCAACACCCCGCGCAAGTTTATGTGCAAGGTAAATTAAGCCACGGATCACACGGATAAAATCCGGATTGCAATCCGGTAAATCCGTGTTATCATTCACGCAACACTGGAAAGGAGGTGATTCTAAAATATATGAGTTCTTATCACAGTGAGGTGGCTGCGGCCTGACCTCTGAACCAGCTAACTAGTTAGGATTCTGGTTCGGTAGTCTCACTGCATAGTGCTCCTCCTTTCTGGAAGCGGCACACAGTCAGCCTCAGGCCAATCCCAACAGTTCACCGAAGCCGTCCACGATCGGGGGTCGTGGACGGCTTTTTATTTCTGCTTCTTTGTAGCAACATACCTGCGTGTCATCTCCCGTCTTCCACGATCCACACGGGCGGCGGTGGCGGCGCGTTCGCCGTATCTGGTTAGCACTGTCAGTCCTGGTGACAGCTCTCGCGATTATCTTCATCGCGAGTGTACTGGCTAATCCGGAATTACCAAGTCTCAACCTCAGGCCCAAGCCGCCAAACATTCCCGCAAATCCCGTCGAACGCAAGGCAAAGAAGGCGCAAGCTGAACTACAACGCGCACTCGCCAAAACCAAGTACATCGTTCCCGGCAAACGCCGCTCGCATGTTCCGATCGTTCTACCACCGCCAACGGTTCCCGCGCCCGTGGTTCCCACAACTCGCCCGTTATCCGTTGGCTTCTTTATCAACTGGGATGAGTCGAGCTACGAGTCACTAAAACGCAACCTCGATCATCTCGACTGGGTAGTGGCCGAATGGTCGCACCTGCAAAACGATCCGAACGCGCCAAATCCCCTCGTCACCGACGTTCACATCCCGGCGCTGAACTGGATTCGAGTGACCCGGCCGCAGGTTCGAGTTGTGCCGATGGTGCAGAATGTGATCGACGGGCAATGGCAGGGAGATCTGTTAGCACGCGCCATTGCCGACGAAGCGCACCGGCAAAAACTCATCAACGCGCTCACCACCTTCGTTCACGACAACAAGTTCGCGGGCATCTGCGTTGACTTCGAAGAACCTCCGACCGCCGCGCAAGGCAACTTGCTCACGTTCATGCAGGAGCTGCACGCAAACTTTGCCGCCCAAAATCTGCTCGTCGCGCAAGCCGTCCCGTTTGACGATCCGGATTGGAATTACAAAGCTTACGCTGCCGCAAACGATTACCTGATCCTGATGGCGTACGACCAGCACTGGATCGGCAGCGACGCCGGCCCGGTCGCGGCGCAGGACTGGTTCGAGCAAAAGCTCATCAGCCGCATGCACGAGCTCGAGCCCGCCAGGACAATCATCGCCCTCGGAAACTATGGCTATAACTGGAACGACGCCACGAAGAACGTTGACGAGGTCACGTTTCAGGAAGCATTGATCGCCGCGCGTGAGTCGAACACCGCTGCGACTTTCGACACTGCCACTCGCAATCCCTACTTCGAATACGACGAAGACGATCGATCGCATCACAAGGTCTGGTTCCTCGACGCGGTCACGGCTTACAACCAGATGCGTGCGGCGAGCGGTTACAAGCCCGCGGGCTACGGTATCTGGCGACTCGGATCTGAAGATCCGTCTGTCTGGTCAATCCTCGGCACGCAGAACAGTTCACCTGATGCGCTGCGCAGTATCAACTACGGATACGACGTCGACTTCGAAGGCGACGGGGAACTTCTGCGCGTGATGTCGCGCCCGCAAAAAGGCGCGCGCGATTTGGAAATCGATCCCGCGAACGGCTTTATCAAAGCGGAACAATTCACCGCGCTGCCTTCCTCGTACGTCATACAGCGCACCGGTGACCGCCCGGGCTTGCTGGCGCTGACTTTTGACGATGGTCCCGATCCGAAATGGACACCTGCGATCCTCGACATCCTGAAGCAGGAAAACGTTCCCGCAACCTTCTTCATCATCGGTAAGAACGGGCAGACGAATCCGGAGCTGGTGCGACGCATCGTCAGCGAGGGTCACGAAGTCGGCAACCATTCCTTCACGCATCCGAACCTCGGTGAGATTCCGTTGTCCTTGACCGAGCTCGAGCTCAACGCCACGCAGAGACTCATCGAATCGGAAGTCGGTCGTTCGACAGTTCTGTTTCGGCCGCCGTACTTCGGCGATGCGGAAGCCGACAAGCCGCAGGAGGTCGAGCCGGCGCTCGTCGCGCAGAACCTCGGCTACATCATGGTTGGTGTGCGTATCGATCCTGACGACTGGCAACTTCCGGTCACTGCCGATCAGATTGTGCAGCGGACAGTCGATCGCGCCATGGATTCCAACCCGGAAACACGCGGCGAGATCATTCTTCTACACGACTCCGGAGGCGATCGTTCCGCCACTGTTGCCGCCCTCCCACGACTGATTCACGAGCTCAAAGCGCGCGGGTTTCGCTTTGTCGCCGTTTCTGATTTGGCGGGACTGTCGAGAGACCAGGTGATGCCCGTCGTTCCTGCAAACCAGCGGGTCTTTACGCGCGCGGATGCGATCACGTTTTTCTTTCTGTCGACAGGCGGATGGGTGTTGCAGTGGATTTTCGTGCTCGGGATTCTGCTTGGATTAGCGCGACTGTTGTTCGTTGGTGCGCTTGCGTGGGCGCAGTGGTTCAGATCTCGACGTCGCGAACGTGTGCACGCCGGTGACAACTACGCGCCGTTCGTTTCGATTCTCGTGCCTGCGTACAACGAAGGGCTGGTGATTGAGAACACGATTCACAGCTTGCTTGCGTCCGATTATTCAAATTACGAGATCATCGTGATCGACGACGGTTCGCAGGACAACACCAGCAAGGTCGTAGCCGAGAAATTCGAGCACGACGAGCGCGTGCGGCTCTTCACGGTTCCCAACGCGGGTAAGGCGGCGGCGCTGAACACCGGCCTGCGACACGCGCGCGGCGAGATCATTATCGCGCTCGATGCCGACACGTTGTTCGCACCGCAAACCGTCGGCGCACTGGCGCACCGGTTTTATGACAAGAAGTTGGGAGCAATCGCGGGAAATGCGAAGGTGGGCAATCGTGTGAACCTCGTGACGCGCTGGCAGGCGCTCGAATACATCACGGCGCAGAACATGGACCGGCGCGCGTTTGCGAGTCTCAACTGCATCACGGTGGTGCCGGGCGCGGTCGGTGCATGGCGCAAAGATTTGCTGGTTGAAGTCGGTGGCTTTCCGTCTGACACGTTGGCCGAGGATCAGGATCTGACGCTGCGCATCAGGCGTTTGGGATACACGATCGGTTACGAGGAAACGGCCATCGCCTGGACTGAAGCGCCGCATAATTTGCGCTCGTTAGCGAAACAGAGATTCCGCTGGGCGTACGGCACGTTGCAGTGCATGTGGAAACATCAGGATGCGCTGTTTCGACGTCGCTTCGGAGCGCTTGGCTTTATCGCGATGCCGAACGTTTGGATCTTCCAGATCGTGTTTCCGCTGATCTCGCCGGTGATGGATTTGATGTTGCTTTACGTGCTGATCTCGAGCGCACTGGAGCGTTGGCAGCAACCCACCGGATACTCATCGACGAACCTGCAACAGGTGCTTTTCTACTACGCGCTGTTTCTCGCCATCGACTGGGCGGCGGCGTGCTTCGCGTTCCTGCTCGAACGGCGCGAGCGCTGGAGCTTGCTCTGGTGGTTGTTCCTGCAGAGGTTCTGTTACCGGCAGGTGATGTACTACGTGATGATCAAGTCAGTGGCGATGGCGATTCGTGGTCCAATGGTGGGTTGGGGAAAACTCGAGCGTAAAGCGACTGTTGAGGCTGGACCATAGTTTAGCCACGGATGGACACGGATTTCATACACAGATTAGAAAAAAATCCGTGTATGAAATCCGTGTTCATCCGTGGCTAATTATCGTGGTGTTGGAGTAGGCGACGGAGATGGTGTTGGTCGTACTTGTTCCGAGGCCGGAATCACGGCAGGGTTTGGGTTGTCAGGCGACGAGTGCAAGTGAATCGCTTTCCACACCGTACCGATGCGTTTGAACGCGAGCGTCATGCGCCCTGAGACAGTTTCCGGCGTACCTTTGTACGTTTGCGATTGCGTCCACTGGCAGGTAACGAGAGCGGCTGTGGTTCCGAGCATCGTGACTGAAACGTCGCGCACCTGCAGCTTTACGTCTTTGATCTCGGGATACGAACTCTCGCGGTTCAGTCGCACCTGTTCCCAACTCTTCGTCACGGTGCCGTTGTAGTTGAACAGACTGAGCCGCGGATTGTTCCAGTAGACGTCCATCACCTCTTTCACGTCCGCGTGCCTGATGCCGTCGAGCAAACTGTTGAAGGCGGCGAGCACGCCTTCAGATCCGGGCGCCTGTTTTGCCGCGGGCGCCGGCTTCTTCGGTGCTGGTGTAGTCGTTCGCGGCCGCTCGGTTGTTGTCGATGAGTTTGTATTCTGAGCAACCGCCACGCCACAGGTCAGGAAAAGAACCAGAATAAGACGCATCATCAATCTCCTATAAATTCCACGGCACGCCGCTTCTCAATCTTTGCACCGAAGCATCACGTCCGAGCACGTCGAAGATCTCGAACATCGATGGGCCAACGGCCTGGCCCGTAAGCATCGTGCGGGCTCCGTTGATCAGTAAACCAGCCTTAACGCCGGCCTCTTCCGCAAACTCGCGCAACGCTGCTTCAGAGGTACTAACGTCGAAGGGTTCGACTGTTTCGAGTTTATCCGCGAGCCCGTTCAGCAGCTCACGCAACCGCGGCTCTTTGCGCAGGTTCTTATTCACTGCCGCTTCGTCAAAATCAAAATCATCGGAAAAGTACGCGCGACCCTGCTCTGAAAAGTCTTTCAGCGTGAAATACCGTTGGCGGATCAGATCGACAGTCTTGCGCAGCCATTCGCTCTCTTCGTCATCATACTCCTCGCGCCAGAGTTTGTTTGCACGAAGTTCAGCTTTCACCATCGGCAGCAACTCGTCGATGTGCATGGTGCGAATGTATTCCGCATTCATCCAGAGCGCCTTGTCGTCGGTCCAGCGTCGCGGATCGTTTTCGTGGAAGTTGAAGATCGCATTCGCGCGACCGATGCCTTCGAGCGAGAAGTACTTCACCAGTTCCTCTTTGCTGAGCACTTCTTTGCCTTCGGGCGGCGACCAGCCAAGCAGCGCCAGGAAGTTACGAAAAGCTGCGGGAACGAAACCTCGATCGCGATAGGTGGTCAGCGAGACGACCTCGCCGTGTTTGCGTTTCGAGAGTTTGCCTTTGTTTGGAGCAAGTATCAGCGGCAGGTGTGCGAAGTGCGGCACGGGCGCGCCCAGCGCCTCGTACAACAAGACCTGCTTGTGCGTGTTCGTCAGGTGGTCCTGTCCGCGAATGACGTGCGTGATACCCATCGAGATGTCGTCGATCACGACTGACAGGTTGTAAAGCGGATGACCATCGGAACGAAGCAGCACGAGATCCTCGATCTCCGAGTGACTGCGCTCCTGTGGTCCGTAGACGAGGTCGTCAAACTTTGTCTCGCCCTCGTGCGTCACTTTCAAGCGAATGGCGAACGGCTCTCCCGCGGCAGCGCGGCGGTCCGATTCTTCCTTCGGCAAATCGCGATACGGATTGCTTCGCAGATCAGTTTGAGCCTTGGCGCGCTCGGCGATGTTCTCTTTGACGTCTTTGTCGTCGCGTTGTTCTTTCGGCGTGAAGTCGCGATACGCCTTGCCCTCTTCGACGAGCCGGTTGGCCGCAGCTCGATGCTGTGGTGCATTGGCAGACTGAAAAACGAGGTCTTCGTCGTAATCGAGTCCGAGCCACTCGAGACCTTCGATGATCGAGCGCGTCGACTCCTCCGTCGAGCGCTGGAGATCGGTGTCTTCAATGCGGAGCAGGAACTTGCCGCCAGTCTTCCGCGCAAACAGCCAGTTGAAGAGCGCCGAACGGGCGGCGCCGATGTGCAGGTAACCAGTAGGCGAAGGTGCGAAGCGAACGCGAACAGACATAGGCCACAAAAAGTTTACAGCCACAAAAAAGCACAAAAGTCACAAAAGATCTAGCGCAGTCATTTGTGGCTTATGTGCTTTTTTGTGGCTTGCAGATTTTCTGGCGGAGATGACAGGATTCGAACCTGTGAAGGGCTTTTGACCCTTAACGGTTTAGCAAACCGCCGCCTTCAGCCACTCGGCCACATCTCCGTGCCGTAATCAGGCGAACCCCAATTCTAGTCGGGAGGCGCGGATTGTCAAGCCGCAGATCCGTCTTTATCCGCGAAAATCTGCGGCTAAGTTTTAGTACAATTCGGTCGTGTCCGATTTTCCTTTAACGCGCCGCCAGTTTCTCAACGGTCTCGTGGCGGCGCCGTTGATTGCGATTTCAGCAACAGCGGCCTACGCACGCCTCATTGAACCCTTCGCGTATTGGGTTTCTGAGACCGACATCTTCATCCGCGATTTG
>DASVGE010000423.1:0-16609 GCA_036379695.1 Pyrinomonadaceae bacterium | reverse complement strand
GTCTAGTCTCGGCGCCATGCTTCCAGGTGTAGTAATTGGCCCGCCGGCCAATGATTGCGAAGCATAGTGTTTCGACTCTTCGCCAAAGCGATCGATGGCCGAGCTGTAATCATCGCTATCGCCTTTAACGTAGTTTGCAATGCAATACCCGGTGCAGAAGCCGACACCCATCGCCGCGGCACTCCACACAACTGGTCGTTTCTTGAATTGCTCTCGCCAATCAAGCGTATCTTTGACTGCCTGAACCTGGTTTGCCACGGTTTCTTTAATCTCCGTTACTGTATTCGAGATTGAATCACGTGCCTCGTCCATGCGACGCTGAAGTTCCTCTTTAGAAGGCTCCTCAGCGGTGTAGTCTTGAGCGCGAGCCAATCCTAAAGTTCGTTCTTCAGCCATTGCTTGTCCTTTCTCAGTTCCTGAACTGTTCTGTGCGGTACCAGCTCCTGCTTAGCAAGCCGGTTCTTCATCAATATCACGAGGATTGCTCCGACTATCAGGTAGAAGGCGCCTGTTATCACGAAGCCTAAAGCGTAACTCGCAGGCTGGCTGAAATTTGCCTGGGCGAACAGAGTCGACACGGCGAAAGCTATCGCCACATTCAGCAGTGCAAATCCAACCACCGCGATCACAGCGCCGACACCGATCATGGCGATGCCACGAGTGTAGGTCTGTGCCTCCTCCTTGATCTCCACTTTGAATAATGCGAGCTGAGAATTAAAGAGCTGCATCACATCGTCGCCGAGACGACTGAAGAGAGTTGGTAGACTCTCGTTGTCCGCGCGTGTGGGTAGCTCTCCGTTGGTCTTGGATAGACTGGTTCTCGATGCCGCCATGTTAGTGCACCCCCTGTTCGGTTTGAGTGTGCAGCCGGCTTAGCGCCGGCCGCGAATAATTAGCCCGAGTAGCAAGCCGGCGGCTGCTGAGATCAGGAGTGCCTGGCCTGGTTTTTGTCGTGCATATTGTTTTGCGTTTTCTGCGAGTTCGCCGAGGTCGGCGTTCTGCAACTCCTTAAATTTGTCGCCGACTACGGAAACTTTGTCGCTCAAATAATCTTTTGCTGTGTTCGCGGCTTCACTGATTTTGTGACCGTAGTCTTGAGCTGTTTGTGATAATGCGGTACCGGTACCGGTTCCGGTTCCTGTGGTGCCGGTGGTTCCGGTCGTTCCTTCATTGATGCTTCCATTCTCTGGCATTTCGGAAAATCTCCTTTTCAGAATCGAATACAAAAGGGCTAGCAGAAGTTGAGCAAGATTTGTGCCGACAAATCTCGCGGATAACTGTGCATTCTGCTCGCATCTTGTTGCGAAAGGGTACGCAAAACATCACCAAAAAGATCGGGATCAGTACAACGAATCGAGTTCGAACAACTCGCTTGACAGACCGCGAATCAGAATGGTAAGTAAGTACTTACTTTGCCCTAGGCAGAGAGGATAGAGAGAACAGATTGAGTAAGCAAATGACGATAGAAGGCGCCACCGGGAGCGCTCGGATGGCCGGGGAAGAGCGCCGGTCGCAGATCCTGGCCGTGGCCGTGAGTCTCTTTTCACAGAGAGGCTTTCGTGGCACCACGACCAAGGAAATTGCCCAGGCGGCGGGTGTCTCGGAGGCCATGGTCTTCCGGCACTTCGCCACCAAAGAGGAGCTTTACGCAGCCATCCTCGACCACAAAGCGTGTTCGCACGACAAGTTCGATCCGGCTGTGATGGCGTCCGAGGCGATCAAGCGTAAGGACGACCGCGCGGTTTTCGAGTCGCTGGCGCTGGGCGCGCTGAACCATCACGAAAAGGATCCGGAGTTTCAACGGTTGCTGCTCCACTCGGCACTCGAGAAACACCAGCTTGCGGAGATGTTTTTCAACGAGTTTGTGCGTCGCGTTTATGACTTTCTCGGTGCGTACATCCGCGAGCGGCAACTCGAAGGAGCTTTTGTCGAAGTTGATCCGGCGATCGTCGTGCGTTGTTTTATCGGCATGGTGATGCACCAGTCGCTCAACAACAATCTTTGGGATCCGGATCGCCGGCTGCTGAACATCTCCAACGAAAGTGCTGCAAAGCATTTCACTGACATTCTGTTGAACGGGATCACAGTAAAGACAAATGCGAGTTAAAGGGAATTTCAAGTTAGTGGCTTTGATCGTGCTGCTCGTCGCCGTGGGCGCGTTCATCGCGTCGTGTGGTGGATCGAAGGCCAACAGCAGAACAGAAGAGACGCCGGCAAACGCGCAACCGGCTGCAGTAGAAGTCACGACCGCCGCAGCCATCAAACGCGATCTGCCGCGGTTCTTCGAAGCAACCGGCAGTCTTGCGGGCGACCAGCAAACGGACGTGGCGCCACAGACTTCGGGCAAGGTGGTAGCGGTTGGCGTCGATATTGGCAGCCAGGTGAGGCGCGGGCAGATGCTCGTGCGCCTTGACGATGTCGAGTTGAAACTGCGCGTCGATCAGGCGGAAGCACAGGTCGAACAG
This sequence comes from Pyrinomonadaceae bacterium, assembly GCA_036379695.1. GTDB lineage: Bacteria > Acidobacteriota > Blastocatellia > Pyrinomonadales > Pyrinomonadaceae > PSRF01. The sequence goes on along the minus strand of DASVGE010000423.1, from coordinate 14,144 downwards.
GCGAAGGCCGCGGTCCGGCAGGCTGAAGAGAAGATCGGTTTGCGACCCGGACAGGCTTTCGATCCGAATCGCGTCGCTGAAGTCGCGGCAGCGAGAGTGGCACTCGATCTGGCTGAGAAGAATTTGCGGCGTGCGGAGAAACTGATCGAGTCGGGCGACGTGTCGCGCTCGTTTTATGACGAACAGCGTGCGCGGCGCGATCAGTTGAAAGAACAGTACGACGTTGCGTTGGCGCAGGCGCGACAAAATTTTGCCGGGGTTGATGTAGCGCGGACCAACGTCGCGAATGCACAGGCTCAACTGGCTCTCGCGCGTAAGAGTCTTTCGTACGCGGTTATTCCGGCGCCGATTGATGGGTTTGTAACTGAGCGGACGGCGGACCTTGGTGAATACGTTTCGCCGCAGCAGAAAGTGGTGACGATTGTTCGCACGAATCCGCTGCGTATTCGCATCGACATTCCCGAACAGGCGATACCGGAAGTGCGTGTCGGCCAGTCAGTATCGATCGCGACGAGCGCGTGGCCTGACCGGAACTTCAGCGGGCGTGTGGCGCGCATCGCGCCGAACGTGTCCGCAACTTCGCGCACGTTAACGGTAGAGGCGGAGATCGAGAACGGTAGTGGCGCTTTGAAGCCGGGACAGTTTGCTACTGTGCGAATCCTACAGGAGCGCGCCGACCCGGCCGTGCTGGTGCCGTCGCGTGCTGTTTTGACGGAAGCGGGCGTCAGTCGTTTGTACGTGATCAAGAACGGCCACGCCGAACAGCGACTCGTGCAAACAGGCCAGACGGACGGCGACCTGATCGAGATCAAATCAGGTCTCGCCGCCGATGAACAGGTCGCCACGAGCAACCTCGAACAATTGAGCGACGGGATTGCCATAAAACAGTAGCCACAAAAAGGCACAAGAAAGAGTAGCCACAAAAAGGCACAAGAAGAGTTAGCCACAAAAGGGCACAAGAAAGAGTTAGCCACAAAAAGGCACAAAAGGCACAAAAAAGAGTACTGAACGATCTGTCTTGATCCGTGGTCGAAAAATCCGCGTTCATCTGTGGCTCTGAGTAACGAAGATGCAAAAACTCGCTGAAATATGTGTTCGCCGTCCGGTTTTTGCGACGATGCTGATTCTCAGTCTGACCGTCGTCGGGCTGTTTTCTTACAAGTCGCTGGGCGTCGATCTGTTTCCGAAGATCGACCTGCCGACCATCACGGTGACGGTGGTGAATCCTGGCGCCTCGCCGCAGGAAATCGAAACCGAAATCACCGACCTCGTCGAAGGAGCCGTCAACACCATCTCCGGTATCGATGAGCTCCGCTCAACTTCGGTCGAGGGCGTTTCACAGGTCTTCATCACGTTCCTGCTCGAAAAGAACCCCGACATCGCCGCGCAGGAAGTCAGAAACAAGATCGATCTGATCGTCAACGATCTGCCGGTCACGGCGGAACAGCCGATCGTGCAGAAACTCGACACCGATGCCGCACCGGTTGTGCGAATCGCCGTGTCGGCTCCACGTTCGTTGCGCGAAGTAACCGACGTTGCCGACAACAAGATCAAGCAGCAGATCGAATCGATCAATGGCGTCGGCGACGTGCAGATTGTCGGCGGCCGCAGGCGCGAGATCCAGATCTGGGTCGACCCCGACAAGATGCGCGCGTTCAACGTCACCGTCGCACAAATCGCGGATGCCGTGCGCGCACAAAACCTGGAGCTGCCCGGCGGTCGTGTTGAAGAAGGAACACGCGAACTGACCGTCCGCACGATGGGCCGCATTGCCCAGCCCGCGGACTTCAACAACCTGGTCGTCGCGAATCGCGGCACCTACGCAGTCAAACTCAGCGACGTCGGTTACGCGGAAGACGGCGCGGAAGAACCACGCACGGAAGCACGTTTGAACGGCCAACCAGCTGTCACGCTGATCGTCTCGAAACAATCGGGCCAGAACACGGTCGCGATTGCCGATGCGGTGAAACAACGTTTGCAGGAGATCAGCAAGTCGCTGCCGCCGGGTTTCAAAACCGAAGTCGTCGGCGACCAGTCGATCTTCATTAAAGCGTCAATCGAATCGATTCAGACCCACTTGATCGAAGGCAGCATCCTGGCCGCCATCGTCGTGTTTGTCTTTCTGTGGAGCTTCCGCTCAACGGTCATCGCCGGACTCGCGATTCCGACGTCGCTGGTCGCGACCTTCGGCCTCATGGCCGCGATGGGCTTCACGCTGAACCAGATCACGATGCTGGCGCTGACGCTGATGGTGGGTATCGTGATCGACGACGCCATCGTCGTACTCGAAAACATCTTTCGCTTCATCGAAGAGAAAGGTGTGCCGCCGTTCCAGGCAGCGATCGACGGCACGAAGGAGATCGGCCTCGCCGTTATGGCCACGACGCTCTCGCTGCTGGCGGTATTCCTGCCGGTCGGATTCATGGGCGGAATCGTCGGGCGCTTCATGTCGTCTTTCGGTCTGACTTCATCGTTCGCGATCGCGGTGTCGTTGCTGGTGTCGTTCACGCTTACGCCGATGCTTGCGGCCCGGCTGATCAAGCGCAGCGACGACGAAAGAGAACGCGCGCTCGAAAAGCACACCGAACCCGCGGATCACGGCTCGAAAGAGTCGCGCTTCTACCGTCCCATCGATCGCACATACACGAAGATGTTGCAGTGGTCCATGGCGCATCGCTGGGTTGTCGTGCTGGCGTGTGTCATCGTGATCGCGAGCATCGTTCCGCTGTTCATGTTTGTCGGTAAGAACTTCCTGCCGGTTGACGATCAGGCGCAGTTTGAAATCAACGTGCGCGCGCCGGAAGGCTATTCGCTCGCCGCGACTTCTACCTTGTCCGAACGCATCGCCAACGACTTGCGCGGCTTGCCGGGCGTGACTGACACGCTGACGACGATCGGTGGCGGCCAGCAGGAGCAGGTCAACGTTGCTTCGATCTACGTGAAGATGACGCCGATCGAGGAACGAAAGGTCTCGCAACAAGCGGTGATGGTGCGAGCGCGCAACGAGATTCTTGGTAAGTATCTGAAACAGTACCCCGGACAGTTGCGCACCAGCGTGCAACAGGTCGCAGCGATCTCCGGCGGCGGCTTTCGTAACTCTGATATTCAGTACGTTCTCGGTGGCCCGGATCTGAACAAGCTACAGGAGTACTCAGACAAGCTGCTCGAGAAGATGAAGACCATACCGGACGTGGTCGACGTTGACTCGACACTGATCAGCGGCAAGCCGGAGTTGCGCGTGGTGATCGATCGCGCGCGCGCAGCGGATCTCGGCGTGCGAGTCGGCGATATCGCCCAGGCACTCAATTCGCTCGTCGCCGGACAGAAGGTTTCGACGTTCAATGCCGGAACCGACCAGTACGACGTGCGCGTGCGTTCAGTCGGAGCATTTCGCACGAGCGTCGAAGGTTTGCAGCGCATGATCGTTTCGTCGACGAAAGTGGGTTGGGTCAGTCTCGACAATCTTGTGAAGATCGAAGAGGGAACTGGTCCGGCCGCGATCGATCGTCTGAACCGGCAGCGACAGGTGATGTTGCTGGGTAACGTGCGGCCGGGAGGTTCGCAGGCGGCGGTCATCCAGCAGATGGACCAGTTTGTGAAGGAGATCAAGGTCGATCCGGGTTACACAACGGGCCTGGCGGGACGTTCGAAGGAGCTTGGGCGCGCCGGGTATTACTTTGCGCTGGCATTCGTCCTCTCGTTTGTCTTTATGTACATGGTGCTGGCGGCGCAGTTTGAGTCGTTCATTCACCCGGTCACGATCCTGCTGACGCTGCCGCTGGCGATTCCGTTCGGCATCCTGTCGCTGCTGATGACGGGGCAAACGGTGAACATCTTCTCCGGCCTCGGCCTGCTACTTCTGTTTGGCGTGGTGAAGAAGAACGCGATCCTGCAGATCGATCACACGAATCAACTGCGTGAGCGTGGCATGGAACGTCTCGAGGCAATCATTCGCGCGAATCGCGATCGATTGCGTCCGATTCTGATGACGACGATCGCGCTGGTGGCGGGTATGTTGCCGTTGACGATCTCGACTGGTCCAGGTTCAGGCACGAACAGATCGATCGGCGTGCTGGTGGTCGGCGGGCAAACGCTCTGTTTGTTGCTGACCTTGCTGGCAGTGCCGGTGTTCTATTCACTGTTTGACGACCTGGCGCGCAGTCGCGTTTGGGGACGTATCGGGACGAGAGTGCAGGGAGTGTTTGGACGCGCACGTCGCCGGGTTGCGAGTGCCGCCGCGGGATTGATCTCGAAACAATGAAATCCATCCACAGATTACGCAGATTTGTTTCTGTGTAATCTGCGCAATCTGTGGATGAAACAGGGAAGAGCAATGCTAAAGAGAATTTTGTTACTTATCGTTTTTGCGTTGAGCGCGTGTTCGATCGGGATTGGGCAAGACCTGAATCGCGTCGGCGTTGACGTGAACCGACAGCGCCCGCTGTCATTGCGTGACGCGCTCTCGCTCGCACTCGAGAACAACAAAGACATCGAAGTGGCTCGTGAGAACGTGCGCATCGCGGAGTTTGACTTGCTCGGCGCTCGTGGCGCTTACGATCCGCGGCTCACCACACAAGCTTTTTACGAGCGCATCGAGAGCCCGATCTCGAGCTTCCTGAGCGGCGGCCAGAACGGCTCGACGATTCAAAGCGATTACACCGGCACGGCGTGGCTCGAAGGACAGTCGCCCTTTCTCGGCGGCAATTATCGTCTCGATTTCTCGTCGGTGAAGTTGAACACAAACAATCAGTTCGTGGCTTTGAATCCGCAGTATCCGACGTCGCTGAGTCTCAGTTACAGCCAACCGCTGTGGCGCGGCCTGAGGATTGACAACAGCCGCCGCCAGATCGAGATCGCGCGGAAGAACCTTTCGTTGACTGACGCACAATTTCGCCAGCGTGCGATCGACACGATCACAAACGTGCAGCGCGCTTACTGGGACCTTGTGTTCGCGTTGCGCAGTCTGCAAGTGCAACGCGACGCAGTGACGGTCGCTCGCACACAACTCGAACACAACAAGCGTCTCGTCGAGCAGGGCCAACTGGCGCCAATCGACGTTGTCGCTGCTGAAGCTCAGATCTCCACTTACGAGCAGAATGTTTTTGGCGCCGTCGAAGAAGTGTCGCGCTCGGAGAACAGTCTGAAAAACCTGATCGCCGAGAACCAGAAGGCCGAGCTCTGGATCGAGTCGATCGTGCCGACCGATTCGGCTGAGCTCACGGTGCCTGAGATTTCACTTCCTGATGCTTTGAAGACGGCGATGGAAAACCGGCCGGAGTTGCAGCAGTCGAACGTGCTGCGAGAGATCAACCAGATCGATCAGCGTTATTTCAAAGATCAGACGAAGCCTGCGATCGATCTCGTCGGCACTTACGGTGTCAGTGGTCTAGCGGGTTCGATCAGCAGTGCTGGTGTGAATCCGTTTACTGCTTCGAGTTTGCAGGTACGACAGCGTGTCGACGAGCTTTCCGAGATAGCGGGACTCGAACCGCTGCCCATCGTGCCGCCGCAGACGTTTGCTCCGGAGTTGCTTGGCGGTTACGGGCAATCGTTATCGAACCTGCTGGCAAATCGTTACGGCAACTTCAAAGTCGGCGTGCAGATCAGTTTGCCTTTGCGCAATCGGACGGCTGAAGCGAATCTCGGGCGGTCGCTGGTCGAAGGCGAGCGGATCGGAACGCAACGAGAGCAACTGGAGCAAACAATTCAGGTTGATGTTCGTAATGCATTGCAAGCGATGCGTAGTGCGCAGTCGCGTTTGCGTGCGGCGACGGCGACGCGCGAGGCGAACGAACAGCAGTTTGCTAGTGAGCAACGAAAACTGGACGCGGGACAGTCGACAACGTTTCTGGTGTTGGAACGGCAAACGAACCTGACGGAGGCGCGTGCGTTGGAGTTGAAAGCGCAAACAGATCTGAACAAGGCGATTGCGGATTTACAACGAGCGACGGGCAATGCGTTGAGAGTTAACAGTATCGTGGTGCGAGTGCGCTGACAGGTTTCCCCGTATTGCAGTACCTCATCACGGCGGCGGCGGGTTTTCGGGGGCGAAACCCGCCGCCAACAAAAGCACAGGAAGTATTAGCCACAAAAAGGCACATAAGGCACAAAAACCAGTTATTTTCCTGATTAACTGTTTTGTGCCTTATGTGCCTTTTTGTGGCTAATACTTCTTGTGCTTTTTTGTGGCTACTAAAGGATTGCTTCGACGAGCTTGAACGCGACGAAGAGACCGACCACAACCCCGAAAGTAGCGATCACGTACCACATCGGCAATTTGATTCGACAAGCGGGACAACGAGTGCGCGTCCAGGTCACGACCCTCTCACAGTTTCGACACTTCATTCGTGGTCAATGTTCACTCTTTGTTGATTTGTGGGAGGGAAAACTTTACCTGAACTTGAGGTTGGTCCACAAGGGCCAATGATCGGAGATCTCGATTTTCCGATCAATCCCGAATTTCGTAGCTTCCAGTCCGCGCAGCCAAACCCAATCCAATTTCAATTCGATCGGCACCAGCAGAACCTTACGCTTGAACGTCGCTTCTGGTCCAAACGGTGTCTTCAGTCCCGCAGCGGAGAAGAACTTGCTCGTCTTGCCATCCGCGCTCGGTTCCCACGTATTGAGATCGCCCATCACGATCGCCGGCATGTCCGCCGGATAATGCGCGAGATCGTCAATCACCGCTTTGAACTGCTCCAACTTTTTATCAACTGATATGCGTGTCTCCGAGTGCGCTGAATAAACGCGCCACTTACGTTCGTCTAACTCCACTGTGGCGCCGAGCGCGACCCGACGCCGCTTACCCGGACCTTCGTGCGGCAATACGATTCTTCGTACCTCAGACAGCGGATAGACACTCAAGATCGCAACACCAGTCTCCTCTTCGTCGGTCGACTTCGGCGCCGGCGGCGCGGCCCACGCGTAGTGCATCCCCAGTTCGTCGGCGATCAGTTTCGCGGTGTTGGTATGCTGGCTGCGCTTCTTGCGCCGGTCGACTTCCTGTAGACACAGAATCGCGGCGCCACCGATCTCCGGATCGTCCTTGAAGTGCTTGATGATGTTTTTTAAGTCGTCGCCGCTGCGCCAGCGAATGTTGTAGGAGATGACTTTGAGCTCAGCAGGTGGCGGAGTTTGCTGGCGTACAGTCGTCGCCTTTCCTTCTTCCAGCAGCGCCGCGTCGTTGTGCGGGTACAACAAAAAGAATAGGACCAGGAATACTTTTGCCATCGCGGTTAGATCTCCAGTTGCAGACCGTCCTTTGCTTCGATGGTTTCGCCGGGCCACAACGGCCGGGCTTCCGCGGCGAGGTCGACGTTGTCCCACTCCGGATACAGATGAGTCAACACCAATTTTTCAGGAGCACACTCGTGAGCCAGGCGCATTGCATCCGCGAGCTCGAGGTGTTTCTGAACAGGTTTGTTTCTCCTGAAAGAACATTCCATCAGCAGCAGCCGGGCGTGTTTTGCGAACGGTCCCAAATCTTCTGAAAAACCGGTGTCAGAAGTATAGACAAACAGTTTCGAGCCGGCGTCTTTCAAACCAAGGGCCAAACTTTCTTTCGTATGCGGCGTCTTCAACGTGGTCGCGGTGATGCCGGGCAGGATTTCAAAGTTAGCGTTAGCAGTCACCTCGACGATCTCAACCGGGAAGCGTTGTTCGAGCAAGCCGTAGTCATTCGACTCACTGACCGTCTCGACAATGTCGCGCAGACCCTCGTGCCCGAAGATTCTCAACGGCTTGGTGCGGTTTTGCGTTTGCGGCGCCCACTTGATGCCGAAGAGAAAAGGCGCTAGCCCGCCCATGTGATCGAGATGAAAATGGCTGATCCAGATTGCGTCGAGGTTGGCCCAGTCGAGTGCTTCCTGCGCCATGCGATGCGGGGCGTCGGCGCTCATGTCGAGTAGGATCGTGCCGCCGCGTGTTTCGAGCCAGTGTGCCGGCGACGCACGTTCAGGGTGCGGCACTGACGTGCCCGAACCAAGGATTGTTAGTTTCATGTCCGTATTTTACGTTAAACTTCGTCCATGAGTCCGGCAGAGACGCAACTCGATGTGCTCGCGGTTTTTTCTCATCCTGACGACGCGGAGTTGTCGGTTGCGGGAACACTTCTCAAACTGAAATCGCTCGGTTATCGCACCGGCGTTTGCGACATGACGCGCGGTGAAATGGGAACGCGCGGCACGCCTGAGATTCGCGCGCGCGAAGCGGCTGAAGCGGCGCGCATCATGAAACTCGACGTGCGTCTGAATCTCGAGCAACCGGACGGTCACGTCTGGCCGACTGAAGTCGCGCGCATCGCCGTCGTGCGAGCGTTGCGCAAGCACCGGCCGAAGGTGCTCATAACCACCCACGAGGACGACCCGCATCCCGATCATGCGAACACCTCGATCATCGTCAGACAAGCGGCGCGACTGGCCACGATGGGTCGCTACGACGAGGAGGCAGCGTTGGCCCCCGTGCCGATGCCTGCGATCATGCACTCGCTTTTCTCGCGCCGCATCGTGCCGTCGTTTGTAGTTGACGTATCTGAATTTGTTGATGAGAAGATGAGCGCGATCCAGGCGTACGGTTCGCAGTTCTACAATGAGCAGTCAAAAGAGCCGGCCACGCGGATCAGCGATCGTGGGTTCCTGCCCGAGATTGAATATCGGATGAGATATTTCGGATCGTTGATTGGAGTGACGGCAGGCGAACCGTTCTACGTGCGCGAAGCGCTGAACGTTGACGATCCGCTGGCACTGCTGACGCGCCCGATGAATATTTATTCGTGAGATTGGAAACAGGACCTATTTTTTCTTCGGTTCGAGGATCGCGCGTGCGATCGCGATCGTTGCCACGGCGCGTGGCCCTTCACCCTGGAATCCTCTCGCAAGTTCCACTGCTCGATCGTAATCCCGCGTAGCCAGGTCTCGGAAAATTCCATCGAGATTAAACTCGGAAACGCCGTCGGTGCGGATTGATCGCTGCCCCTTGCCTTCAAACTTCATAACCAGCCTGCCGTCTTCGCCAGTGAATCCTTCCGCCGAGTTCGCTGCTTTCACTGCGTCAAAGGTCGCATCCCAAACACGCTCAGGGGCGACCACTTTAACCGCATTCGCAACCGCTACCAACGCTCGGGGAGCGGCAGGATCCGACCCCTCAATCCGTCGCGCTTCGTCCGCTGCGTCATCGATTAAGTCGAGAGCTTTTTGGTGGTCTGTCTTGTCGAGAAGCTTCGCGCACTCACTCAGCGCCCATGCTTTGTGAATGTGACTTAAGTCTCCCTTGCGAATCAACTCCAGTGCCTGATCCGGCTGCTTCTTACTTACAAAATGGGCCGTGAGCGTAACGTCAACATAAGTTTGCGCCTGCTTACGTTGCTCCGCATCTTCAACTTTACTGACCAAATCGCGCGCTCTCATTTCGCCTTTGCTCAACGCCAGAAACACCAACTGCAGGTACAGCCGGTCGCGCTCCTCGGAAGTTTTTGCTCGATCGATCCGGTCGAGCAGTTCCTGTTCTCTTTCCTCGGCTGGTTTGTCTGGCTTGATGCCCTTGTTGACCCACTCATCATCGCGTTGGCGTGTATTGTCCGAAACGATTGCGTTCAGCGCATTCAATTGACCGCGAAGCAATTCGACCATTTCTGCCGGCGCCGATTGTTCGAAGAGCGGCAACATCCGTTTTATGACCATGTACTTACTATTGAGATCCGATGGGCTTTGATCCTGTTGTCCTGGCGCGGGCAACGGCCGCAGCAGAATTGCGGCAGCAGCCTGGAAGAACGCGTTGCGCAACTCAGGCGTTACATTCGCGGGCGTGATCGTTGCAGACGTCTGCGACGTCGCCACTCCAGTGCCGCTAAACGTTACGAAGAGCTGCGGCGTGAAAATGTATGACGAAAGCATCGAGACTGAATTGGCGTCCGCCTGCGGATTGAGAGCAGAGCTTGTCAACAAAGCGGAATAAGCCGCATCGGCTGCGGCTGCATTCTTTGCGCGGAGTTCCACCAGGAACACAATAGTTCCCTGGCTGACGACTGTGAGCGCTGGTCCAGCGAATTGCAGCGCGCGCTCGATGTCGTCGGTTTGCAATAACTCTTTCGCTAGCTCAATACGCTGGCTCTGTGATTCGGTGAGACGAGCGGAAGGCGACCTGGAAGTGACTGTATTCGCCGCTTCCGTTTTTAGCTTTTCGAGAAACTCTTCACCTAAGATGCGATCGTGACGTGCGGCCAGCTTCAAGACTTCGCGGCGCAGATTCGGAGGCGTCTCTACTGCGAAACCACCGCCGGTGCGGGCTTTCTGCCGGTTGATTTCTTCCTGTTGCTTTCGATCACTTTCCTGATCGGCAACTTCAGCAGCTTCCCATGCTTTGCGAAACAGCAGTCGCCCTTGCTCCGCATCGACCGGCCAGAGCGCGTCGGCGATGCGCGCGAGGGAGCGGGCGCGCAACGTCAGATCCTGAAACGTGCGGGCGTCGGTTGAGAGAGACACGAGCAGCGCCCGGGCACGTACGCGACGCTGCCTGGCCTTGAGCTCCTCTTCCGTCATGGCAGCGGACTTCGGCTGCGGCGCAGTTTTGGCTACTTGTGCTTTCGTGACGGTTGCAGTGAAGAGCAAACACGAAACGAGGAGAAACTGTTTCATATCGCAGCTCCTGGCCCACAGATTATCTGTGTAACCTGTGGATGGCTTTTACACTGGATCTTTGCGCTTCTCGAGCACCGAACGTGCAATTGCCAGCGTTGCTACAGCCCGCGGTGCTTCTCCCGTGAATGTCTTTGCGAGCTGAACGGCTCGAAGAAGATCGGCCTGTGCAAGATGCCGGAAAACTGCAAGCAAGTCAAAATCTTCGGCACTGCTGGTATTCATCAGCACCATGAACTTGGTTTGCAGGCGTGAAGCGATGCGGCTGTCTTCACCCGTGTAATTTTCGGCGCCGTTTGCCGCCTTCACTACTTCACCGAGAATCTCCCACGCGCGCACACGATCGATCTCTGCGAAACCGACTGCAACCGCGGTCAACGCCCTCGCGCGATCCGGATCGCTGCCACTGATGCGACGACTTTCGGCCAACGCTTCATCGAGCATGTCTGTCGCACGCGAACGCTCCGCGCCAACAACCATTTTGGCCGCACTGGTAAGCGCCCAGACCTTCTGAATACTTGTCAGCTCGCCGCTCTTCACCAGTCGAGCTACCTCGGCAGCGTCCTTGTTTCGAATGGCCAGTTCAACGAGTTGGAAGTCAGTGTAGGCTTTGACGTTTTTGCGCAGCTCGGTGTTCTCGATCTTGTCAACCAGATCGCGCGCGCGTGGATCTCCGTTGCCCGTAAGCGTGACGGCGTAGTCAGCGTAAATCGCATCGCGATCCTCCGACTTGCCGGCGCGATCGAGACGTTCCTGCATTCGCTGGTACGGATCGCCTTCTGACGACTCCGGCTGAATGCCGACGGTGACCGCGCGATTCTCACCTTGCTGAAAAGTGCCCGGCACGTACGAGGCCAACGCAGTCATCTGTGTGCGCAAGCCTGGCGCGAGATCGGGCGCGTATTGTTCGAAGATCGGCAGCAGTCGTTTGATGACCAGGTATTTTCCTGTTTGTCCTGACGTCGTGCGATCCTGATCGGGCGCCGCGAGCGGTTGCATCAGTATCTGAAACGCGACTTTGAGAAAGTAACTGCGCAGGGTTGTATTGACCGGAGGCGCAGGTGTCGAAGCTCTTTGCCGGTTTTGATTGGCGCCGCCATCTCGTTGAAACGTCACGTACAGAAACGGCGTGAAGAGATACGACGATAAACCTGAGACTGTATTGGCGTCGGAGTTTGGATCGCGGGCAGCGCGAGTGAGCAAGTTGTTGAAAGTCGCGTCGGCGAGTAGTGCGTTTTTCTCGCGGAGCGCGGAAAGAAAGTAGATCGAATCGACGTTTACGGAGTCGAGTGCCGGTGTAGCAAACTCGACCGCGCGTTCTATCTGACCATCTTCAACCAGTCGGCGTGCGAGTTGCAGACGCTGTGACGCGCCGATGCGATTTCCGGAGTTGCGGCGCTGATCGGCCTCTTCTTCGGTGCGCGCCTTCTCGGCTGCTTCATCGAGTGCTTTGAGAAACTCTTCACCGAGCTTCCGATCACGCTTTGCAACCAGGCGTAAAACTTCGCTGCGCAAGTCCGGCCCGCCGCGCACGACTACTGGCGCGCCTTCGCTTTCCAGTCGCTTCATCTCCTCGGCGCGTTTCTTGGCGGCCTCGGCGTCGACAGTCTCAGCGGCTTCCCAGGCGCGCCGGAAGAGTTCGCGAGCGCGTTCCGGATCGCTGTCGAAAAGCACATCCGCGGCGCGTGCCTGTACGCGGGCGCGGCGCGTTTGATCCTTAAAGCTGCGAGCTTCGTCGGCGAGCGTAGTGACGAGTGATATCGCGACGGTGCGTTGTTGCGCAGCCTCCGCGTCAGCTTCTTCGTTATTGGTTTTCGATTTCCTGGTTTGAGCTAAAGAGGGCAGGGCAGACAGACAAAAACAAAGACTCAGCGCAACTGCGCGAACCGGTAGGCGCATACACATTCTCCCGTTGGAGCAACGCGGGATGGATAGAGCCAGACAACTCACACGTGCAGGATTCTATTCAGTTCCAAAAACAGAACCTATTTTTATTTACGGCGACTCAGTGAAAGCCGTCTGATTAACGCAAAGACGATGGCTACAAGAAGCGCAGCGATAATTCCGAGGATAATCCACGCCCCCATTAGATCAGCCTTGTAGAACGCTAAAGACATTCAGACAGCTATCACTTCCAGTTCGGGATCGACTTCCTGTTTCAACATACTCTCGATCGCCATCAGCGTTCCGGTGAGGGAACTGGGGCAACTACCGCAGGCCCCCTGATAGCGAATACTCAACGTGTGATCGCTCAGTCCGATGATTTCGAGATAGCCGCCGTCGCCCATCAGGGCAGGTCTTACTTTCTCATCCAGAATTTCGTTGATCTTGAGCAATCGCGGATCGTCACTCGCCAGTGCAGCTATTGGTCCACCAACCGCCGCTGCAGCCGCCGCCGCTGAATTCACCGCTTCCGCAGCGCGAATCGGCACCGCAAGCGCCGGTAAGAGTTCGTCCCAATCACCCTCGTCGTCTTTCTCGACCGTGATCATCTTGTCCATGTAAAAAACTGAGACAACATGTCCAATTTCAAACAACGACTTCGCCAGCGGATCATTCTCCGCCAACTCCGCGGCGCCATATTGTCGCGCGACCCCGTTGCTGACAGGCTCACGTAAGATAAATTTAACTGCGTTCGGATTCGGCGTCTCTTCGATATCACTAATCTTCGGCATCAAAAACTCCTTATATTTACGGCCACATTATAGCGCTTTTGATCGAACGTCGCAGTTCACCGCGATACTGTTGCAAGAAACATTGCTAAAAACCGCGAGCAGGCATATACTCCCGCCCTCTCACTTGCCCCCCCTCTCAGAAGGTGAGTCAAGTTGAGATAGAGGCAGGCGATAGCGAGGGTCGCCTGCCTCACCTTTTTTGTAAGTTGAATTGGGTACTTGTGCTTGATACTTTGAAAGCGCAATGAACATCGGCATAACGGTTTACCCCACCTACGGCGGTAGCGGCATTGTTGGATCCGAACTCGGCAAAGAACTCGCTGCACGCGGGCACACGGTCCACTTTATTTCATCTTCGCTTCCGACAAGGTTGACGGAGCTCAACGAGCGCGTGCGTTTCCACGAAGTGGAGATGATGTCGTATCCGTTGTTTGAGCATCAGCCTTACACACTCGCGCTGGCAACGAAGATGGCGACTGTCGCCGAAGAAGAAAATCTCGATCTTCTACACGTTCATTACGCAATTCCACATTCGATCAGTGCGATTCTCGCGCGCGAGTCACTCAAACCTCGCCGGCGTCTGCCTGTTGTGACAACGCTGCATGGAACGGACATCACGCTCGTCGGCGCGGATCGCTCGTATCTGCCGATCACCCGTTACGGCATCGTGCAGTCAGACGGTGTCACCGCTATCTCGCATTATCTGAAGGAAGCAACCAGAGAGATATTCCACTTTGACGATATCAAAGTGATTCCAAACTTCGTTTGCCAGCACGATTACAAGCGAATGGAGGTTGGGAGCCTGCGCGAGTCTCTGGCGCCGCAGAACGAACCGCTG
>DASVGE010000422.1:0-14635 GCA_036379695.1 Pyrinomonadaceae bacterium | reverse complement strand
TCCGCACATTACCATTCTCCTGAAGAAATTTCGGGAGCGTTGAGGACTATCCAGGTTCTTGCCACCTGGTATCGGTTGGGGCGTTCCATGGGGCCCCTAGCTGAAAAGAAGGCACGGTTCTTGAGGCGAGCCGTGCCTTCTTGAGGCGACTGATGCAACAGTAGTAATTACAGTAAAGGACTATTACAGTCTTCTAAATGAACTTCAAGAATGCTCGCAATCTGATCTTCATACCCTGGCTCTCCTTACCAATCATAGTAGGCAGCTATGCTTTACTGTGGGATAGATTACCTCGCGAAGTTGGTGTGCATTTCACCTTGTCCGGAGACGCGGTTACTTCAGTCACTCGCGTGCAGTCTCTTTCATTCAGCTTGCTTACACTACTAATCGTGTTGTCGATCTTTTCCTGGAGAATGCTGAAGCGCAACGATCATTCTGCGAGAGTTTTGGTGCGTTACTATTCAGCAATCGCGGCTTTGACAATCATCTTCCTGGCAATTCTGCTTTATAACATCTACCGTTCTACACCATAAACGCGCCGCTTCAAGAAACTGAAGAACGTTGATTTTTTTCGTGTTTATTTTTGTTGCTGATCGAATAGTTCTGTGGTAACGTGCCACCCGAATTAAGAGGACATAGTTTAGTTGACGCAGTAAAGTCCTTAGTCCAAATTCGCCTCTCTGTAGTCAACGCTTACGTACACGACTCCTGCTGACAAGGACCAATCATAAGCCTTGAGTAGATTGGTTTCCTGGACCAAGTCGGTTGGATACTTCTCCCCGAAGTAGCACTCAACGTGCACGAACATTAATCGATAGCAACTAGTCTCCAGGTGTGCCTGTCATTGCCTTGAGCACTCGCGTTGGTCTAATCCGGCCAACGTTGGGCGTAGCTCTACTCTGACATCGACGTCATGAAAAGCACAGCACTGAAGTCAGTAAATAGAGGTGCGGTAAGAACTCTGTTTCTTATCGTTTCCCTCTCGTTTCCACTGGCGGCACAGGACATTGTGACTAAGCCGGGGAATGAAGGAACGACGCCAAAACCAATTCAGGGTGCTAAACCGAAGAGTCAGCCTGGAGATCAAAAGCAGTCACTGGATCTCACCGAAGCGTTGTCGCTGGTCGATCATATTTCTGAGTTGACTGCTGACATCAAAGATGATCAGACGCGAGTGCAGATTCAGGCCCGCGTCGCAGATGCATTGTGGGACATTAACGAAGATCGCGCTCGCCGTCTCTTTGAAAGTGCTTTTGTTAGCATTGATTCGATCAAGTTTGAGCGTGAGACAGCCGTCACCAGCATTCTGAAGGAGCTTTCGGAACAGTCGCAATTGCGCAATGAAGTTCTGCGGCTGGTTTCCCGGCACGATCTGACCTTATCCGCGAAATTGTTAAAGTCGGTAACGGACGATAACGCAACTACATCAGCGAGCGCTTTTACACTCGGCACCAAGAGCACGCGAGCATCACTCTACCTCCAGATTGCAGTTGGCCTGGCCGATTCTGATCCGAACGGCGCCGCACAAATGATCAGGGCCAGCCTGGAAAGCGGTGTGGATCCACAGATAGCTCCGGCGTTGATTGCCCTGCGACGCAGGAATATCGCGGCCGCCGATTCTCTCTTTCGACTTGCCTTGCTGATTGCTCAGCGCGATATCGCTCAAACGCCTCTTACAGTCAACTACCTTGCGCCGTATGTGTTTCCAAACTACGGACAGGGCATCAACTATTTCCAGTTTGATTTACCGAGCTCAGCCGCCTCTCAAGGCAACGATATGGTCGGCGAGTTTCTGAAATTCGCCTACGCCATGCTGACGCGCGAAATTGCTGCAGCCAAGCCGGGCGCAAATGCCACCCTCGCCGCCATTAATTATTCAACTGCAAAGATGTTACTCCCTTACTTCGATCAGTACATGCCAGACGCGGCGGTGGTCATCCGCACGGGTGTGACCCAATTGGCAATGCTGCTCAACGCGCCGGAAGCACAGATGATCGACACGTTCACCGGCTTTAACGATGTCGAAGAAATACTGGAGCGAGCAGAGAGGACCAAGCAGGAAGAAATCAGAGACGCGATCTATTCGCGCGCGGCTATATTGAGTGCTCGAAATGGTGACACCGATCGAGCCCTTTCGATAATTGAGAAGATTCGAAATGAGTCGTTGCGGTCTGATTTCAATTCGATAATTCGTTATCAGGCAGCCATCGCCGCTATCGGCAAAAGCGACGCTGAACTCGCGCTTCGTTTTGCCAAAGACATTGGCGACCTCCAGATGTATGCCACTGCGATGAGCCGCCTCGCCACACTCCTGCAGCAAAAAAAGAATTCCACACGCGCTGACGAAATCCTGACCGAAGCGGCACGGACCATAACCAGGGCCGAGAACGGTTTTGAAAAAGTTTGCGCGATGCTGATCGTCACGAACGTTGCGTCAGAACTGGATGCAACGCGCGGATTTGAAATGATGAATTCGGCAGTGCGCATCATCAATCAGACTGATATCCATCTGAATCGCTCCAGTGTGGTAGCGAAAGGTGCGACCAAACCAGGTGTACTTTCAGTAATGAATGCAGCTTCCGGCCTGAATTCCATGAAGCTCGATGAAAGCTTCGCCTGGCTCGCTCGTTCTGATTTTCAAAGAGCTTTGTCGCTCGCAAGATCATTCGACAAGAAGGAAGCTACCGTCCTCGCTCAACTCGCCGCCTGCAAAGGATTGATGGCGAAGATAAAGGAAACTTCCAAGCCGGCCGGCCTCACACGCGCGACGCAAGGACAATCAACGACAGGAAATAACGTGAAGCGACCTGACGAGCAGCGCCTGGAGAAGGCGCCCTGAATTCCGAGTCTTAACTACTTTTTTGAGGTGACCTCAATGCAACGTCTAATTCCGGTACTTTCGCTCCAAGTTACTTACCAGTGCAATATCGAGTGTCGCCACTGCGGCCCTTACTGCGGCACCAAGGAACGCGACTGGATGACCGTCGATGAGATTAAGGATCTGATCCAGCAAGCAGGTGAACTCGGTTGTTCCAGCGTGGTCTTTACCGGTGGTGAGCCGACGCTCCTGGGTAAGAACCTCGCTGATCTCCTGCGCTTCGTGCGAGATGAAACTCCCATCACTTCAACCCGCATAGTTACTAATGCGAAATGGGCCACCAGTTACATGCGCGCGCACCGCATGCTTAAAGAGTGGAAAGACGCAGGCCTGGTTGAGGTCAACATCAGTTGCGGCGAATACCACCAGGAGTTTGTCACGATCGACTGTGTCATTAACGGCTTTCGCGCGGCGCGTGATCTGGACTTCAAGACCGTCATTATGGCGGGCGAGTTTCTGGATGAGGGCAAGGGCAAGTACAAGCTAAAGGATTTTACTGACGCGCTCGGCGAGAAGTTGTTGCCGTATCAACTGCTGAGCCCCTACGTGGAGGAGTCACACGCCATCACCTGTGGATCGGCAATGAATTACGGCCGCGGCAAGGAGTACATAAACCCGGAAGATATTCGTTACGAGGACGAAGATGTCATACCCAGTCTTTGCTCCGACGTGCTCAGTACGATCACGGCCCATCCGAACGGTAAGACGACCGCCTGCTGCGGAATCATGGTGCGTGAAGAATCGCTGCTCAACATCGGCAACTGGCGTGAGCAACGTCTCAAGCCCCTGCTTGAAGCTGCTAATGAAGACATCATTCTCAACTGGATTCGTTACGTCGGATTGAAGGACATGAAGCGCTGGCTCCAGGAGAAAGATCCTACGATTCCTTTCCGCGACAAGTACATCAACATCTGCGACCTCTGCGCGGAGATCGTTTACGACAAACGTTGCCAGGAAGTGCTTATCGAACACGGACGAGAAAAAGCAGGCGACATCATAGCCAACAAGATCGCTATGGATGCCACCATCTATGAGGTGGATCAGTTTTGTTACTCCAAACCTGAGATTCAGTCACCATAAAGCTTTGCCTGAAAAGCCAGAAATCACTCTGGAAGAGGTCAGTGATCAGCATGCGATATTTTCTAACAATTTTTGACTGCCACGGTTCAACCAGGTCGCTACCGCTCGCTGTACTGACCTCTTCCAAGTGCGAGCCAAGACTCTTGAGGCAAGGCCCATCCAAGCGGTGTTTCTTTGCGCGTTTAGCGGTAACCGTGAAACTCCACGGGACAAGCCCGTGGCATCTCTGTCCGAATTGTTTGTTAGTGGCGGTTTATGAATGGCGATGAATGACACAGACCCCGAGATTGCAGAGCGTTTGTTAGAGCGGTCCGGACTGAGCTAATGATGATGGGAAGTCAGATGTCGCACACTGCGAAGATAATGATCCTGGCATCGCTGCCCCCACGGCTAACGAGCTCGAAGTCAAAGTGCTGAGGTTGGAGGGCTTCGTCCAACACCTCCGCTCAAGGGAGCAACTAAAGTCCTGACATAACAGCCATTTAGCCAAAAACCGCCCAAAATCAGCCCATTCCAGCCGATTTGTCCGACACGAAAACTCAACACTTTCACACCCGTTTCGGTGTTGAACGCCTTTTTACTGTCTGCTAGACTTCACCTCCCCCGACAAATGGGTGCGTGAACGATTGCCCTGGGATTAACCTCCTTCATTCACCGACTGACTGAAACTTTGGCAGCCGAGGGTGAAACTCACTCACAGTTTCCCGGAGTAACAAATGAAGAGATTTTTTTACCCGATCCTATGGAGTAGTATTCTCTCACTCCTCATTTCCACACTGTATGTCTTCGAGCAGGGAACACGCGCGGAATCCAATGGCGGCAGCCATCCGGAAAGAAAGATCTCGAAAGACATCCTCAAAAAAGTCGCAGACGGCCGGGGCGGAGATTTCGTCCGGGTGATTATCCAGCCGGCGAGCGCTGCGGACACTTCAATCGATTCGACGATCGAGCACTCGGGCGGAAGCAACATACGCAAGTTTAGAAACTTCGCGGTACGTGTTGCCACGCTGCCCGCACACGCCGCAGTAAATCTTGCCAGCCGCAGCGACGTTTCTTACGTTTCTTTAAACCGCGAGGTGCGCACAATGGGCCACGTCGCGCGCACAACCGGGGCGGACATCGCTCGTGGTCCAGTGACGCCGAATGGCAACACCGCACTCGATGGCGGCGGTATCGGCATCGCCGTGCTCGATTCCGGAATGGATACCAACCATCGTTCGTTCCTCGACAAGTCGAATAACGTTCGCGTGGTCTACGGTGAAGACTTCACCGGTGAAGGTCGCACTGACGATCCATACGGACACGGAACTCACGTCGCTTCGCTTGCCGCCGGCAACGGCCGCATCTCGAATGGTCAGTATGTCGGCATTGCTCCGAACGCAAAACTGATCAACCTGCGCGTGTTGAACTCTCAGGGCATCGGTACCACTGCCAACGTTTTGCGCGCGCTCGATTGGGTTGCTACGAATCGAAGCACTTACAACATTCGCATCGTCAACATGAGTCTGGGCATGCCGGCCGTCGATTCGTATCGTAACGATCCGGTTTGTCGCGCCGTGCGCAGACTCGTCGACGCGGGCGTGGTCGTCTTTGCCGCCGCAGGAAACAATGGCAAGGACAGCAACGGTAACAAACACTACGGATACATCAACGCGCCTGGTATCGAGCCGTCTGCGATTACTGTCGGAGCGACCAATACATTCGGCACGGATGAACGTAGCGATGACGTTGTTGCTTCATTCAGCTCTCGCGGTCCGTCGCGCGGCTACACTACCGACGAACAAGGCGTTAGACATTACGACAACTTGATCAAGCCCGATCTGATCGCGCCTGGCAACAAGCTGATCGAAGCAGAGTCGGAAGATAACTACCTCGTCGCACAAAACCCATCACTCGATGCTGGCGTCAGCGGCGCAGACGAGCGCAAGATGATGTACTTGAGTGGCACTTCAATGGCCACTCCGATTGCCGCGGGCACGGCGGCGTTGATGTTGCAGGCGAATCCGAGCCTGACGCCGAATCTGGTGAAGCTGTTGTTGATGTACACGGCGCAACCTATTGCAGGCTTCAACATGCTCGAGCAGGGTGCCGGCCAGTTGAACACTGCGGGCGCGGTGCAATTGGCCCAGTTGGTGCGGACAGATTTGAGCGCTACGACAGCGGTTGGCTCTCCGTTGCTCACAGTCAGTGTGCCGCCTGCGCCCCAAACCACGATTGCGAACCAAACGTTTACGTGGTCGCGCGGCGTCGTACTCAATCACACCTATGCCACCGGCACAGATCTGATCACGAAGTTTCAACGCGTTTACGCTCGGGGACAGTTGCTCGGCAGCGGCGTGATCACCGGCGACAGTACGCTTAGTCTCGATCCTGCGTACTACTCATACGGTGTAATTACAGGCGATCACATCCGTACCAGTTATGGAGTTATCACCGGCGATGGTGTTAACTTCCTGGCAGTAAATCTATTGTTTAGAGATCTCTTGCCGGTCGGCACGTATTTAGGCGATGGAGTGATCACGGGTGATGGAGTCATTACTGGCGACGGAGTAATCACGGGCGACCTCGTAATCAATGCCCAGTCAGCAATGATCATTGGCGACTTGAGTTTATCAATGGAAGTGGTAGTAGACGACGGAATCGACTTCCTCGACTATTGATATATTGCCAATTGATCTCCGGGTTCTAATAAAATTGGCAATCGGCAATATCGAATATCATTAAGGGTGGCAAGGGAGTGTCACCCACAAACAAAGACAATTGAATCTTGTCCCTGGTCTTGCCTTGCGTCCCCAGACTGCGGTCTGTGCAAGTCAACTTAGGACCATTTCCCTCGAGGTGAATCATGAGTGCGGCACGAGTGGAAGTAAATCGATCCCAGTTCGGACAAGTGTATATGTGGTCGCTTGTCATTGCCGGCGCAGCGATCGCGCTTGTCTCGATCTACTTATTACCTTACAGCAGACTGGATGCAGGGTTTATTGTTCTCTGTTTCATGGTGATGGCGAGTTCGCTGATCGCCATCAAAATCCCCCGCGTCAGTGGTCGCATTACGGTAGCTGATACGTTTGTTTTTCTGACGCTGCTCCTCTACGGCGGCGCGGCCGCGATCGTGGTTTCGGCGCTTGAAGGAATAGCCGCGACACTGATCATCAGCAAACGTCCTCGCACGATTCTTTTCAACTCCGCGATCCTCGCTACGTCGACGTTTTTCACTGTTGCCGTGTTGAATTGGAGGTATGGTTCACCTGTAGACATCATCACCAATGGTTTTACGAAAACTTTCTTTATCGCGATCTGCGTGATGGCCCTGGTGCAATACGCTGCCAACACGACTCTGATTGCGATCGAGAAATCAAACAAGATCGATGAATCAGTCTGGAATACCTGGCGCACCTATTATCTCTGGACGTCAGTGACTTATTTTGCCGGAGCATCTGCCGCCGGGATCATTGCCATTCTCATCAAGACTTATAATTTCTACGCTATCGTCGCGACAGTTCCCATCATCTTAATCATCTTTTTCACTTACCAGACGTACCTCAAAAATATCGAAGCTTCAGTGGAACAGACCGAGGCTGCCCGCCTGCACGTCGAGGAGCTCTCGAAGTACATCACCGACCTGCAACGTTCGGAAGAGGCGCGCGAGCAATTACTCGTGCGTGCCGAACGCGCTCGCGCTGACGCTGAGGCGGCAAACCGGATCAAGGATGAGTTTCTCGCCACACTCTCTCACGAATTGCGAACTCCTTTAACGTCGCTGCTCGGTTGGTCGAGTGTGTTGCGCGAAGCGCGTCGCGACGAAAAAGTCTTGAATCAGGGTCTCGAAGCGATCGATCGGAACGCGCGCGTCCAGGCACAACTCATCGACGATTTGCTCGACGTCTCGCGAATCGTTTCAGGCAAGCTCAATCTCGATGTCAGGCCCCTGGACATCACTTCGGTAACACGCGCGGCAATAAACGTGGTGCGGCCGGCAGCCGATGCGAAGGGGATCGTGTTGGATTACTGGGCCGAACCCGGACTGGGTGCGATTTGTGCGGATTCAGCGCGCCTGCACCAGATCATCTGGAATCTCTTATCAAACGCGGTGAAGTTCACTCCTAACGGCGGGCGGATCAACGTTCGCGTCGAGCAGGATGGATCGGACGCGCGCGTGACGGTGAAAGACACGGGCCAGGGAATCGAGCCGGAATTTTTGCCACGTGTGTTCGATCGATTTCGTCAGGCTGATAGTTCCACGACGCGAAGTTTTGGTGGGTTAGGACTCGGACTGGCGATCGTAAGGCATCTCGTCGAGCTTCACGGCGGCACGGTTTCAGCGGAGAGCGACGGTGTCAACCAGGGCGCAACTTTTTTGGCGACGTTTCCGCTACTGGCGGACCGCAACGAACCGGTCGCGGTGTCCCAGAGCGGAGAGACGAACCTCGAGTTTTGTTCGCTCGACGGTTTGAGAGTCTTGCTTGTCGACGACGAACCGGAAGCACGCGAGATCATCAGCACCGTGATCGAACGCACGGGCGCGCAGGTAACTGCCTGCACGTCTGCAAGTGAAGCGCTGGCGAAGCTCTCCGAGTGGAAACCGGATGTGATCCTGAGCGACATCGCGATGCCGGATGAGGATGGCTACAGCTTCATCGGCAAAGTGCGATCGCTTCCACCTGACAAAGGTGGCGAAACGCCCGCCGCGGCTTTAACGGCGTACGCCAGGGATGTCGATCGACGCCAGGCTCTCGCCGCGGGATATCAAATGCACATCGCCAAACCCATCGGCGCCAGCCAGCTCGTACACATGGTCGCGC
Organism: Pyrinomonadaceae bacterium; assembly: GCA_036379695.1. Lineage (GTDB taxonomy): Bacteria > Acidobacteriota > Blastocatellia > Pyrinomonadales > Pyrinomonadaceae > PSRF01. Next base: position 5,875 of record DASVGE010000422.1, on the reverse strand, counting down.
GCCTCGCCGGACGAGATTCGTAAAATAGATCCTATGGGTCCTATACATCTATTCTTCATGGTAAAGTATTGGCGCCATGAAGAAGTCACCGGTTGGAATCGGAATTATCGGGACGGGGTTTGCCCGCACGACCCAAATCCCGGGTTTCCGCGATTGCATGGGCGCGAAGATCGTCGCAATTGCGAGTCGTAATCGAGAACGCGCCGCGGCTATCGCTCAAGAGTTTGGCATTGAACACGTCGCCAACGATTGGCAGGAACTCGTTGCACACCACGACGTCGATCTCGTCAGCATCGTCACTCCTCCTTCCACGCACATGGAAATAACGCTCGCTGCACTCGCGGAACGCAAAGCAGTGCTCTGCGAAAAGCCGATGGCGCTGAACGCCGGCGAAGCTGCTCGCATGGTCGAGAAAGCAAAGTCAGCCGGCGTGCTCGCGTTGATCGATCACGAGCTGCGCTTTCTCAACAGCCGGCGCGTGATGCGCGGCATGCTGGAAACCGGCGCGATCGGTTCGGTGCGTCACTGCAACTACGTGTTCCGGTCTGACTATCGCGGCGTCGTCGATCGCGCGTGGGACTGGTGGTCGGATGAAGCCATGGGCGGCGGTGCTTTGGGCGCTATCGGATCGCACGTCGTCGATTCGTTTCGCTGGATGTTGAGCACTGAAGTGACGAAGGTGCTCGGCATGTTGACGACGCATATCAAGCAGCGACCCGATAAAGGCAACGGCGGCATGCGCACCGTCACCACTGACGACGAAGCAAAACTTCTGTTTCGCTTTGCCGACGGCACACACACGAACGATACGACGGGCGCGGCGTCGATCTCAGTCGTCGAATCCGGAAAGTACGAGAACCGGCTCGAGATCTACGGCACCAGGGGCGCGCTGATGGTCGAGGAGACAGGCGAACTGTGGCGATCGCCGGCGGGTTCGGGTACGTGGCGTCCGGTGCAGGTGGACCAGGACCACATGGCGCAGGGCATGCGCGAGGGGAGTTGGTCCAGGGGCTTCACGGCGTTTTCAATCGCCATCTGCGAAGCGATGCGGGCGGGCAAAACAACTGTGAAAGATGCCGCGACTTTCGAGGACGGCTATCAAGTGCAGCTCGTGCTCGATGCGATACGTGCTTCGAATGAAAGTGGGTGCTGGGTAACGGTTGGCCAGTAAACTCATACGCATCGGTGTCGACACTGGCGGCACGTTTACAGATTTCGTCTTCGAGCGAGACGGGCGTTTCAACCTCTTCAAGCTTCCTTCAACTCCTTCCGATCCCTCGCTGGCTATTCGACAGGGACTCACCCGCATTTGCGACGAGACCGGGGCGCGACTCGATCGGATCGAAGTTGTACACGGCACGACCGTTGGCACAAACGCGTTGCTGCAACGTCGCGGCGCGCGCATCGCTCTGGTTACTACCAGGGGCTTTGAAGACGTGCTTGCGATCGGGCGTCAGGCTCGGCCTGAGCTTTACAACCTCAACGCGATCAAGCCGCCTCCACTAGTTGCTGACGAACTGAGGTTGGGGATAAGCGAGCGCGTGGTTGCGTCGGGCGAAGTGCTGGAGCCACTCGACGAACGCGAGCTCGCTGCACTGGTGAAGAAACTCAAGCGCACCGGGGTTGAAGCTATAGCGATCTCGCTGTTGTTTTCCTTCTTACATCCGGAACATGAGGAACGCATCGCGTCGGCGCTCGCTTCACTCGACGTGCCGTTGTCGATCTCGAGTCGCATTCTTCCCGAGTATCGCGAATACGAACGTACCTCGACTGTTGTCATCAATGCTTACCTGCAACCGTTGATGGGCCGCTATTTGAAACGCCTGTCTGAAACCGGTGCGGAAAAACTCAATCTGCGCGTGATGCAATCTTCCGGTGGCAGCATCTCTGCTGAGGTGGCGGCGGCGGAGCCGGTGCGGACGATTTTGTCCGGGCCTTCGGGTGGTGTCGTCGGTGCTTTGCGCGCGGCGCAAGCGGCGGGGATTCAGAATGTCATCACGTTTGATATGGGTGGCACGTCGACTGATGTGGCGCTGTGCGACAGCGGCGCGATCCGCACCACGAACGAAGCGACGGTCGCCGGGTTGCCGGTGGCGGTTTCAGTGATGGACATTCACACGGTCGGCGCGGGTGGTGGATCGATTGCACGTGTTGATGAGGGTGGTTCGTTGCGCGTTGGTCCGGAGTCAGCAGGCGCCGATCCTGGGCCGGCTTGTTATGGGCGTTCGTTGTTGCCGACGGTGACTGATGCTCACGTTGTTTTGGGTCACTTTGGCGGCGGTGGTCTGCTCGGTGGAGAGTTCAAGCTTGACGAAGCGCGCGCACGCCAGGCGATGACCGCGCTTGCGAGCGATCTAAGCAGAGTGTCCGGCAAGCGGATCAGTGTTACCACTGCGGCTGAAGGCGTGCTATCCGTCGCAAACACAAACATGGAACGCGCGCTAAGACACATTTCAGTCGAGCGCGGTCACGATCCGCGGCAGTTCGCACTGTTGCCGTTCGGTGGCGCCGGTGGCTTGCACGCCGTTGACCTTGCACGTGCTCTTCGCATACCGATGATTATCGCGCCCACTGCGCCGGGCGCGCTGTCTGCCGCCGGCGTTCTCGTGGCCGACGTGATCAAGGACCAGAGTCGCACAGTGATGATTACTTACCGAGCGAAGGGAACCACGCAGCTCGGTAAAGTCTTTGCGCAACTGGAAAAAGAAGCGTTCGTTTTGTTGCGCGCGGAGGGTTTCCCTCGTTCGAAGCAGCGACACGAACGTTCGCTGGCCATGCGCTATCGTGGGCAGTCGTTCGAGTTGGAAGTCAGGAACACGACCGGAGATCTGGCGGCGGAATTTCATCGCGAGCATCGCGAGCGTTATGGTTACGCGCAGGAACAGAGCGAGATCGAAATCGTGAGTGCGCGACTGCGATCGTTTGGCCTGGTTGAGAAGTTGCCGCACAGAAAACTGGCAGCAGGTAAAAACAAACCGCACGGGAAAGTAATCGCGCATCTCGGCGGGCGCAGAATGAGTGTTGCGCTGTACAAGCGAGACGAACTCTTTGCGAATGCCAAACTGCAAACGCCTTGCATTGTTACCGAGTATTCAGCGACAACGCTGATTGACGCGGATTCGAAAGCACGGATTGATGAATTCGGCAATCTGCTGATCGAGTTGAAATGAAGAACTTCGATCCGACAACCCTGGAGATCTATCGCGCGCTCTTCACTTCAGTAGCGGAGGAGATGGGTGTCGCGCTGCGTCGCACGGCGTTTTCGCCAAACATCAAGGAGCGACGTGATTACTCGTGCGCGGTCTTCGATGCGGGTGGGCGCGTGATTGCGCAGGGCGATCACATGCCGGTGCATCTTGGATCGATGCCGATGGCCGTTGCGGCTGCGCTCGAAGAGATCGCGATCGCGCCGGGTGATGTGGTGGCGCTGAACGATCCGTTTGCCGGTGGGACGCATCTGCCGGACGTGACGCTCGTGATGCCGGTCGATAACGGAAAGCAGATATTGTTCTATGTCGCTAATCGCGCACATCATGCAGACATCGGCGGCGCGACGCCGGGGTCCATGGGTCTGGCGACAGACATCTACGGCGAGGGAATACGCATTCCGCCGATCCGTTTAGTAAGAAACGGCGTGCTCGATACAGACACGATGCGCCTGTTGCTCGCTAACGTTCGTGGCAACGTCGAGCGCCGCGGCGACTTCGATGCGCAGATCGGTTCGTTGAAGACTGGCGCCACCCGTTTGTTGGAGATCATCGAACGTCGTGGTGAGCGGGAGACGACGGAATATGCATCGCAACTGATCGACTACTCAGCACGGCTGATGCGCTACACGATCGCTTCGATTCCCGACGGCTCGTACGAAGCAGAGGATGTACTGGACGATGACGGTGTCGATGATCGTGCAGTGCTGATTAAAGTACGCGTCACGATCAAAGGCGAACGTGCTGTGATTGACTTCACTGGCAGCGCGCCGCAGGTTACCGGCGCGATCAATGCTGTCGAAGCGATCACAGTTTCGGCAGTGTCTTATGTCTTTCGTTGTTTGATTGGCGGCGAAGTCCCGGCGAGTGCGGGATTGATGGCGCCGATCGAAGTGATCGCGCCGCGTGGCACAGTCGTCAATGCAAACCCGCCGGCATCGGTCGCGGGTGGAAACGTCGAGACGTCGCAACGCATCGTCGACGTGCTTTTCAAGGCGTTGGCCCAGGCTTTACCCGACCGAATTCCTGCCGCCAGCCAGGGCACGATGAACAATCTCACCATCGGCGGCATCGACTCACACGGCCAGGAGTTTTCCTACTACGAAACCGTCGCCGGCGGCATGGGTGCACGCCCAAGTGCCCCCGGCATGAGCGGCGTTCACACGCACATGACAAACAGCCTGAACACACCCGCGGAAGCCCTCGAGTATGCGTATCCTCTGCGCGTGCGCGAGTATCGCTTGCGCAAAGGTTCGGGCGGGGCAGGCAAGCAACGCGGCGGCGACGGTGTCGTGCGCGAGATCGAAACGCTCGTTCCCTCGCGCATGTCGCTGCTATGCGATCGTCGCAAGCGTGGCCCATACGGATTATTCGGCGGCGAGGACGGCGCACCCGGTCTCAACACCCTTAACAGGAAATCAAAGCTCCCCTCCAAAGGCTCTCACGAACTAAAACCCGGCGATCGAATCCGCATCGAAACTCCCGGCGGCGGAGGCTGGGGGAGCACAGATTAACGCGGATTTTTTGACGGATTAAGTGGTAAGCCGCCTGTAGATGCCCGGTAGTCGCTCAGGCAACGAAAGCACATCATCAATAATCGTGTAACCAATTTCTCCGTAGAGATCCCTTAACTCAGCCTCCGACTCTCGATCGATCGTGATACAAAACGGCGTGATCCCCTCGTTCTTCGCCTGTCGCAAAGCCTCGCGGGTGTCTTCGCGCGCATAGCGAGCATCACCGTAATCGTGATCGTAAGGCCGCCCGTCTGACAGCACGATCAAGAGCCGCGTACGCGCATCCTGCTTCGCCAGCTTCGCCGTCGCGTGCCGGATCGCGGCCCCGAGCCGCGTGTTGTTCTGGTAAGTGATGCCGCCGATGCGTCGCTTCACTTCGTCGCCGTACTTCTCGTTGAAATCCTTCACCACGTAAAACTTCACGTTCCGCCGGCCCTCGGACGTGAACCCATTGATCGAATAGACGTCGCCGACAGCTTCGAGCGCCTCACTCATCAACACCAGTCCTTCTTTTTCGATCTCGATGATCCGCCGTCCGGGACGCGTGTACGGCTGTAAAGGATGACGTCCGATCGTACGCGCCGTCGACGACGACTGGTCCAACAGGAAAGAGACTGCCACGTCACGCCGCCGCCGCAGACGCTTCGTGTAGATGCGCTCCGACTGGTAGCCATCAGCGCGGCGATCAATTACAAAATCGATCACCGCATTCAGATCAAACTCTTCGCCATCAACTTCATTCGCCACGCGCGTCAGATTCTCCGGCTTCATCAGTTGAAACTGATGTCGTATCGACGAGATCACACCCTTGTGCCGTTCTTTTGTTTGATCGACAAAATTCCGATCGCCGTGCTTCACCTTCTTCTCTATAACGCGACACCAACCAAGCCGGTGATCCGTCAACTCGCGATCCCATTCATCGTAGTTATAGGCAACTTCGCCCTCAGCCAGCGCCTGCTCCGGCGTCTCTGCTTCCGTCCACGCCTCCGCTCCCGCCAGTTCGTCCGGGTCACTTTCCTGCGAGGGATCGTTCCACGCATTGAACAACTCGCGCGCGTCGCGGCGTTCGGGCGTCCGCTCCGCCTGTTGTTGTTTCATTCGCTCAGACGCGGCTGAATCGTCGTCCGACTCAGTTTCATCCTCCGGCGCTTCGAC
>DASVGE010000421.1:0-6866 GCA_036379695.1 Pyrinomonadaceae bacterium | reverse complement strand
GCGAGCACTCCAAAAATCAGCGCCCCTACCAAAACTATGAAGAAACGTTTGTTTCGCATGGAATCAACTCTCCGTTCTCGCCAGGCCTGGCCTGGTTGATAGCGCTACTAGCCGCTTGTTAAGGGTGAAAAATCGCAGTTGCGATAATGGCGCCGATAGTGATAGCCGCACCGTAGGGAATGGTGAGACGACGATCAGCGGGGACACTGAAGCGGGGCATTTGCCAGCCTGGCAACAATCCAACCAGGATCTGCAAAACGCGATGACAAGTGGTGCTGAAGGCTCCCGATCGCAGCACGAGAACCAGACCGATCAAACCGCCGATTAGAACGATGACTACAAAAGTTGGCACCACGAGTGGGGCGCCGAGTACTGAACCGATGGCGGCGAAAAGTTTGACATCGCCTGCGCCCATTGCTCCGAAGACGTGCAGCATGAACATCAAAACAAAGGCCAGCGCGCACCCGCCGATGCTGCTTAGAGCACCGCGCCAGCCTCCAACTGCGAAATTTAGAATCAGTCCGGTTAACAGGGTGGCGAGTACGAATGCGTTAGGAATGCGGCGATAGCGCACGTCGTGGTAAATGATCAGCACGGCGAGCGGAATTAAGAAGAGTTCGACAATGATTGCGGTAGGGCTGAGCATTTCGGCCTGGAAAACGGAATCCGCTGAATGTGGGAAAAGTGGAGGCGCCCTCGTGTAAGTGTCACTTCACAAGGCACGCCACCGATAATGGCAATTAACTCTTTTAAGTTGAGCCCGGCAGCAGCCTGGAAGCTGCTGCCGGTGAGCTTCAACCTGGGTAATCAACTACCCACCAACAATCGTGGTCGCGAGTTCATTGATCTTGGTGGCAATGTTTCCACCCAACGTGCGGAAAGCCAGCACACAAGCCAACGCTACGAGCGCTGCGGCAACTGCGTACTCTGAAAGTTCAAGACCAGTCTCGTCCATCAAAAATCTCTTAATCATTTGGTTGCTCCTTTTAGATTCGGTTAGGCGGTGTTACTTGGTGCGATGCGTTGTTGCTTCGCGACGAGCTACACGTTTACAACCGGTGTGCCATTGGTCCAAGTGCGGTTTTTGGGGGTAAGTGGTGGTGATTTGTAGCCTGTGGTTGACAACCTTGATCGGGGCAACCAGGTTCTTAACAGTGGAAGTTCATATTTCTCTTACTCTTCACCGTTGTCGCCCGCAGTTGACAACCCTCATTGGCCCAACGCCGAGGAGTTAACACTGGATCTTAGCCACAGATAAACACGGATTTCATACACGGATCTAAAACAAAAATCCGTGAATGAAATCCGTGTTTATCTGTGGCTGATTTTAAGCGCGGTATTGCATGCCTGGCTCGGTGTCTTCCTGGAGAAAGTCACCGATGTCGATCGCGAGGCGCTTTAGTTTCTTATAAAGCGTTTGTCTGGAGCCCAGGCCGAGTGCTTCGCTGGCCTTGGCGACGTTGCAATCGTGACGTTTCAGCGTCTCGGTGATCACACGCCGTTCATAACTCTCGAGCAAATCATCCAACCTCTCGGCCGTGCCCTGACTCTGAGTCCCCTGCGGATGAATCCGCGGGCTGATGTTCTCCGGTCGAATGTAACCGTCGTCCTCAGCGTAAAGCACCAACCGCTCGATCTCCGCCGCGAGCTCGCGAATATTTCCCGGCCACGAATACGTCTCGAGAATCTGGATCGCCTCCGCAGTAATTCCAGAAATCGGCCGCTCGTTCTTCCGCGCGTAGTGACTCACGAAATGCGAAATCAATGCCGAGATGTCTTCGCGCCGCTCTCGCAACGGTGGCACTTTCAACGTCAGCGTCGCGATTCTGTAATAGAGATCTTCACGAAAGAGCTTTTCACTGACGAGCGTTTCGAGATCCTTGTGCGTCGCCGCGATCACGCGCACGTTTACTTTACGCGGCGCACGTTCGCCAAGCGTGTGGACCTCGCCCTCCTGCAGAAATCTGAGCAGCTTTGGCTGAAGCGGAAGTGGCAGGTCACCAATCTCGTCAAGGAACAACGTTCCATTCTCAGCGGAACGGATCAACCCCGCCTGGTCCGACATCGCCCCCGTGAACGTTCCACGTCGATGTCCAAACAACATGCTTTCGATCAGTTCAGCAGGAACAGCGGAACAGTTGAAAGGAATAAACTCGCTTTCCGAGCGCCGGCTGAGCCGGTGAATCGCTCGCGCAATTAGTTCCTTACCCGTCCCGGATTCGCCGGTGACAAGGATCGTCGAATGGGAATCTTTGATGCGCTCGACGTTTTTTGCGACGTCAACCATCGCGCGACTACTGAACACCATTCCCGGCAGCGAACTTGCGGGAGTAACCGTCGCGGGCTTGCTCGCGGTGGCGACAACGTTTGACGACTGGTGCGAATGGGCCAGGTGCGCGACGTCACTGAGCGCGTTGAGTTCTTTCGCTTGTTGAACGGTTAAGGGTCTGACACAGCGTCCGTACAGCGCCGCGCCTTCACGCGTGGCCGACGGCTGCGCCAGCAAAAGGCAGATTGCCTGGTCTCCCTCTTTTGCAGGTTGCGGTCGACCCTTGCACGAAAAGATTTCGGCGACCGCGACTTCACCAATCGCGATCTCCTGTTCCTCGAGTCCTTCGGCCCAGCGCAGCGTTGGTTTGCCGGCATCTGATGTGGCCCAGATAGATAGCCCATAGGTCGGCGCCGTCGCCTCGACCATCAGGCTCATCTTAATCATCACCTCATAGAGGAGATCCGGACCCCCGTTAGCGGCTTCACAAACGGCTCGTACTATTGCACTGATAGGTAATCGAAGAGAACTGGGCTCGGAGACAGGGGCCACCGGACTTAGGACCGAAGAGTCAGACATCAACACCCTTCCTTAAATGTGCTCGAAAAAAACCGGAGGATCCTTACATTCAGTGAGGGTGCCGCGGGGACAAGAAACTCAAATCATGTTGCCAAGGGCTTTGCAGCCCGCAGGTTTAGGAGTCTAGTTGCCCAATTCCGCCGTGTCAACAAGTTTTAACTGTGGAACATTTTCGTTCGCCTGCCGTTCGCCAATTTTCAACACTTAAGCGCTCTTAGTTGAGGTAAATGTTGAACTTACAGGGTTAAAGCATTGATTAGAAAAGACTAGAAAAATCTTTACACCCTTTAAGCACGATGCTACAGTCCGCCGATATCGCCGCTAAGTCGTTGAGCGGCAAGTAATTGACAAGCCACAAAGTACATTTAGTTGGGGCTGCTGGTCACGAGGAACCCGCTATATTGTGGCCAAACCCACAGATTCCAGTTAAGCAGCCTCTTAAGTTTAAGAGCGCCAGACATGGGGACATGGGGACGGCAGAGGAATTCGGAGGTGTGAGGTGAGCAAGGTCGCAAACAGTTACTGGATTGACGAGCGAATCAGGTCGCAGCGTGTCGCGCCGCGCGCAAATACATTGGCATCGGTACAGCAGATATCAATCGACATCCTCGGAACGCGCACGGAGGTGCGCCGCCGGGGCGGAATAATTCCCTCATGGGTCGTTTTCGGGATGATTCTTCTGGCGACTTTAGCCGTCTGTGTGACTGTAAACATGCGAACACGGGCCAGAGTTCATGTTGCCGCACAACAACTTACCGTAATGCAGACGGACGTTGAGGCATTGCGCCACGTGAACCAATCGTTGAAATCGGAACTCGAAAGACTACGAACAGATCCCCGGACCATCGAACTGGCGGCACGCGCCCATTTGAACATGGTCCGCAGTAACGAATTTGTTGTACCCGTTGAGTAATTCTCAATGACTAACGGAGAAATCGATTTCTATGCCTGCCGACACCTGCCCATAGTTTTTTTCTGCTCGACATCCACGCAACCGGGTTAACCCTCCGAGTTGGCGCGGCTGTGACTGCCATCGCAGCCGCGCTCCCCTCTAAAGCCACAAAAAAGCACAAAAGAGTTCAGCCGCAAAAAGGCACATAAGGCACAAAAACTAAGATCCAACTGCGTCGGGCGCGCTCGAATGTCATTTTATCTTTTGTGCTTTTTGTGCCTTTTTGCGGCTAAATTTGCTCTTGTGCTACTTTGCGGCTAATATCCGGGGGATGCACGAAACAAAGGAAGGCTCACCCGCTGAGATAGAGCAAGAGCGTTGGGAGGAAGAGACCCTCAAGCCTGCGCTCGAGAAGCATCCGGAACGTAAAAAGAGTTTCCAAACCGTATCGCTCGACGAGGTCGAACGCCTCTATACTCCGGCTGACGTCGCCGATCTCGACTTCTCTCGCGACATCTCCTTCCCAGGCGAGTTTCCCTACACGCGCGGCATTCATCCGACCGGCTATCGCGGCAAGCTCTGGACGATGCGCCAGTTTGCCGGCTTTAGCACTCCTGAGGAGACAAACGCACGCTTTAAATACCTGATGGAGCAGGGTCAAACCGGACTCTCCGTCGCCTACGACCTGCCGACCTTGATGGGCTACGACGCTGACTCGCCCTTGTCTGAAGGCGAAGTCGGTAAATGCGGTGTCGCGGTGTCGTCGCTGGCCGACATGGAAGTCCTCTTTGACGGCATTCCGCTGGAACAGGTCACCGTATCGCAGACCATCAACGCTCCCGCATCAGTCTTGCTGGCGATGTATCTCGTAGTCGCTGAAAAGCAGGGCGCGCGGTGGGACAAGATCTCCGGCACACTTCAAAACGACATTCTCAAGGAATACATCGCGCAGAAAGAATGGATCTACCCGATCAAACCGGCGATGAAGCTGGTGATCGACACCTTCGCGTTCTGCACCGAGCACGTGCCTCGATATAACCCGATCTCCGTCAGCGGTTATCACATTCGTGAAGCCGGAGCCACGGCCGCGCAGGAGCTCGCGTTCACTTTACGCGACGGCATCGAATACGTGGCGTGGGGAGTGGAAGCAGGTCTCGACGTGGACCGTTTCGTGCCACGCATGTCCTTCTTCTTTAACGCACACAACGATTTCTTTGAGGAGATCGCGAAGTATCGCGCGGCCCGTCGCATCTGGTCCCGCGAGATGAAGAACCGCTTCGGCAGTAATTACGAGCGCACGCTGCAAATGCGTTTCCACACGCAGACCGCCGGCGTCTCGCTGACGGTCCAACAACCACTCAACAACATCGTTCGCGTCGCCATCCAGGCACTCGCGGGCGTTCTCGGTGGCACGCAGAGCCTGCACACTGACGCTTACGACGAAGCATTAGCCCTGCCCACTGATCGCGCGGCGCTGATCGCACTGCGCACCCAACAGATCATCGCGGAAGAGACTGGCGTGGTGAACACAGTCGATCCGCTCGGTGGTTCTTACTATCTCGAGTCACTGACGGAAAAGATGGAGCAGGAGGCGCTGGAGTATTTCCGGAAAATCGACGCGATGGGCGGCATGGTCTCGGCGATCGAAAAGGGATTTCCGCAACGCGAGATTCAGGATTCGGCTTATCACTACCAGAAAGCAGTCGAGCGCGGCGAGCAGGTGATCGTCGGCGTCAACAAGTACGCCATGACCGATGAGCCTTCCGAGGTTCCGATCCTGGTGATCGACGAGTCAGTGCGCACGCACCAGCTTGAACGACTCGAACAGACACGCACCCGCCGCGACGCAGGCGCCGTTGCGAACACGCTCGAGAAACTGAAAACCGCTGCGCGCAAAAACGAGAACACGATGCCCGCTACAATCGAAGCGGTCCGCGCGTACGCCACGCTCGGCGAAATCTGCTCGGCGCTGCGTGACGTCTACGGAATCTACGAAGAGCCTGCCTTTTAGACAAACACGATGTCCAATCGAAAGATTCGCGTTCTGGTAGCAAAGCCCGGTCTCGACGGTCACGACCGCGGCGCCAAAGTCATCGCCCGCGCCCTGCGCGACGCAGGCATGGAAGTGATCTACACAGGCCTGCGCCAAACACCCGAGATGATCGCAGCCGCCGCCCTGCAAGAGGACGTGGACGCAGTCGGCGTCTCAATACTAAGTGGCGCCCACAACACGCTCTGCCCGCGGATCGTCGAGTTGCTGCGTGAAAAAGGAATGGACAACGTTCTGGTCCTCGTAGGCGGCATCGTCCCCCAGGAAGACCTCCCAAAACTCAAACAACAAGGCGTCGCCGAAGTCTTCCTCCCCGGCACCTCCACCGAAGACATCGTCAAATTTCTCCAGGAAAACGTGAAGCCACGGGAATAAACCTGGTGGCACCACAGCTTGATCAGAAAGAGAACAAGTCAGGAAGAGGGGCTTGCCCCCGCTTTTTCGTTTGATGTAGCGGCGGGGGCAAGCCCCTCTTCCTTACTTGTTCTCTTATTACTTTGTGCAGACTCCTTACGGCGTCAATTCCGAGGTTAGTACTGCTCCATTAAGGTTCGGAAGCACCGCCGTAATCTTCAACACTTTCCGACTTCCCTTATCGATCCAGACAGTCTGCTTATCTGCATCGTTGGCGACGTCGAGTATTTCCACTTTGTAGGCGTCGAACGTGCCTGCGGGGACGGTGACGCTCTCCGATCCGGTTACCTTCAACTGTTTGATCTGCGGCTTCTGCTTCATCACATCGAAATTTCGAAAACTCAAACTGTAACCATCCGCCAGGGGAAGCGATGCGATCACGTCAAAAGCGCCGGCCCCGTCGGCAAACAAAGCGCCCCCGGATTCTACCGCAAGTGGTGTGGACTGCCCGTTCATCACAGTGGTCCCGGTAACCTGGTGCGGCTCGATTTTTAATTCCATCGTCAATGGACCTTGCTTTATCAAACGGCGCTTCAGCAGCAGACTTCCTTTTTCGATCGTGCTGACGTCTGAGATCTCGCCTTGCGGAGTCTGCGCCGTTTCATTGACGATCCACGCCCCGTTTTCTTCCTTAATTTCTGACTTCATCGTGAGCGGAATTG
>DASVGE010000420.1:0-48015 GCA_036379695.1 Pyrinomonadaceae bacterium | reverse complement strand
AGATGACGGGCGGCTTCGAACTGAAAAAGCTAGAGGAGTCGACCCCAACAAAGGTTGTCGCATTACTTCAGGAACGTTCGTCTGATCAGGTTGGTCGCATGACCCTTGAGGTCGAAGCGGCGGCGCCATACACGATCACCAGGCTCAGCTTGGGTGCGATTGAGCGTCCGGCCGAGTTGGCTCTTCCGCACCTGAGCGAAAGCGAACTGATTCCGGCCTTCCGAAAGAAGCTCGACGAGGATGTTGCCGGCGGACGCTTTTCGGGCGCGGCATTGGTGGCACGAAACGGCAAGACTGTTTTCGCACAGGCGTATGGCCTGGCAGATCGCGAAAACAAAACTCCGAACACTTTGAAGACGCGCTTTCGTATCGGCTCGATGAACAAGATGTTTACTGCGGTTGCGACTCTGCAACTCGTGCAAAGCGGCAAACTCGATCTCAAAGCGCCGTTCGGCAACTACTTGACCGACTATCCCAATAAAGACGTTGCCTCAAAAGTAACAATCGAACAACTGCTGACGCACACCGGAGGCACAGGCGACATTTTTGGACCGGAGTTCGACAAGCGCCGGCTTGAGTTGAAGACGTTGCGTGATTACGTGAATCTCTACGGGCAACGCGCCGCGGAGTTCGAGCCGGGCAGTCGTTGGCAGTACAGCAACTACGGTTTTCTGCTGCTCGGTGTGTTAATCGAGAAAGTCAGCGGTCAGAGTTATTACGACTACGTTCGCGATCACATCTTCAAGCCGGCGGGCATGACTGCTACGGCTTCCGAACCGGAGGAGCAAACGGTGCCCGATCGAAGCGTTGGCTACATGAGAGGTGGCGGTGACTGGCAGCCCAACACTGACACTCTCCCTTACCGCGGCACCTCCGCGGGCGGCGGCTACTCCACGGTCGAAGACCTGCTGCGTTTCGCGACCGCGCTGCAAACACACAAACTACTGAACGCGAAGTACACGGAGGAACTGACCACGGGAAAAGTTAACGCCGGTCGTGGTAAATACGCCTACGGATTCCAGGATTCCGTCATCAACGGCACACGCTGCTTCGGCCACGGTGGCGGCGCCCCCGGCATGAACGGCATGCTCCAAATCTGCCCCTCCTCTGGCTACACAATCGCGGTCCTCTCCAACCTCGACCCACCCGCCGCCAGCCGCATCTCGGACTTCATCACGAACCGCCTGCCGGCGAAGTGAAGGCTCGTCGGTACACCAAAAGAATTAGCCACGGATTACACGGATTTCATACACGGATTAAAACAAAATCCGTGTACGAGGTCGGTGTAAATCCGTGGCTAATGTTTCTGCAACTGCTTTAGTCTGTAACTGCGAGCCAGCCGGACTTCGCGTTCAGCGGGCGCTCGCTGACTGCCTCACGAACGGCGTATTTTGCGAGCAGTCGTGTCGAATCAACCGTGGGTAATGGGGAGTTTGCTTCCGTGACGATCAGCGGGATCTCCGTGCAACCGAGAATGACGCACTCAGCTCCTCGCGACTTTAGATCCTCGATTGCGCCTAAGAACAGATCGGTCGTGCTGGCGTTGAAGATTCCCATACATAGTTCGTCGAAGATGGCGGTGTTCAGTTGTTCTCTCGTTGATTCGTCAGGGATCAGTCTTTCCAATCCCCGCTTCTTCAGCGCCGTTTCGTAGACAGGGCCGGTCATCGTCCAACGGGTGCCGAGAAGTCCGACGTTTTTCCATCCGCTCATAGTGATTTCGTGACAAACCACTTCCGCGATGTGCAATCCCGGCAGCGGCAGGTCCGCAGCCATCTGCTCCAGGGCGATGTGCGCTGTATTGTCAGGGCAGACGTAAAAATCAGCGCCGCCGTCAGCGACTTGTTGCACGCCTTCGAACAGGAATTTCCCGACGGTCGCGTGATCATTTGCCTGCCAGGCCGGCATGCACAATCCCATCGGCAAAGCACTCATGATGATGGTCGGATGCATGTGTGGTCCAAGATGTACGGCTCCTTCCCTGCAGGCGGTCAGGAAACAAAGCGCAGCGCCTTCGAAGCTATGTGCAACAATTCCAATTGTCTTCATTTATGTCAGTCCAATAATCTGAACGTTCTTTGCCATTTAACACCGGGAGATGAGACATCATAAACTAAGTGCAATCGAGGAGTCAGGGATGAAGTTAAAGATCGTACAGGCAGGGGATCCGGTTTTGAGAAAGCAGAGTCGTCCATTAACAAAGGACGAGATCCGCAGTGCGTCGATACAACTGCTAATCGAGTTGATGCGAGACACGATGCGCGAGGCGCCGGGAGTCGGGCTCGCCGCGCCGCAGATCGGGAAGTCTATTCAACTCGCGGTCATCGAGGATCGAGCGGATTACTTAGCACGTCTCTCTCCGGATGAGCTTGCAGAAACTCAGCGAGCCGAGATTCCATTTCACGTTATCATCAATCCGAAGCTCACGTTGCTCGGCAAGTCCTCGGCAACATTCTTCGAAGGCTGCCTTAGCGTTGCGGGCTATCAGGCGGTGGTGGATCGCGCGCTGAATGTTCGTGTTGAGTGTTTGAATGAACGCGGCGAAGAAGTAACAATCAAGGCGCAGGGCTGGTACGCGCGTATTCTTCAGCACGAGATAGATCATCTGAACGGAACGCTGTACATCGACCGGATGAAAACGCGCACCCTGACGACCGGCGAGAACATGCACCGGTACTGGAGCAATCAAAGCATCGAACAAGTGTTGGCTGAACTCGAATGAGAACTGTAAACGCCGCAAGGTATGTTACGCCGCTGCGTGAGGGTGGCTCGCTGCCGGCGATCATCGAAGCGGATGACGATGGGATGTACGTGCTCAAGTTCCGCGGCGCCGGCCAGGGGCCCAAGGCACTCATCGCGGAGTTAATTGCCGGCGAGCTTGCCAGGGCGGCCGGCTTGTTGGTTCCCGAGCTGGTGTTCGTTTCGCTCGATCCTGAAATCGCGAAAACAGAGCCCGACCCCGAAATACAAGATCTCATCCGCGCCAGCGGCGGGCTGAATCTCGGGCTCGATTACCTGCCCGGCTCAGTAATGTTCGATCCGGTTGCAGACAAACCCGATGCGGACCTCGCTTCGCGGATCGTCTGGCTCGACGCCTACGTCACGAACGTCGATCGCACCCCGCGAAACGCAAACATGTTAATGTGGCATCGCAAGCTCTGGTTAATCGATCACGGCGCCGCCTTGTACTTTCATCACTCATGGACAGACATGGACCAACGCAGCAAGGATCCGTTTCGCTTGATCAAGGAACACATCCTGCTGCCATTCGCCAGTTCGATCGAAACAGTCGATCAGGCAATGTTCGGAGCAATCACAGGAGAGGTGATAAAAGGCATTGTCGATCTCGTCCCTGACGATTGGATGAAGGACAACTCTCCATTTAGTACGACTGCGGAAAACAGGCAAGCCTACGTCGATTACCTGACGAGGCGGCGCGACGCGCCTCGCCACTTCGTTGAGGAGGCGATTCGTGCCCGATAAATTCAGGTATGACTACGCGGTGGTCCGCGTCGTACCAAAGGTGGACCGCGAAGAATTTATCAACGCCGGCGTGATCGTCTCGTGTCCCGAGTTGTCGTTTTTGGAAGCACGCATCAAGTTGAATGAGGCTCGACTCCTCGCTCTCGATCCGAACGTAGACCTGGATCTCGTAAGAAAACATCTGGCCGCGATTCCAACAATCTGTCGCGGCGGTGAGGAAGCCGGTTCGATCGGCCAGCTACCGCAGCGCCAGCGTTTTCACTGGCTCGTCGCCCCGCGCAGCACCGTTATTCAAACTTCCCCAGTCCACACCGGCAGGTGCATCGACCCAGCCGCCGCGCTCGAGCATCTCGTCGCGACGATGGTCGATGCCGCAACTTAACCCTTCACACCCTATCTTTATCGCGTAAAGTACTTGACGCAACCTCACCCGAAGCCTAAGATGAGCTTTGCGAAACAAAGAGCTTCGCCGCGGATTTCATGAGGACTAACTACGACGTCACAATCATCGGCGCGGGATTGGCCGGACTGCAGTGTGCTCGCCTGCTCGGGCGGCAGGGGCTTAATGTTCTTCTCGTCGATCGGAAGAACACGCTCGACCAGAAGATCCATACCACCGGCATCTTCGTGCGGCGCACGCTCGTCGATTTCGATCTACCGGACGACTGCCTCGGACCACCGATCAGACACGTCACCCTCTACTCACCCGCGCGCCGGCCGCTCGAACTCGTAAGTCAGCACGACGAGTTTCGCATCGGCCGCATGGGCCAACTCTACCAGCGTTATTTGCAGCAGTGCTTACTCTCCGGCGTTCATTGGCTTCCGCAAACCAGTTATCTCAGCCATGAGGCAACGAACGGCAAGCTGACAGTTCGACTCAGTGGCAGTTCATCGATAACGACGCGCTACCTGATCGGCGCGGATGGCGCCCGCTCGCGTGTTGCTCGCGATCTAAAACTGCAATTGAATCGCGAATGGCTCGTCGGTGTGGAAAGTGTTTTGCAGGGCGCTGTGCTTGATGGTCCACCGCGATTGCTGTGTTTTCTCGATCCGAAACTGGCGCCGGGTTACATCGCGTGGATTGCGCACGACG
This sequence comes from Pyrinomonadaceae bacterium, assembly GCA_036379695.1. Taxonomy (GTDB): domain Bacteria; phylum Acidobacteriota; class Blastocatellia; order Pyrinomonadales; family Pyrinomonadaceae; genus PSRF01. The sequence goes on along the minus strand of DASVGE010000420.1, from coordinate 43,439 downwards.
GTGAAGAAACGCACCTGGGCGTCGGCGGCTATCCATCGTTATTCGATCCCACGGTCGCGTTGCAGGACTTTCGTTCGCGTGTCGCAGGCATTATCGACTTGCGAAAGGCAAAACAGATCGAAGCCCGCGCGGGCCTCATTCCGGTTGGCGGTGTGCTTAAAAACATCGCTAATGCAACCGGCCTGTTAATAGGCGACGCGGCCGGCGCCGTGTCACCACTCACGGCGGGCGGTTTGGATCCGTGCATGCGTCTGTCCGCGTTTGCAGCCAGCGTTGTTACGGAGTATTTATCGACTGGCGATGCTCAGGTGTTGCAGGCGTACTCAGGTGAACTATTCAGGAGGCGCTTTGTATCTCGGTTATGGGCACGTCGCATTGCGGCGACGCTTCGTCAACCGCAACTGCTCGAACTAGGTTGTGCACTGTTACGGCTGCCTGCGTTCAGCCGGCTTGCGAATCACGTCTTCTTCGGCCGCGGTTCTTTTCCGGACGTGACGTACCAGTTGCAACCGGGCATCAATCAGACGATAACTATGTGATGGAACAAAAATCCATTCGCGTAATAGCTTCGACCTTGTTGGCGCTGCTCCTCCTCGGCAATGTCGCTTGTACCAGCACCCCTCAGGCAAACGATCAATGGCAACCCAGCAAGACCATTCCCGGCGGGTTTCGTCGTGATTTGGTTGGCGACACCAGCCAGCCCGGCCCCTTCAAGTATCAACTCAAAATCCCTGCAGGAACACGAGTCGCGGCGCACCGGCACACTAGAGACGTACACGTGAAGGTCCTGAGCGGTTCGATCTTCATCGTCATCGGCGAACCACTGGACCCATCTCGTGCCCGTCACTTGAGGACGGGCAATGCCTTTGTTGTTCTCGCGAACGCCATGCATGAGGAGTGGTGGGACGAAGAGACAATCCTGGAGGCCGAGGGAGTTGGCCCAATGGAGACTGTTTACAAGAGCCAGACAGCGGGGGCAAGCCCCTCTTACTGACTTGTTCTATTTCATGTGTCTTAAAGGAATTAACAAGTCAGGAAGAGGGGCTTGCCCCCCCGCTGCTTAACGGTTTGGAGATTCCTGTCCAGGATTGGTGGGATAAGAGACATTCCGAGGCTGAGGGAGTCGGCCCGATGGACCACCATTCACAAGAGCCAGTGAGAGTGCCGGGATAGTCGGCTCTTGCACATTTTGAAACTGAAGAAAGGCCTCGTTCAACTCGACAGAGGCGAAGGCATTCCTCACGACGAAGTAAAAAACAGCTGGGCTCATCGCTTACAAACTAATCTGGTTTCCACTGCCGGCGACGACCTTCACGACATAAAAATCACCGCTTCATACTCTTTGTTCGGGCTCACCTTGCGACTGTCTCTTGCAAAGCGATAAGCTACCGCCCAAACCTGCTGCTTTGCACGGTCCTCTGAACGTCTATGTCATACCAGTTGCCCCCACTCCTCGATGAACACCAGTTTGAGAACTTAGTCCGAGACGTTATGCGCAGAGTCTTTGACGATCCTGGTATTGAACGATTCGGCCGGACAGGTCAAAAACAGTTTGGTATAGACGGTCTCTCGCCTGTTGATTCTACGATTACCTTTCAATGCAAACTAAAAGACACGCGACACAAAACAGACGATCGTATTCGCGAGGTGTTGTTACAAGAAATGGAAGAGGAGTTGTCCAGGACCGATGGATTGGCCAAACCTCTGACGCGCTTTGTTTTCGCCAGCACCTTCAAGAACGATACTGAGCTGCAGAGGAAGGCTGCGACTCTTTCGTCAAGTACGTTGACTGCCGAATACTGGGGATGGGACACGATAAGCGAAAGAATTTGGGAATACGCGGAGCAATTGATTCCGATCTACTACCCGGAAATCCCCGTCCGGCCGGTGCAGGGATTCAAGCAGATCTCAGATCACTTCATTGAAGAATCCAGAATCACCGATCAGAATCAGTTGAAAGAGCTGGCTCTTGAGTATTACCGGATCAACGATCGTACAAATATCGTCTTGCAGGTCGTTATCAACGACATAGATGTTCGCAATACGCGGGTGATGGACGAAGTGTATCGTCGCCTGGAACGCATGTCTCCGAGCGCCACGCTCTGGTTGATTGGAGATGGTGGATCGGGCAAAACAACAATTCTTCATCGTGTCGCTGTGGAACGGGCGCTCCGCGGCGACAATGTTTTTACTTTAGACCTCGAGACTCACATTGGCCCAACAGACGTAGAATCTATCTTCAATATAATTAAGTACTGCTCGCCATCAGAACAAACACTGCTCTGTATCGACAATCCTGCCGCCGATGAAGTGACGTTGGAACGAATCCTTCGCGAAGTTCCAGACTATGCCGGCAACGTCCACATCGTTCTCGCTGAACGAGGGCATCGGTATCGCGCGCTGAAGAAATCGGGAGTCCTGACTTATTTACATGGTGAGGAAGAAGCAGAACCGATAAGAGTCCGCAATCCGCAGACTCAACGCGAACACGTTTATCAGAGACTCTTTGACTTACTCGGTATCGATGACGCTGACAGACAATCCCTTTTAGCTACTGTGCGTGACGAAAGACTCGTTTACGTCAACGCCACCTATCAGATCCTGCTTGAGTTGAAAAAGAAAAGAAAGATAATTTTCGATTTTGACTGGGATGATTACCGTAAAGCTTGTGCGGATCTGCCTGCGTTTCGAGAGGGCTACAAATACATCGCGCTGTTCTATCTGTTTGGTGTGAGGACGCCGTGCGACACGTTCAGTCGAATTTGTGGCGCCGGCGAAGGCGAGCAAAGATTATTCCTGGAGAGGTTCCGAGGGTTGGTGAACGAGCCGATTGTGGTCGACGAATGGCGCGATGAATCGTTTCACAAGATCACGCATTTGCGTACGAAGCACGAGATCGTTTCGGAAATCTTTTTTAGCGAGCACCCGGAAAACAAAGACGAAATGTTCATGGAATGGTGCGAACAGGTTGATTTTGCCAATCCGATTGAGGTTCAAGCGCTAATCAATATTTTTGGCGCTAAGAAGAATTATGTGGGTGAAAATCGCCACATCAACTTTGGCCGTATTCTGGACTTTCTTCTGAATGGCTACCTCGAACAGCGCGTTGCTCTCTCTCCAAAGCTGCATGCGACGCTCCATCTGGCACGCTCATGGCTACTGCTGGTTGACAACAAGATTGAAGGAGCAATTGATGTTTTGCATACGCTCCTGAAAAAGCAACCGCAAAATCTACATTGCCGAACCGAACTGGCAAGAATTTATCAGCAGCAGACTCAACTGAATGAAGCGGAGTCGCTGCTTCTCGGAATTCTGGACTTCGAGCCTACCGACGTAAATTCACGCACCGAGCTGGCGAAGATTTATCAAAAGCAGGGCCGGCTCAATCTGGCAGAAGCGGTACTGCGGCAAATACTACAAATACGTGGATCAGATCTGAATGCGCGGACAGAGCTTTCAAAGATTTATCAAAGACAAGGCAAGCTGGCAGAGGCGGAATCAGTACTTCTTGAATTGTTGCAGTTCGACAGTAAAAACATCCGTGGAAGAACTGAACTCGCCAAAGTTTACCAAAGGCTGAATAGGCTTACAGAAGCGGAAAAGGTTCTTCGTCCGATCTTTGAAATAGCCCCCGACGATCTGAATTCGCGCACCGAACTGGCCAAAATTTATCATCGCCAGGGCAAGCTTGCCGAAGCAGAAACGCTACTGCTGCAAAGCTTGCAAATCGACGACAACCAACTTCATCCGCGCACCGAACTGGCCAAGATTTATCAGCGCCAGGGCAAGCTTGCCGAGGCAGAAGCGCTACTGCTGCAAAGCTTGCAAATCGATAACCAGCAACTTCATCCGCGCACCGAACTGGCCAAGATTTATCAGCGCCAGGGCAAGCTTGCCGAAGCAGAAACGCTACTGCTGCAAAGCCTGCAAATCGATGACAAGCAACTTCATCCGCGCACCGAACTGGCCAAGATTTATCAGCGCCAGGGCAAGCTCGCCGAAGCAGAAACGATCTTGGGAGGACTGCTCCAACTAGATCCAAATAACCTGCAAGCACGCACCGAATTGGCTAAGATTTATCAGCATCAGGGCAAGCTCGTCCGGGCAGAAGCGCTGCTGCTGCAAAGCTTGCAAATCGACGACAAGCAACTACATCCGCGCACCGAACTGGCCAAGATTTATCATCGTCAGGGCAAGCTCGCCGAAGCAGAAACCGTGTTGCTGGAGCTGTTACAACTGGAGCCGGACGATCTACAAGCACGCACCGAACTGGCCAAGATCTATCAGCGCCAGGGCAAGCTACCGGAAGCGGTTCAGCGACTTGAAGAGTACATTGCTATCGATCCCAACGGACTTCACCCGCGCACCGAACTGGCCAAGATTTATCAGCGCCAGGGCAAGCTCGCCGAAGCAGTTCAGCGACTTGAAGAGTACATTGCTCTTGAGCCAAACGGACTTCATCCGCGCACCGAACTGGCTAAGATTTATCAGCGCCAGGGCAAGCTCGATGAGGCTGTTGCAATAGCTGAGGAGGGTCTTGCTCTCGATCCTACGAATAACTTCGCGATCTCGGAATTGCTGGGCGCATGGACTCGTAAAGGCGAAAAAGAAAAATGCGCCGAGCGCTTTTTCGCTTTTATAGAACAACCTAACTACAAATTCAGTCGTTATTCACAGGCGCCAGTCTTCCGATTCTTTCAGTGCTGCCGCAGGTTTGGAATGAAGAACGAAGCGAAACTGGTTTATGAACGATTTCAATCACAACTCGACGATCGCAATCTTCACTTTTACCAGTCAACATTTCTCGACTGACGTGCTGCCCAGATCCGCCGCCTAAAACACAAATCAGTAGTTCGTAAACAACAAGCGGTTTGGAGATTGTTCCCCGGGGTTGATGACTACACCCTGGGTTGAAGTGCCGGCAATGGCGGAACGGACGGTAGCGGGCGTCGCGGTGCGGTTGGTTTGAAGGTAGAGCGCGACGACGCCGGATACGTGCGGGGCGGCCATGGACGTGCCGGATGCGGTCACGATCATCAGGTCGGCGCCGATCCAGGCCGAGGGGATGCTGACGCCCGGTGCGAAAAGATCCAGCGTCGAGCCGAAGTTAGAAAAGTCTGCGCGCACGTCGTAACGGTTCGTGGCGCCCACCGTTATCGCCTCAACTACACCAGCCGGAGAAAAAGCTCCCGAGTCACTGTTCGAATTGCCGGCCGCTACGATGTAGGTCACCCCTGCTCTGATTGAATTTCTGACTGCCGCGTCGGCGGCTCGGTGGGTTGCGCCAGCAAGACTCATGTTCGCCAGCGCCGGGTACCCCTGTTGGGCCGGCTGCCGGAAATGCCACGTCACGAAGTTGACTCCGTCGATGACATCCGACCAGGTGCCGTGCCCCTGACAGTTGAGCACGCGCACACCGAAGAGGCGCACATTCTTGGCCACACCGTAAGTTTGACCACCAATGACACCGGCGACGTGCGAGCCATGCCCATTGCAATCGCTGCCGTTACCCTCACGCTCAAAATCGAAGACAGCGGAAGCACGGCCCTGGAATTCCCAGTGCGTGGTGAGAATACCGGTATCAATGACGTAGGCGTTCACACCCACACCACTGTTGATAAACCCATAGTACCTATCGAGCGGCAGATAGTGCTGATTAATGCGGTCGAGTCCCCATGGTTGCGGGTTCACGAGGAAACCGGGATCAGGGAACGTCATGACAATCGGCGTTGTGTCCGGCGTCCCCACTGCGATGGCGCCATCCTCGACAACGAATGCGACCTTCGAATCCTGGCTCATCGCTGTCGCCTGCGCCTGGGTCGCGTGCAGGCGAAAGCCTTTGAGCGCTACGCTCCAGGTGAGCGAGAAAGAGCCGCCGTAAGTTGACGTTAGCTCCGTGGCCGTCGCAACCACTTGCGAATCGGGCGCTGGTTCTGCAACAAAGGTTTCCGAACTCATATCGGGAGAAATCGCCAGGGCGGCTGCAGTCTGACCAAACTTGGTTGTTACTGTTACAGGTGTTGGAGCCGGAGCGGCGATGGGACTAAGGTCAGTGGTCGCCAGCACTACGATATAGCGGTTGGCTATTGGATTGGCGACCGTCTGAAACTTGCTGGGCGGTGCGGCCTGTGGCTGACTTTTGACAGACAGAGGATGAGAGGGAACCAAGGATAAAAAACCAGCAGCGAGCAGCAGAGCTAGCGTCTTCCTCATTCGCATGTCTCCTAAATCCCGGCTGAACCGCGAGGGTCGGGTTATGAGTTAGTGGCCCATCTTAGCATACACAGAATCGCGTAAAGCGATTCGACTGTCAGCGTACACCCGACTTCTAAAATTCCGAAAATGCCACGCTGGTCAGGGCAGGACGTGCTGAAATGTGCGCGACCGTTATCCGCTTCGAGGCAGGAACGCAGCGGTGAACAGAGTATCGACAGAACAGGTGCTTAACAAGGCATACCGGCTCGCCTACTTTCTCCATCAGGATAAAGGTATAGCGATCCGGATCGTCGCGGCTGCCACGCTCAAGTTGAACGTCGCGATGGCGGCTCAGATTAAGCGGCTGTACTACGTGCCTGTCGGTAGGTTTTCGCGCGGAGAGTCGCGCCGGACTGACGGCATCCGCAACAAAGCTCTGTTCAGCGATCTTCACTTGCTTCAGCGCCTGCTCTATGTCGAATCCGAACCTTACGAGCGCCAGAAGGAGCGTGCCGCCCAGGTCGCACCTCAAGGCGTTCACGCTGTCGGCGACCCCGCCAGTGAGGAAGACCTTCTCGTTTACTTCATCAAGCATCTCGTGAGAATAACGACAAAACGGAACGCCTTCTACGTCACGCTTGGTGTCAGCCGCCTCCTACACAGCTACAGCACGCTTGAAACCATGGAAATTTATAACGCCGTGATCGGCGAACCCGAGCGCGTCAAGGACGACTACTATTACCGCTCGCGTAAAGCCGTTTTGATGCATGAGATGTTTCAGCGCTTTGGTCAGTTGATCCGAGCTCATCGCCAACAGCGAGGCGAAGAGAGATTCCAAACTCAGCAAGGATCAAATGAACTGCGCTCGCTCATGAGAGAGTGCCTTCGAGTATTCACCCCCTGGGATACGCAATGCCCCGTGCCGCGTGACTTCGATCCGCTTAAGTCGGTCATTACCGCGCTGACGTCGAACATTAACGCCGACGAAAAGGAAGTTGAAGTCAACCGCATCCACGCCGTCTTGCACCCGGATTGCTTCCAGAGCTTAATCGCGGCCTTTGGTTACCGCTCGCCGGAGGAGCGGATGGAGTTGCCGCGTTTTTTCTCGGACCAGACGAATGATGAGTCTCCGCCCCGGCAGCGTAGCGCGCCTACTGAGCTGAGCGCCGAGGAACTTGCTGAGATTAATCACCTGCTTGACGAACAGGCAGGACGCCGTCGCCATGCGTCGCCTAGTGGCGTCATACGCATCATGGTCGATGGAGTAGAACGGGCCCGGTTGAATCCTGTCGAACAGTCGAGCATCAGCTTCAGCATTGAAGAGGATGCAGAGGTTTTCGAAGTGAAGGCGTTGGACCAACACGGCGATCTGCTGCTCGCGACGCACCTGCTCACCTCGTTTGGCAAGGAGGCACTTGTCACTTCAATCCGGTTGGAAGGCGGGCAGGAGTTGTCACTGAGTATTACGAGGAGACAGGGCGCAGCGAATGGCGAGGCTGATCTCTTTGTCACGTTTGGTTACCGGGAGACGAACCCGTGGAGAGCGGCGCGTTTGTGGTGGCAAGGGCTCAGCCTTCGTTTCGCTCCGGAGCAGGACTCGGGCGGTTTGTGGGCCGGGACAAGAATATCGCGCTACATCCTTGCGGGCATTGTGCTGGTGGTTTGTCTGACGGGTTATCTCGCGTACGTGAGACTAAGGTCGCGGCAAACAAGTGAACCCGTGCAGACCAGTAGTGTACAAACGACGCCGGTTCGTGAAGACGCTGTCAGTCCAGTTGCTGAAGCGACGAAGTCTCCAAATACTGAAGCTGTGCCTCAACCAACGCGGCGCGCGAAGAACGATAGAACAAGTAAGGCGAATGTGTCTGCACCGAGCCCCGACGCTCCGGCACAGGACCGCGAGGAAGACGTTGCTGAGGATGCGACGCGCAGCGGGAGTGTAGTTCCTAATCTGACGCTCAGAGAAGTAAAGAAGGTCTACGTAGCGATACGCGGCGACACGTCCAATGAGTTACGCAACAACCTCATCGCGAGTTTGAACTCGAGTCGTATGGTTGCAGCAACCGGCGCAGAGGAAGGCGATGCGGCGCTTAAAATCGTTCTTTCGCAAACGGGGCCGCAGATCGAAGCTTCGGCACAACTCGTCAACGCGCGCGGCGCAGTTCTTTGGCGAGGCGCAGGCCGTTATTCCGGCGACGTTACCAAAGTCGTGTCCGAGATAGTCAAGGATTTGCTGTCCGAGATTAGACTGGCGCGCGGCAGGTAGGAAACCGTTAAAACGGTTTCTCACGGGAAGGCGCAAACCGCTGCCGCGTTTTCAACGGGTAGTGCCCTGGTTTCACTTTTTTTATCCACAGATTACACAGATTAATTAATAAAATCTGTGCAATCTGCGGATAAGAACCTCAAATTAGGTCACCACCTTTCATCGGGTTTCTTGCGCTTTGCGTGAAAATGATTTCCTCGCACTGATCCAATTTTTCCTCACCTCCACCGCGTTACATTCCGCTGCTTGAAAGTCACTCCTATCAGTGACCACGAAATCGTGGGTCATATTTTGAATCTGACACTTAACTTAGGAGAACCTCTCATGCAATGCAAAAACCTCAGACGATATTTAGCAATCTCATTGATAGGAATCAGCTTTGCGCTGGCGCCCGCCAGTTGGACCAAATCTCAAGATCGCAGGGTGGCGCAAGCGACAAGCCTCGAGCTGCCCGTCGCCCAGTCGGCCTGTCCCAGACCGATTTCTCTGACCTTAACCGCAGCTAACCCACCCAACGTATTCGCCGGCGATTTTGCTCCGGTTCAGCTCACCAGTCCGGTCGGACTTAATTTCACTGGACCCGACAAGGCCTTTCTATACACTTTTCAATGGAGAAGAGAGCAAGGGTGTTGCCAGATCACGAAAGCCGTGCTGACCGTCAAAATGAGATCAAATCTGCCCGGTCAATCAAAGACCGACCATGCAGCCGGAAATGACGCCATTTACATCATGCATGCTGGCCAGTCGGTCTACGGTGAACCCGTTTACAGTCAATGGCCTTTCCCTGTAAACCACCCCACTGTCAAACAGTGGACACTCAGTCCGGCCGTCCTCAACAACATCAACACCTTCGGCCGGCTCAGCCTTTACCTTCAGGACGACACCCGCGTGGAGTCTGCGACGCTGCAACTCACTGGTTGCTGTTTATCAACGCCACCAAAAGGAACCACTGAAGCAGCCTCACCAAACCAATAAGACTTGCACAAAGATGCCACGAGGGTTGTCCGTATGAAGCTCCATGGACAGCCCGTGGCATATTTTTGTGCTTCTATGTAACTACAGAACTGCGATATGCTCTGGCTGCGATACCACCCCACTAGCATCGGGAGCCTCAACAGTGCCGGATGCCAAGGCGAAAGAAGAAATAACCAGGGAACAGTTCTTCACCTTTCTGGAATGGCTGAATCCTGACCACGAGCGCGCAGCCGAGGAATATGAGCGCTTGCGCTCCCTGCTGTGCCATTTCTTTTCGCTGCGCGGTTGCAACTTCGCTGATGAACTCGCCGACGAAACCATCAACCGGGTAATCCTTAAAAGCTGCGAAACCGAAATCGACAATGTAAGCGCCTATTGCTATGGCGTCGCCAGGAATGTCTATCGCGAGTCTCTGCGGAAACAACGAGTTCACGTCGATATTGAAGACGTGACGATTGCGGCGAAACCGCCTGAGGCGCCGAGTTTCTCCAGCGAGTGTCTCGACAAGTGCCTGGAGAAGCTTTCGCCTGAGCACCGCGACCTGGTGCTCGATTATTTTTCACGTGAAAAGATGGCCAAGATCAACCTGCGGGCGCGCCTTTCCGCGAGCCTGAAGAAGACCCAAACGGCTGTGCGAATGCAGGTAGTGCGAACCAAGCGAAAGCTAAAGATCTGTATTCAGGAATGCATGAGCTAAACGCAGTTACATAACGACTGAAAATGACACGATAAGTAGCGGCAATGATAGGCAAGTCTCTCAGAAGTGAAGAGATGGTCCGGGAGTATCTCCTGGGCCGGATCGTAGACGAAACAGTGCTCGAAGAATTCGAGCAGCAATTGTTCACGGATGAAGAATTTTATTCGCAGGTCGCGCTCGTGGAAGACGGAATGATTAACGACTACGTCCTGGGACGTCTCAACCAAACCGATGCGGGCAGTTTTCAGTCAACGCTCGAACGCGACCCTGAAAGACGTTTCAAGGTTGAGATGACCAGGCACCTGCTCGAAAGAGCACTCGCCAGGAATTTGAAAGCGACAAAAGATCAGCCGCCGTTTTTTGCTTCGCTTGCCGCCTGGTTTTATCAACCAAAATATATTGGCGCGATAGCCCTGCTGCTCCTTGTGGTGGTCGGACTCGCACTTTACTTCAACCGCCCCGGCGACGGGGACGAACGCGCCGAACTGAGGTCCATTTACCGGCAGTCACGGCCCACCGAAACCCGTATTTCAGATTTTGAATACGCCCCTTTGACACAACTGCGCGGCCCAACAGATCCCGCTGCAGACAAACAACTCCGGCGTCTCGAAAACAGTTTTATCGGGAAAACTGAAAGCACTCCCAACGAACAAACGCATCAAGCGCTCGGCGAGTTTTATGTGACCCAGCACCAGTACCCCAGGGCCATCAGGGAATTCGAAAGTGCTTTGAAGTTCGCGCCGCAGAGCGCAAAGATTCACAACAACCTGGGTGTCGCTAAATTCGAACTGTCAAAGATCACGCCAGACGAAAAGAAGTTCGAATACCTGGCGCAAAGCCTGGAAGAGTTTACGAAAGCCACGGAACTCGACAGCAACCTTCTAGAGGCGCTCTTCAATAAGTCGCTCGCCTTGCAGGAACTGAAAATGCCGCGCCAGGCCAGGGAGTCGTGGCAGCTTTACTTGCAAAAAGATTCATCGTCGCCGTGGGCAGAGGAGGCGCGAAAAAATCTCGCGCGAATCGAAAGCGAGCAGACGCTTTTGAAATCCGACGAAGAAGTGTTGTCGGACTTTCTCGTCGCATATCGCAATCACGACGATGTGCGGGCACAAAGAATTCATAACGAAACCAAAGGTCTGCTCAGAGATCCTGCTGTTCCATTGCAGCTTTCGCGCCGTTATCTGTTGGCGAAACAGCGCGGGGACGATGCTGAGGCCGGAGAAAGCATCGCGGCCTTAACGTTCATCGGCAGTTTCGAACAAACGCAAAACGCGGATTCTTTCTTTGCCGAATTCGCGAACTTTTACGCTCACACCGGCGCCACCGCGACTGAACGTCTCTTGCAGGCGAAAGACATTTTTGCCTCCGGCCAGCGTCTCGTCCGGAGCGATTTCACGCAGGCAATATCAGAGTTTGAACGGAGCAGAGATCTCTTTGCGCAGCTCGGCAACACTTGCGAGGCAGCCATCGCCGAGAATTGGGCCGCTCAATTCCTGCCGTCAGTTGCCAGGATGACTGAGGGCCGCCTGCGACTAACCAACATTATTGCAAATGCAGAGAAGCACAATTTTCTCGTGCTGCTGCCACCGGCCCGCTACTGGCTTGGGATGACAGACTACGCTCAGAACCTCTTTTCTGAGTCGGCCAGAAATCTCAAGACCGCATTGCGACTCGCCGAAGCAACAAACAATACCTTCGAAATCCAACACGCCAAAGATGCGCTCGTCGTGAATTATTTCAAGCTTGGTGAGCTGCAGCCGGCCCTGTTCTACGGCAGCAAGATGCTTTCCGACCGGAGCTACTATTATCAAAGCGAGCGCCAGTCGTGGCGTAACAACGGAACGCTGGCAGACTTGTCACTGAGCCTGGGGTTCCCTTCCACGTCGTTCAGCCTGTCGAAAGAGGCACTCAGCCTGGCCCAGGAAGTGTGGCCCGGCGGTGTTCAGCTTAACGATTCACTGCGCCACATTGTTAAAGCCGCCAATGCAAAGCGAGATTTTGAAGCGGCTTTGAGATACGCAAACGAGTCGTTACAAATCGCGCTCGAGCGCGGCGACAAAGATGAGAACGTACGAGCCAAAGCCGAGGTCTATCGATTGCTGGCTGACGTCAAGAGCCAGACGAATTGTCGTGAGGCGTTGGCGGATTACGACCGGGCGCTTGAACTTTACACCCGCCTGCCGGAACTGGAGGTCAGCTCGTACGCGCTTCACAAAGGCAAACTATTTTGTTTTCAGCAGCTCGACCGGCAGGAGGATTTTGCCGGCGAGTTGCAGACCGTTTTAGAGCTGACAGAAAAGTACCGCCGCACTATCCGCGAAGATAATTCGCGCCAGGCATTCTTCGAGAATGAGCAGGACGTGTTCGACGCCGCGGTGGCGCACGCCATAAAAGAAGGAGACGCACAGCGGGCGTTTGCTTTCGTCGAAGATTCGAAGGCGCGTTCGTTGCTGGAGTTTGTTAAATCCGGGAAATCGATCGCTGAAGTCGAAAAAGATTTTGCCGCAGTTGCGAGGCCACTCTCGCTCGCGGAAATTCAGGCGCGCTTGCCGGAACAGGTGCAACTCCTGCAATACGCCGTCCTGCCGGACAAGCTGGTGATCTGGGTTGTGTCGAAGACGCGCTTTGAGTTGTTCGAAAAGCAAATCACAGTTGCAGAGCTGACGAATAAGATCGAGACCTATCAAGCCTCAATTCTCGCGAAGACTACAACGGCCGATTTGAAACAGACCGCGCAGGAACTTTATGAACTCCTGATTCCATCCGACCTCGACTCCGACAAGCAGCTTTGCGTGGTGCCCGACGAGGGACTGCACCAACTTGCGTTTGCCACGCTCGTTTCCAGCCGCGGCCGTTATCTGCTTGAAGACTATGCTGTGTTCTACGCGCCCAGTGTCTCCATTTTGGTGTTGGCTACAGAGAATGCCAGGCGCAAAGAGCAGATCAAGGACGAGAGTTTATTAAGTATCGGCAATCCTGCCTTCGATCGCGATGAGAGCCTTGATCTGCCTGACTTAAGAGAAGCCGAAGCAGAAGCAAACGCCATCGCCCAAAATTACCGCAAGTCGAAGGAGTTGATTCGTGGTGAAGCTACAAAGGATAAGTTTCTGCGCAGTTTTGCCGATTTTGAAGTGATTCATTTTGCGGGGCATTTTGTAGCCAATTCGCAATCGCCTGGCAATTCAAAACTCCTCTTCGCCGAGGGCGTAGTGCGCTCGTCTGAGTTGAGTGACTACAAGTGGCCGAAGGCGAAGTTGGCAGTACTTTCAGCCTGCCAAACGGGGTTTGAGCGTTACAACAAAAGCGAAGGCGCGATTGGGATTGCGCGTACGTTCCTGGCACTGGGAGCGCCGGTGGTGTTGGCGAGTCAGTGGAAAGTCGATTCAGAGCCGACCGCGGATTTGATGACTGCTTTTCATCGTAACCGCAGAAAGAAACAGATGACCGCCGCCGAGAGCTTGCGGCAGGCCCAACTGGAAATGTTGAGCGCGGAGAAAACAAACGCGCCATTTTATTGGAGTGCGTTTTCACTTTACGGCGCATTCGCGAATTATTGACGATGGTACGTGTCTGTCCGAAATGCGGCGATTACTACGGTGATGAACAGTTGAGTTTTTGCCGTGCGGATGGAACACCGCTAGTGAGCGTGCATCCGAATACCGAGGCTTGGGAAGAAGGAACCAGAGTCGTCGAAAGAAAACAAAAGGCAGCGAGTAAACGACAGCGGAGATTGAAATGGCGACGGATTGTAATGAGCGTGGTGACTGTATTGATAACTATTGCGGTCCTGTCAGTCGTGATTATCAACGGTGTGATTTATCTTAAGCCTGCGCCAGACTCCTCGGCTTCGACTGGCACGCCAACACCAACACCAACACCAACACCGACGATCACTCCAACGCCGACGCCAACACCAACGCCGTCACCAACACCCACGCCGTCACCTACACCCACGCCGTCACCTACACCAACGCCGTCACCTACACCAACGCCGACACGGAAGGTGACTCCAACTGATACGCGGACACCCACAGAAGACTGCTCGGCGGCGGACCAAAAGCGCGAAAGAAAAGTCCTTGAGGAGATGTGGAGGTTAAGGATCTCTAATGCCCCTCCCAAAGACCTGGTGAGACTGCGTCCCAGTCTGGCGTTCAAGTCAGTCGACGTGCGGCTGTCCGGAACCTGTGAGTCGGCTGACGCCACAATCAGGTACGAATGGCGGGTCGAACCCAGTCCGACGAACCAGGGTGTCACGATTCCCGGAGAAAAAAGTTTTGCGTGCTCAAAGATCCGAAAGTCCTGGAGTTGCCGCTGATCGATTTTAGTCAGCGTTACGTCCTGGCGCCCAACCGCACTCTAGTCAGAGAGCTTTTTTAACTCAGAGATTGGAGAACATCATGCCTATTCAAGAGAGTTCCGCTACCGCACTAATCAGAGTCACCGGCCTTGCGATCTGCTGCCTGAATCAAGAGGGCCAAACGGCTGAATTCGCTTTAATTCGTGACGAGGATCATAAATTGGCAGCCAGAATTAAACGGCCCGGTTACCAGGACGGCGCCAATAAGGACATCATCGTTTACAGGGATATCGTGTCGTACGAACAGCTTCCGAAGGAGAACGTGCAGATTGAAATCAAAGCCCTGCAAGCGCCGGCGATCTCCGGTTTTGAGGTCTACCAAAACGGAGACTTTGACCGGCTGGGCGCCGCCGACGTAAACGATTTTCGTTGGACCGTAAACATCGACTTGCTGCACGACAACGCTCCGCTGAATCCCACCGGCGAGCAGCATTGGCCACTCACGAAATTCTACCTGTCGAACTGTCTCCTCTACACTCACAAGCTGGACCAGAAATGGGTTTTTGAAAAGATTGAAAAAAACGCGCAAGGTGTCGCTGGCCAACGCGAGGTCTTTGGCAATGTGGCGGAGACGATTGGCGCCATGGTCGAAGCGCCAGAGGTGGGCTTCAGCATCCGCATTGGCGATCGTGAAGAAACCCATTTGCTCAAGCGCGTCGAAGGACTGCCCTTCATCGTCGAAATCACGAACATGAACCGCAGCGAAAACGCCGTCTTCAGCGATATGCCCGATTACTATAAATATCTCTCGAGTCCCACCGGCACCCAATTTGAGCTGACGCCCATAAGGGAAGACGACGATGAAACCGCTACCGGCGGTGCAGTGAATCAGCAGGACTTCTGTCACCCGATCGTTTCGAATCTGCGGTCCATCGATGAACTCTAAAATGATCGTCTTACTTGAGAGGCACCTGATTTGGTCCAGTCCTGACGGGACCACGCATTACTATTACTACGACGAAATCACCTGGGTCGTGGCGATAGTGGCTGTTGTATGGCTGACGTGGATTTTGGTGAGCCGGTACCGGCGTGCACAAGCGCTGAGGCGCCGGCCTCGACGCGCCGATTACCGGCAACTCAAACGAGTTATCAAAGCCAAAGATGAGTTGAGCGCAAGGTTTCTGCAACCGGGAGTCTCCCGCACGATTCACGCCGTCGGGATAGGGAGACTCACGGCAAGCAATGATTACTGCATTCAAATTTTTATCAGTGATCCAAACGAAGAGTTGTGGGTCGGAGCCGGAGCAGCCACCCTGCCAAACAGTTACCTTGGTATTCCACTCACTGTGTACATAATGCCCGTGGCGGGATTCATGTCAGACGCCGGCCTGCCTTATCCAAACGGCATCCGCGAACATCAGGAAGTAATCGTTGGTGGCATCAGCGGCGCGAACAGTAATTTGACGGGAGAGAGCGGCACCATCGGTTATTTCTGCACGCGCAAGAGCAAGTTGCCACGCCCGAACCAGCTTTATCTGCTAAGCAATACCCACGTCCTTGCCGACGTGGGGAAACCAGGGATTGACGATAGCGACCTGATAATGCAGCCGAGCCCCGGCGAGAGAACCGGCAATCGCCCGATAGGAGCACTGGTAAACTTCTCGCCGATCGTGTTCGATGGCAATTTGGAAACGCCGAATCGGATCGACGCTGCGATCGCCAAACTGTGGGGAACGCAGCAACACAAACTGGTGATTCCGTTGATCGGCACCGTTGATGGTTTTGTGGAAAAGAAAGACATCCAACTTGGTGAAGCCGTATGTAAGTTTGGACGAACTACCGGTTACACGGAAGGTTGCATCTTCTCGATCTATCTGGATATCTGGATCAGATATGACCGCACCGGGCAATCGGCCTTCTTTAAGGACCAGTTACTGATTGAACCGTCTCAACCAGCGTTTCCGAAATTTGTTCGTCCAGGCGACAGCGGTTCACTAGTCTCAGATCAGCATCAACATGCCATCGGTTTGATTTTTGGCGGCACCTCCGAAGTGCCTGCCGGAACGGCTGCCAATTCACCCGGGCATAACCTACAAACAATCCAGGGTTGTGGCGTTGCGAATCCTATCAGTGAAGTCCTGGAGAAACTCAAAATCGAGTTGGCGAGAGAATAGCATTACCAGTTGGAGCCACCGCCGCTGTTATCGGGCGGGTCAATCGCAATTCCACCGTAATCCCGATCGGACTGGGTGCCACCTTTCGGTACCGCCCCCTTCGTAGATACGTCTCCGCCAGTTCGAGTATCTGTCGGCTTCTCTGCGTCGGATGCGTCCGCGCCAGGACTATTTTGTGGTGCCTCACTCATACAATCGTTCCTCAATTTCGGCTCAACCAATTGATACGACCACAACCTAACTATGTCAAGTTAATCGGCCAGTTCGCGATCTAATTCTGCCAACCACCCCTCTACGATCTTGGCATTGTCAGACTGGAGCTTTCGATAAATCTCGAGTGAGGTATTGAACGCGGCGCGAGCTTCCTCCAGTTTTCGATCTAACTCCAACGCAATGCCGATATTCAGGTGGGCAGCCGCTTCGCCCTCCTTGTCACCGAGTTTTCGTGAGACTTCAAGCTGCTGCCGGCAATATTCAAGAGCGCGTTTTGGATCTCCGAGCTTATTGTATGCTCGTCCCATATTTCCCAGAACCATTCCCTGTGTCTGTAGGTCTGCGGTCCGTTTGCTGACTACGGCGGCCGCTTCCAGATACTTAATCGCCTCTTCCGGATTGATTGTGAGAAGTAGAGCGTTCGCAAGATTGACCAGGGCTGCCGTCTCACGGCGCGGATCATCCAGTGTTTTCAAGATCTCGAGCTGCGCTTCAAAACATTCAATCGCCTTCTGAATATCTCCCCGGTTTCGATGGACCACCCCTAAATTCGACAGTATTAAGGCCTGGGCCGGCAGCACTTCCAGTTTGGTGGCTTTGTCGAGTGCCTGCGAGAGAATGTCGATGGCGCGATTAGTCTCTTTTGAGCTGCCATGGGCTCGTCCCAAATCGATTAAATGCGTGAGCTCGGCCCGGGGATCGTTCAAGCGCCGAGCCGCACTTACTCCCCGCTCAAACCATACAATCCGAACGTTGGGGTTGTTCTGGCGCAGTTCGAGGATCTGTGCAGCAAACTTAGCATACCCACTACAGATGGCAGCCGCATCCGGAACAGACGTTAAGTGAGTCTCGCTCCACCTGAAGCCGGCCTCTATATTCTCTCTTTCTCGATCATACAGTAAGAGACCTTCAATTATGTCAATACCGCCTTTGCTGTACAGTGCGTCGGCGTTCTTAAGAACTTCCAGATAATATTTTGCATGACGCTCAGCAGTGGAGTTGTTTTCGCCCTTTTCAAGTTGACGCTTGGCGAACAAACGCAGCAGTGCGTGAACGCGATAACGTTTCTCTGACGGGTCATAAAAAACCAGATTTAGTTTGACTAGCTCACTCAAGTGAGCATGGTCTGGATCATCACAGATGTGCTCCTCGGCTTTTGCATCAAATGACCCTGGAAATATTGGCAATCGTCGAAAGACCCTTCGAGCGTCGGGCTGCAACCGCGAATAACTCACACTAAACGACGCTTCTAACTTGACGTCGAGACCGGAAGCTCCGAGCACCTCAATTCGTCTCTGCTCATCTCTGAGCTGCCTCGCATACGCTTCCGGATCGAGATCGGCTGTAGCCGCCAGCATGCTCGCCGCCGCGCGTACCGCGGGCGGTAAGTATCCACACAATGCACAAATCTCAGCGGCTATTTCTCGTGACACGTGCGGCGAGATGTTGCGCAACAACATAATCGCATCCTCAACGCTGAGTTGCTCCAGAGTGACGTTGATCATTCCTGGAAGAACCAGTGCGTTACGCGAAGTTATTAGTAGTGCCGATCCTTTTGGTGGTATGAGCGGAATAACCTGTGACGCGTCCAATGCGTTATCCAACATGATCAGCACCCGCCTATTATTCAAATGACTGCGATAGTTAGCGCCTAATTCATGTGGGTCATTGGAATGTAACCTGCCGGTCAGCGCTCGTATGCAAGCCGAAAGAGCTTCAGCGGAATCGGCTGGAGTTTCCTCCGTACCTAACATATCGACGAAGAGTTGACCGTCCGGGTAGTCGACGCGAAGCCGTTCAGCAACGCGAAAGGCAAATTCAGTTTTTCCCGACCCTGCCATGCCGGTAACGACCGCAATGGACTTGTCAGTACGAAGAGCGGTTACAATCCGGTTGAGGTCTGCTTCCCTGCCTACGAAGTCCCCCACGGAAGGACGCAATTGAAATGGCCGCTCCGGAACCAAAGCACTACGAATTTCCTCCAGCGGAACATTTGCGGCTGCATCTTTCGCCCTAATCTCCGTTACTAACGGCGCACGGCGCGCAAGGCTAAAGAAACTACTCAGCGCTCCCTCCTCTAGCTTTGCAAAACTCGCTTTTTCCTTGTCAGCCAAAAGTCGGAAGAGCTTTGTTAGACCTGGTTGCTTTAGTGCCCCAACCACTATTGGATCCAGGCTCGAATTGTCCGTGGCCGAGTGGGCGTCACAAGCAATTTCCAACTGTTGCAGTAAACGAGCGTCCGACTTTAATTGATCAAATAAGCCGGGGTAAGCCGTTTGGAGAATCACCACCTTGGCAAGCCTCAAAGCAGTCACTGCCTCAAGCCCTTTGCGGCGTTTTTCTGCGAGTTTCCAGAGGAGCATATAGACATTAATAGTGCGTTTTATTTGGCGCGGATTAGGTGACAGGACCTCTGCAAAGACCTCCGCGCAGTCTGGCTCCGGCCACTTGACCTTGAGGGAGTCAATATATTTCCGCACTTCGCGCGACTCGATCGGCGGTAGATAGAAAGGTAGCTGGATCAGCTTTTCAACGTAATGACGGCTGAACGTCAGTTGTTCATTTTGATCTAAAAACGCAAGCTCTTTGTACTTCACCTGGAGCCCTCTCGTAATGACTTCCTGATCCAATCCGAGAATAAAGACACACCCTTTCACATCGAGGAACAACTTAATGGCTTCCAATACCTCGATGGCTTTTTCAGGCAGGCAACGATCCAGATCGTCGACGAAAATAACCAGGCGTTGATTTTTAAAGTAGTTCTTCACCAGGCTGAAGAATCCCCTTTGAAATTGCTCGATCTCGTGAAGCTGGTTTTGATGGTGAGTAACGATGTTTCTATGGAACGCGCTGGCCACGGCGGAGACGTCTTCCGCAATAGTTCCCTCACCGAGTTTGCCTTGAGCCGCCTTTACGGCTTCCACCAAACTGGATAAGCCTGGAACAAATGAAAAGCTCAACTTAACAGCACCGCCTGCGCCTGCTTTGACCAGTTTTGGCCAATCGATGGTTAGACCACCTTTTTCTTGCCATTCAACGGCTCTATAAAGACTATCTTCCAGACGGTTGATCTTCGCGCTCACACCGGCATCTGAATCAGGCTTCAGTCTTCTTCGGAGAGCATCCAGAACCCTGAGCAGCATTGCTCTCCAGAGCGCATCCTCTTTGTAATACTTCCACGCATCGAAGTGCACAAAGACAAAGCGTTGCGAGTCAGGTTCCTTCTCCTTTTCGCTCAACGCAGCTTTTATCATGCGCATTAGAGTAGTCTTACCAGAACCCCATGCACCAAAAACACCGACTGTTAGTGGAGTTTGGGTTTCTTTGGGTGCGATAAGGTCCGCGAGGGTTTCAGCGTAAGACTTATAATCAAGGGAATCGCGTCGAGAAGGTTTGTCGGGAAAGAACTCTGCCCAATCGTCGTTTGAGTCGTCACGGTCGTCATCGGAATCGAGTTCAGTTTCAGGTGCGACTGTCTCTTTTGAATCTGATACCGGCTTGTTCGGCTTTCTGAGGACTGTGCTTAACCGTGACGTGAACGCTGCCACTGCGTCCAATGCTTTAACCACACCTGCGATCAACCAGCCTGACATTGAGTTGACCTCCGAAGAAGTGTCGCCCAACCGCGTTGGAATTTGAAACAATTGCACGCCTACTATCCTGCGAGGTTGAGGCGTAATTAAGGACAGCGAATCAAAGGTCTTTGACCGGTAGTTAAGAACGCGGAGATTGTACCGTAGATAGGTGCTTTTGAGTCAGTGGTAAACCGAATCCAGGTACGAATGATGAGGAGTTCTTGAGTCAAGAGGCGTTACTTCGGCTCGCCCTGGAGCACGAAGCCCGCCCAGTAGTAGGGGGCCTGCCAGCGGCCCTCGCGCCAGATTGCGATTTGGGCGGCCCGGAGGGCGGCTGCGGTGTGGGGTCGTTTAGGGCCGAGGAGGGCGCGATAGAAATCTGTCATTAAGCGGGCGGTGGCCTGGTCCTGGACGTCCCAGAGGCTCACCAGAACTCGCTTTGAGCCCGCGTACATGAAGCCACGCGTCATCCCGTAAAGCCCCTCGCCCTTCACCTCTTTGCCGAGTCCGGTGCGACAACCGCTCAACACCACGAGCTCGGCGCCCAACTTCAGGTTGAAGACCTCATGCGATCGCAAGTAACCATTCTGCGATCTCCCCTGGCGATCCAACATTGAAAGCGCGATGCTGGAAAGCTCGGGGTGCGTACTGTCAAGGAAGCTGTGGGTGGCAAAGTGGATGATGCGAAACTTGCTCAAGTCTTCGCTCATCGCCGCCGCACGATCAGCTTCAAAACCGAGCGCAGCCTTTCGACCTGTTGCAGGAGCGAGTGCGAGGATCGCTTCCGCCTCCTGTCGCGTATAAGGCAGTCGCGATAAAGGAACCTCATCGGAAGACTTCGCCGATTCCGTCGCCGCCCCGTGGTGACCGCCTGCGTTGCGGCTCGAGACGCCAGTAACTCGTTCATCAGTCTTGTCAAACACAGGGTCCGCGAATACAGCCACGACTTTCTCTGCCGGCGCACGCCCCTGAAGCTCCTGCCTGAGTACCGCGAGCGTTGATGCCGACGGAATGCTCGTCACTTCGTGATGGACCACGAGCGGCACGAACGTTCGCGCGTTTGACATAGGGACAGTGAGCGCAGCAAACGGCAAATACTCCAATGCACCATCAGGAACCACGAGCAGGCGCTTTCGTCCTAACTGTGCAGCGACTGGCCCAAGCAGTATCTGGCTCAAAGCCGCGGCCGCATTCGGATATTCAGCGTCCGCCTTTTGAACGCGCTCGCGCTTCTCTTCCGCTGTTTCAAACTTCACATACTGGTTGCGCGCAGTTAACAGTTCATAGCAACGCCGGGCAGCTGCTTCGATCACTGAGCGTGGTGGTAGTTCGTAACTTGAAAACGAATTCGCGGTCACGGCCCATAGATAACTACGGTCTTCACCCAGCGAATATTCCAGCAGCAACGTCTCGTTATCCGTTACTGACGTTTGGATCTGCTTTAGATCCAGAGGCGCAGGCTGTGTCAACGCTGCGTAGCGCGGGCTACGGGCTTTCAACTCGGCTTCGATCGCAAGGAGCTGCGTCAACAGTCCCTCTATCTTGCGCCGCACCGCGCCCGCCTTGTCCTCCGTGTGCTGACCGCCGAATAAACGCATCTGCCGGTACGCTTCCGCGTTGAGCATCTGTTGTAAAGAGCGCTCGCGCGCAAGCAGATCGGAATCAACGCCCTCACGTATGTCGGCGCTGGCTTCGGCCAATAGATCGATCAGGCTGCGCGCACGTGCCTGCTCGTAAGTTTTCAACGCAACGACGTCGAAGCCGGCGGTTGGTTGACGCCGATGAAGTCGCATTAAGAGATCAATGTGCAGCTTGTATAAATCCTGAACTGAAGCGAAGTAAGAAGCGCGCAGATCGCGGCTGGCGACCTTGGTGCGTAGTGTGTTGATAATGGCGAGCGCTGACTCCGTTCGTTGACTCGCCGCCGGAAGATCATCGAGCGCGGATTTGGCGCGAGCCGCACCGTAAAGGGCCGCGACTTCCCCGTTGCGATCGCCCACCGCACGCCAGATCGGTAGAGCCTTGTCATAGTAGTCAAAGGCTTTCGCAGGCTCGCGCGCCAGCTCGAATGCACGGCCAAGATAGTTAAGCGTTATCGCCTCACCCTGTCGATCACTGGCGGCCACGCGAAGCTGAAGCGCTCGCTCCAGATATTCGACCGCTTTGCGATGATCTTTCAATGAGCTATAGGCGGTTCCTGTATGAGTGAGCGCCGCGGCCTCTGTCCTGCGGTCGCCAAGTTCGCGCGTGAGTGTGAGCGCTTGATCCAGGTGTGCCAGCGCCTTCTCCTGATCGTCCAGCAGGGTGTAAACGTAGCCCATGTTGGTGAGCGTCGCCGCCTCAACCCCCCGAGCACCGATCGCGCGCGCGAGTGGGAGCACCTGCTGGAAGTAGTAGAACGCCTTCTGTGGTTCACCTAAAAGGTTGTAGACCGTGCCCATGTTGTTGAGGACTGTCGCTTCATTTCTGCGATCACCGAGGGCGCGCCACACAGGCAACGCTTGCGAGAAATGATCGAGAGCCTTCTGCGGCTCGCCGATTAACCTGTAAACCACACCGATCTGAGTGAACGTGCCTGCCTCGCCACTCTGATCCCCAACTGCGCGCATCACGGGAAGCGCCAGACCGTAAGACTCGAGCGCCTTGTGCGGCTCGCCCAGCCCGTAGTAAACCGTGCCGTTGATGTAAAGCGTGATGGCTTCTAAATGACGGTCATTAATCGAGCGCCAGACGGTGAGTGCCTGGTTCAGGTGATCGAGCGCTTTCTGTGTCTCGTCAAGAACGTTGTGGACCATGCCGATGTTGGTGAGCGTCATGGCTTCGCCACGCCGATCGCCCGCGTCGCGCATCAGGCGTAACGCTTCGCCGTATCGCTCGAGAGCCTTGCGACGCGACTCGGCCGTTCTTTCGCCCTGGAGTTGTGCAGCGGCGAGGTAGGAACGCTCGGCGGCCACCCACGTGCGGTCTGTCTCAGTAGCAACTCGCAAATCCTCGAGCCGTATCTCGTATCGTCCGGCCGATGCACCTTTCTCCAGCGAGCGGACAGTAAGCACGTAGTCTCCGCTGACTTCCGCCACGAGAGAAACCACTTCCCTGCCTCGTGTACCGCTGAGATTGTTATCCACTTCGACGAGTGTTTTTTGGTCCGTTCCCGACAACGCCAACACCACATCGATGCCCTTCTGCTCCAACTCAACGCGCGCATACTGGCCGGCGCTGAGACCCAGTTGATATGTGTGTTGTTCGCCGCCGCGCATTTCGCGCGCGACCGGTTGTCCGACGGCGAGAGGTTTAGCCTGTTGTGACCTCGCAGCATTCAGACTCCCACTCAGCAGCAGGACCGAGGCGATCGCGATGCATCGCACCGGTCGGAAATCATTGTTGGATCGGGTCAGTACAGAGAGCGGTAGCGACCTGGTCAGTGATCGGTATGCAAGATTCGCGAGGGATTTTGGACCCTGATGGTAGGACCAGGTCGCTACCGCTCTCTGTACTGACCCGATCCAAGTACGGTTCGTACTTTCGAGGCAAAGCTTAAAAAACTGGAATATTTCCACCATATGGGATCCGAGATTCTATTACTGTGAGGATAGGGTGTAAATCCTCACCCGCGGCTCCGAATCGGAACCGCGGGCGAGGCAGTTGCCCAGGGCGTCTGGGAGGAGTGTTATCAGATCGAGCGGTTACGGCGGCGTCTAACTTTTCACGGTTTCGGGACTAACGACCGACCCGGTGGAAAATCTTTAATGGTAGCCGGCATCGCCTGAGCAATGCCGGCTAACCTAACGCGATTACTCGGCGTTTCCGGCTTGTTGTTGTTTCTTGGTTCCCGGAGGTGATGCGTTGTGCTTCGCCCATCGCTCTGCCTCGGTGAGCGGCGGCTTGCAGAAGCCCGTCGGCGGACACGGCCACCACGGTGATGTGGCAGTCAGCGTCAGCGGTGGGCAGGAACTCGTAGCTGTAGCTGAGTCAGTCGAGCTGGCAAACGTCTCGAAGGTCCTCGATGTAGCTACTTTACACGGCGCCGGCAACGGCTGGGGATCGTCGATCACGATCACGTCGCCATTATCGTTGAAATCGATGGCTGTCTGTGAGGACGCTGTCGAAGAGGCCGTCAGACTCGAACTGCCGGTATCGAGCACTTTCGTGGTCGTACCGCGCGTGAACGTGAATCTCGGCCACACCTTCAAGGTCGAGTCAAACGAACTGGAATTAATTGTCATCGTCCCGGTCGAAGCCTTGAAAAGAGACAGGCCAACTTTGACGTCCCAGTTCTCCGTACTGCCGTTGCTATAGGTAACGGTGATCGGGCTAACGCTTTTTAGAGAAAGCGCAGTCATCGTAAGCGGCGTGCTGCCGCCTGGCGCCGAGACAGTGTTGTGTCGCTGGATGATTGTGTCAATATCATTCACCGATGGGTTTAGAGGTACGCCTTCGAGGGTCACAGTCCCGGCGTATGCCAGGGAGCCGGTCCCGAAGAAGTTTGCTGGTATGGGAGAGCCCGAGAAATCGTGTTGGCTTTCACCATTTGCAGTGGTCTCGAATTCGTCGTTTCCTGCCACGACTGGAAATCCGCTCTGCATCGCCGTGCTCTTCGTCGTAACGAACAAGCCAACGACCAGCGCGACTCCCACAATGAACGCCATGGTGAGCATGACGGGTTTTGTGTAAAGCCTCCGTGTGATCTTTCTCATCGATCTTTTCCTCCTCACTAAATTACTTTTGTCCGAACTCAACGGAGCGACTTCGGATCAGAATCCGTTGCAGTCGTAGTTGCGTTCACCTCCGTGTCTTTCGGCGCTGAGGATTTCAGCATGTCTCGGAGTCTTTTACTTGTTCATTCTTGCTGAAGGTACTTGTTCATTCTTGCTAAAGATCGTGCTTCCAAAATTGCCACGCCAGTTTCTGAAGTTGAAGGTCATACTATTTCTGCACTCCCGATAAAGATGATTGGACCAGGCGGCGATGCCCGACCTCAGCCGCCAGTTTTTTGGATACCTCTCCGCGATCGTCCAGCCCAGATCCTAACAACCTGAACACTCCGGTAAGGAGCGTTTGACTCCGAACGCTGAACAGCGTCGGTAGGTGGGTCGCAGTGTATGCACGGGTTAATGACTATGCAGACGCGTGTCAGATCTGGGAATAGAGTTTCATTACTTGGGCAAGCGCGCAGACGCTTTTTGGGTCTTTCGCCGGCTGAAGCGAGTTTCGCGAGACGTGGTTTCTCCGCAGGCGAAGACGAGGCACGCCGCCGGCTCGAAAAGATCGGCGTCACTTTTCTGAGTGGCTATCACGCGGCGCTCGAGGAGACCGGGCTTGTCACGCTCGCGCACAGGTTGGCAACGGTGGAGACGGAGTTCCGAGGTTTCGCTTTCGAGGGCGCCGCGATGGGACTCGCGCTACTTGACTGCTTCACACCGTGGCGAAAGGACCGCTGGCGCACTTTCACCGAAGGACTCGCTAAACCTCACATCTACATGATGCACGTGGGATTCGGATGGGCGCTCGCCCGTTTGCGACGCAGTGTCACGCCTTACTTAGCGCGGCTCGATCCCGTACTCGGTTGGCTCGTGATCGATGGTTACGGTTTTCACGAAGGCTATTTCAATTGGCCGCGATATATGGAACGGCGCGCGATTCCGGCCCGGCTGAACGGCTACGAGCGACGCGTCTTCGATCAGGGTCTCGGCCGTAGTCTTTGGTTTGTCAAAGGCGCGAACGTCGCGGCGGTCGCGAGTGTAATCAACGATTTTCCTTCTGCGCGACGCGATGATCTGTGGAGCGGAGTCGGACTCGCCTGCGCTTACGCCGGCGGCTGCACCCGGACCGCAATAGAGACGCTGCGAGTCACTGCCGGCGAACACTTATCCGCGCTTGCACAAGGTGTCGCCTTTGCCGCCAAGACACGCCAGCGCGCAGCAAACCTTAACGCTCATACAGAAACTGTCTGCCGTTTGATCTGCGGGCACTCCGCTAAAGACGCTGCCGCAATCACCGATGCTGCACTCGAAGACTTGCGTGAAGAGGACGGGCTGCCGGCTTACGAAGTGTGGCGCCGTCGCATTCAAAACAAATTGGGGGTCACAAGAACATGACGATAAAGGACGGCGCATTCCGGCGTCAGGCTGCAAAGTTAACCGCGATCGTTCTTATCTTTGTAGTCTACGGTTTCGCGCGTATACCTAAGGCTTCGGAGTCAGAGTTAACAAAGCTCGCCGAAGGTTTTCGTTTCAGCACGGCGCCACTGCCGACGTTTAGTGGTGAAACACAAAAGACCATCCGTGATGTCAACCCATCGTTGCGTCGCGTTGCAGGTTGGATCTCCACTGTCGGTGCTGCAGTGGCGTTGAACGATCTCGACGGTGATGGCCTTCCGAATGACGCGTGTTATGTTGACACCAGAATCGATAAGGTGATCGTCGCGCCGGTGCCAGGCACTCCGGCGCGCTATCAACCATTCACTCTCGATCCGCTCACGCTCCCTTACGACGCGGCGACGATGGCCCCGATGGGTTGTCTGCCCGGAGACTTTAACGAAGACGGTCTCCAGGACGTGCTCGCTTACTACTGGGGAAGAACTCCAGTCGCCTTTATCAAACGTGACCGCAACTCTCTCAGCCCCGACAGCTACACGCGCAGCGAAGTGGTTCCCGGCGGCGCGCGCTGGTACACGAACGCCGCGACGCTCGCAGACATCGACGGCGATGGCCACACCGACTTAATCATCGGCAACTTCTTCCCGGATGGATCACGCATCCTCGACGCACGGTCCAACGTCCCCGACCAGATGCAGGACTCGATGTCGCTGGCCCAAAACGGCGGGCGCAAGCACCTCCTGCTTTGGAAAGCACCGGCAGCCAACACAGCGGTGCAATTCGAAGAAGTTCATGGCGCACTTGATGACCAGAGTGCGCACGGTTGGGCGCTGGCAATCGCGGCGGCCGATCTCGACGGCGACTTGCTTCCCGAAATCTACTTCGCCAACGACTTCGGTCCCGATCGCCTGTTGCACAACCGCTCGACGCCGGGTCGCCCGCGCTTCGAGTTGTTGCAGGGACGACGATCGTTTACGACGACGAAGTCGAAGGTGCTTGGCCGCGACTCGTACAAGGGCATGGGTGTTGACTTCGGCGATCTGAACGGCGACGGGTTGCAGGACATCTACGTCAGCAACATCACGCAGGAGTACGGGCTCGAAGAAAGTAATTTCGTCTTTCTCAGCACGGGACACACCGAGCTGATGAAGAAGGGCGTCGCGCCTTACGTTGACCGTAGCGAGTCGATGGGACTTTCGCGCAGCGGTTGGGGATGGGACACACGACTCGCCGATTTCAACAACGACGGCGTGCTCGAAGCGTTGCAGGCAACCGGCTTCATGAAAGGCAACGTCAACCGTTGGCCGGAACTACACGAGGTCGTAACGGGAAACGATCAACTGCTCCGCAATCCGCGTAGTTGGCCCAGCCTGCAAAACGGCGATGACATAAGCGGCAACGGTCACAACTTCTTCTTCGTGCGCGCGCCGGATGGGCGTTTTCACGACATCGCCGCACAGCTTTCACTCAATCAACCGTTACTCACGCGCGGGATCGCGACGGCGGACGTCGATGGCGATGGTCGTCTTGACTACGCGGTCGCGAACCAGTGGGAAACTTCATACTTCTACCGCAACGAGAGCAACAACCGGAACGCCTTCCTTGGGCTCAGGCTGCGTCTGCCTATCCGTGATGGCATCTCGCAGACGCGCGTCTGTCGCGAAGGAAGCGTGCTTCCCTCACGGGCCGCGATCGGCGCCGAGGCACGTGTGCTTCTGGATGGACGCGCGCCGCTCGTGCAGCAGGTTGACGGTGGTAACGGACATTCAGGCAAGCGCAGTACCGATTTGCAGTTCGGGCTGGGCCAACTCGCCAATAACAAACTCGTAACAGTCGAACTGCGCTGGCGCGACGCACGGGGCGCACTTCAACAGGAAACGATTCAACTGGCGCCGGGCGGCTGGTACACCATCCTGCTCGGTCGTGAGAAGGGAGTCACAAATGAGTGCAAATGAGCAGAGCAATCGGGCAGATCGTCTGGGAGGACTGCGACGCTTCGCGATCGCGATCACCGTTCTCAACATCCTGGGGCACGCGTTCTTTGGGTTCGAACAATCGTTGGCCCAACCCGTCGCGGCCTTGCTGACTGCTTACAGCGTCGAACTGTTGCTCGAGTTCATCGACGCGCGTTTGAACCACCGTCCGCTGCGGTTCCTGGGCGGCGGCCCGCGCAAGTTCATCGACTTTCTGCTCTCGGCGCACATCAGTGGGCTCGCGTGCGCCATGCTCCTTTACGCAAACGAGCGGCTTGGACCAGTTATCTTCGCCGCCGTCGTGGCGATCAGTTCGAAGTGTCTCCTGCGCGCTCCCGCCGAACGCGGAACACGCCACTTCTTCAACCCTTCGAACTTCGGCATCACGGTGACGCTACTCGTCTTCGCGTGGGTCAGCGTCGCGCCGCCTTATCAGTTCACTGAGAACATGACGGGTTTTGGCGACTGGGTTTTGCCTGCGGTCATCGTCTGCACCGGGACGTTCCTCAACGCACGCTTCACCAAACGCCTGCCCCTGATAGCTGCGTGGCTGGGCGGCTTTGTCGCACAAGCTGCGTTGAGGAGTCTGTTTCTTGAAACTCCGTTCGAGGCGGGGCTGGTGCCGATGACGGGTGTCGCCTTCATCCTCTACACGTTCTACATGGTGACTGATCCAGCGACAACACCCAGCGGGAAGCGGGAGCAGATTCTATTCGGCGCCAGTGTGGCCGCTGTGTATGGACTGTTGATGGTGAGCCATGTGGTCTTCGGATTGTTCTTTGCACTGACGATCGTCTGCACGATCCGAGGGCTTGGGATGTATGCCGTGAGGTGGGTCAGAGGACATGCGCCTCAAGAGGTGGAAGCCGTCGCTGCGCCGGCGGCGTTGAGTCAGCCGGCACCCGCGCGTGTCATGGCGAGAGGAGCGTGAGATGGGCCAGGCAATAGCCATTGTCGGTATGGCATGTCGCTATCCAGACGCGCGTTCGCCCGGCGAACTCTGGGAAAATGCGCTCGCGGGACGCCGTGCTTTCAGGCGCATCCCTGCTGAGCGACTCAACCTCAACGATTACCTGTCGTCTGATCGACAGAGCCCCGATCAAACTTACTCGACCGAAGGCGCCTTTATCGAGGGTTACGAGTTTGATCGCGCGCGCTTCCGCGTGCCGGGCGCGACCTATCGCGCTGCCGATCCCGCGCACTGGCTGACGTTGGATGTGGCGGCTAATGCGCTCGAAGACGCGGGCTTCCCGGATGGCGAGGGGTTGCCCCGCGAAACAACCGGCGTCTTTATCGGTAACACGCTGACAGGCGAGTTCTCCCGCGCCAACACTCTGCGCCTGCGCTGGCCATACGTCCGGCGGGTTGTGCGAAAGGTGCTCGAAGAGGATGCCGCATGTTCAACGGAACGCCAACGTGAACTCCTCGCGCAGATGGAAAGCCTATACAAAAAACCTTTCCCGCCAGTTGGCGTCGAGACGCTCGCAGGCGGTCTCTCCAACACCATCGCTGGGCGCGTCTGTAATCACTTCGATCTCAAAGGCGGCGGCTACACAGTTGACGGAGCCTGCGCCTCTTCACTTCTCGCTGTCATTAATGCTTGCACTTCGCTCACTGCCGGCGATCTGGAGGTGGCTGTTGCCGGCGGAGTTGACCTGAGCACTGATCCATTCGAACTCGTAGGGTTTGCCAAGACCGGCGCGCTCGCAGGCGAAGCGATGCGTGTTTATGACGCGCGGGCGGCAGGCTTTTGGCCCGGCGAGGGATGCGGTGTGGTTGTACTCATGCGCCACGAGGACGCTCTCGCGAGGCGATTGCGAATATACGCCGTGATACGCGGCTGGGGTGTGTCTTCGGATGGCAGCGGCGGTATTACTCGTCCGGAGGTCGAGGGCCAGCTCATCGCCTTGCGACGTGCTTACGAACGCGCGGGCTATGGCGCTGATACGGTCGCATACTTCGAAGGACACGGGACTGGCACCGCAGTCGGTGACACGGCTGAGCTTCAAGCGCTCGCGCGTGCACGTCGCGAAGTGAACGTTGGACCAAAGGCGTCGCCGGCCGTGGTCAGTTCAGTCAAAGCCATCATCGGTCACACAAAGGCGGCGGCGGGTGTTGCCGGTTTGATCAAAGCGACGATGGCACTGGGGGCGCAGATCCTGCCGCCGGCAGTTGGGTGTGATGAGCCGCACGAAGAGTTGAAGCGAGATGAGCCTGCGCTCCGGACTCTCAAACGAGGCGAACTCTTCTCTACCGGCGCGAGCTTGCGCGCGGGTGTGAGTGCAATGGGTTTCGGTGGGATCAACACGCACGTCACTCTCGAAGCGACACACGATGATCGCCGCCGGTCTCTTACATCCAGAGAGCGCTCCCTACTCACATCAGCGCAGGATGCAGAACTGTTTTTCTTCGCTGCACGAGACATCACTCAACTCGAGGATCAAATCGATCACTTGCTCGAATATGCCAACCGTCTTTCGCGTAGCGAGCTGACAGATCTTGCAATGCGACTCGCGGAGATGCTCCGTCCCCTTCCCATCCGCGCGGCGGTGGTGGCGTCGAGCGCGGCGGAATTGTCGGGTCGACTTGAAGCGCTTAAGTTGCGTGTGCGCGGCGGCGCGCGGCTGATCGATCCCCATGGCGGGATCTTTCTCAACACCGATCAGTCGT
Organism: Pyrinomonadaceae bacterium; assembly: GCA_036379695.1. Taxonomy (GTDB): domain Bacteria; phylum Acidobacteriota; class Blastocatellia; order Pyrinomonadales; family Pyrinomonadaceae; genus PSRF01. Next base: position 12,309 of record DASVGE010000420.1, on the reverse strand, counting down.
CGGCGCGCATCGGCTTTCTCTTTCCGGGGCAGGGATCGCCTTCTTATAAGGACGGAGGCGCGTGGCGGCGCCGGTTCGATTTTGTTGAAGATCTGTACGCTCATGCGGACCAGGAGTGGCGCGGCGACGGCGTCTCGACTGAGGTAGCGCAGCCTGCAATCATTGCGTCCTCAGTCGCGGCTCTCCGCATTCTTTCCAGGCTAGGGATAGAAGCGTCTGTTGCTGTGGGTCACAGCCTCGGCGAATTCACGGCGCTTCACTGGGCCGGATCGCTCGACGAGTCTTCGCTGGTGCGCATCGCACGCGCGCGTGGTCGTGCGATGGCCCAGGTCGACGGGCCGGCAGGTGCGATGCTGAGTGTGGCAGCGGACAAAAAAGCGGTCGAACAGATTTTGAACGGCGAACGCGTTGTGATCGCCGGTCTCAATTCACCCACGCAGACAGTCCTTTCAGGCGAGGCGAATGAAATAAGTGCCGTAGCGCGCCGCGCCGAAGTGCACGGTCTGCGCACTACGTTGTTACGCGTCTCTCACGCATTCCACTCGCCGCTCGTCGCATCCGCCGGGATTCGTTTGTCCGAGCACCTTGAACGCGAAGAGTTCGGGCCGATTCAACGCCGAATCTTTTCCACGGTGACAGGCGTGTACCTCAACGGAGATACCGACCTGCGTGCGCTGCTCCGTGAGCAGGTCACATCGCCTGTCCGTTTTATGGAGGCGGTCGATGCAGCGGCCAATGTCGGCGTTGATCTATGGCTGGAGGTCGGTCCCGGCCAGACTCTCTGCGGATTGATCGGCGAGTTTCGCAACGAGCCCGCGGTGGCGCTTGATGCGGGTGGTGCTTCGATTCGCGGGCTTTTGAATGCCGTTGGCGCATGCTTCTGTCTCGGAGCAAGAGTCGCGCACGACGAGTTGTTCGCCAATCGCTTCGCGCGCCCGTTCAACCTCGACTGGAATCCACGCTTCTTTGTTAACCCGTGCGAACTAGCCCCAGGAGACGACGGCACAGGCGACGTCTCTCCTGAACAGTCCAGCGAAATGAGTGCGACGGATGAGGTTCCCGTCGGGTCGCAAACTCACACCGCGCTGGAAGTAGTGAGACGACTTGTGGCCGAGCGGCTTGAACTCCCGATCGCTACCGTTCAAGACGAAAGCAGAATGCTCGACGACCTTCACTTGAACTCGATCAGTGTGGCCCAACTAGTGGCCGAAGCCGCTCGCCACCTCGGTATTCCACCTCCAATAGCCCCGACAAACTACGCCAACGCGACACTCACTGAAATCGCCAGGGCTCTCGAAACAGCACCGGCGTCGACCGGCCACGCAGAAGAAGAAGTACAACCTCCCGGCATCGATGAATGGGTGAGAGAGTTTTCAGTCGAGTTCGTTGAACGCGCATTGCCCCGGCGCGATGGTCCATACGCGGCTGGAGAGTGGCGCATTTTCGCACCGCCCGATCACCCGCTCAAGGACGCCGTGCAAAGTTCTTTCACGCGCTCAGGCACCGGCCGCGGCATCGTTGTCCTGCTCCCGACCGAACCTGACGAGAGTCACGTCGATCTCCTGCTGGAAGGTGCACGCGCCGCACTGAACGGTGGTGATGACTTCCGTTTCGTTCTCGTTGAGCATGGCGGCGGCGCGGCCAGCTTCGCTCGCACGTTGCACCTTGAAGCAAAGAATCTCAACACGTGTGTGGTTGACGTGCCTCCCGAACATCCGAAGGCAGTGGAGTGGGTATTGGCGGAGGCGCTCGCAGCACACGGCTATACGGAAGCACGCTACAACTCGGACGGTAGACGCTGTGAGCCGGTGCTACGCCCGTGGGGTTCGGAGACAGATGAGTGTGAATTGCCGCTCACGAAGAACGACGTGTTAGTAGTCACTGGAGGCGCGCGTGGGATCACGGCGGAATGCGCCCTTCGGTTGGCGCGTGAATCCGGCGCACGCCTCGCAATCTTCGGTCGCTCTCAACCAGACGCCGACGACGAGATCGTCTCGAACCTCAAACGATTGAAGGCGGCGGCGATTGATTTCCGTTACTACAACGTTGACGTTACGGACGCCACCGCGACACTTCAGGCGGTCCGCGAAGTGGAAAGTGATCTAGGTCCGGTCACAGCCATCCTGCACGGGGCAGCACGAAATGTCCCATGCCTGATCGAGAACCTCAATTCGAAAGCGTTCTCCGAGACGTTAGCGCCCAAGATCCAGGGCGCGCAAAACTTGCTCGCAGCGATCACCCCCGACAACCTGCGCCTCTTCATCACCTTCTCTTCAATCATCGCGCGGACGGGTCTGCCCGGCGAAGCTCACTACGGTCTTGCTAATGAATGGCTCACACGTCTGACCGCCCAATGGCAGATCGCGCATCCGCACTGTCGTTGCCTCGCGATCGAATGGTCCGTCTGGTCAGGCGTGGGCATGGGTGCGCGGCTCGGCACGGTTGACCAGTTGGCCCATAGCGGCATCACGCCTATCCCGGTAGAGAAAGGCCTGGATGCGTTGCGCAGACTCCTCTGCAGGAAGTCCGCAAACGTTGCTGCGGTGGTGATGGGACGCTTACGCGATATGCCGACGCTCGAAGTCGAAAGGCCCGAGCTCCCGTTCCTGCGCTTCCTGGAGAAGCCACGCGTCTACTACCCGAAGATCGAGTTGGTCGTCGATGCGGAGTTGTCCACGGCGACCGATCCTTATTTAGAGGATCACATCTTTCGCGGCGAGCGACTATTGCCCGCCGTCATGGGAATGGAGGCGATGGCCGAAGTCTTTATGGCGCTGACGGAGACGAATGAACCGCCGATGTTCGAGCAGGTCAAGTTTGAGCGGCCCGTCGTCGTTCGCGAAGGCAGCGTGAACACAATTCGCGTCGCCGCGCTCGTGCGCAGTCCGGGCTGCATAGACGTCGTCTTGCGCAGTTCCGAGACGGGTTTTCAGGTCGATCATTTCCGTGCGGTGTGTCGCGTGGGAGGCGCTCCGGCCGAACCAACGCACCACGCAGTCGGCGACTCGCGCGTGATTGTTGACCCACAAAACGATCTCTACGGCAGAGTCCTGTTCCATCGCGGGCGCTTTCAACGTCTCCGCGAATACCGCTCACTCAGAACCAAAGAGTGTTCAGCAGAGATAATGCCCGATGGGACCACCAACTGGTTCGGCCGATACTTGCCTGCCGGCTTGGTGCTCGGAGATCCGGGCGCGCGCGATGCTGCGATCCACGCTGTCCAGGCGTGCGTCCCGCAGGTCACGCTTTTGCCCATCGGTGTCGAGAAGATAACGGGCAGCCTGAACGGGTTCGCTGGTGAAGTATTCGTGCATGCACAAGAGAGAGAACATCTCACGAACGGCTTCATCTATGACGTGGAGTTGACCGACGTCGAAGGCCGCGTGCGAGAGCGTTGGGAGCGGCTGCACCTGCGCGCCATCAGCGGCACGGAGTTTAAAGGTCCGTGGCCGGAAGGTCTGCTGACGCCATACGTCGAACGATGTCTGCTGGACTTGGTTCCTGACGCGGATGTTTCAGTCGCATTCGAGCGCGATCTAACTTCCGATCGTCGCGATCGCAGCACACGCGCGATTGAGAGCGCCGCCGGCGCCGGCTGCGTAATCAGGCGGGCCGATGGGAAACCCGAAGCGTGCAACGGGCGCGGCGTGTCTGCTTCTCACTGCGGCGATCTCACGATGGCTGTCGCCGGTCGCGCTCCCGTCGGCTGCGACCTCGAACTCGTCGTGACCCGGCCGCCCGAAATCTGGTCCGACATGCTCGGCGCAGAACGATTCAAGCTTGCCGCCGTCATCAGTCGCGAAGCGCAGGAGACGATAGACGTGGCAGCAACGCGCGTCTGGACGTCAGTTGAATGTTTGAAGAAAGCAGGCGCCGGCATGGCTGCACCTCTCGTCTTCTCCGGCGTGGCGCCTAACGGGTGGATCTTGCTCGAGTCCGGCGAGTTGAAAATCGCTTCGTGCGTGGTCCAGAGAGACGGTGGGAAAGAAGATCTCGCAATAGCGTTGTTAACGGGGGGCGAAGATGCGCGCGTATGAATACCGGCACATCGTCGGGTTCGAAGAAACAAACCTGATCGGCAATGTCTACTACGCCAACCACGTGCGCTGGCAGGGACGCTGTCGCGAGATGTTCCTGCGCGACCGAGCCCCCGAGATCATCGAGGCGCTCAAGCACGGACTCGTGATGGTGACCACCCGCGTGTCGTGTGAGTTTATGACGGAGCTCGTCGCTTTCGACGAGGTCGTCTTGCGCATGCGTCTCGGTGAGTTGGCCCAGAACCGTATCACGATGAACTTTGAATATTGGCGCGGCGAAGAACTGGTGGCGCGCGGCGAGCAACAGGTCGCCTGCATGCACCGCGAGGGCGAACAGGTGGTTCCGATTCCCGTGCCATCTCAGTTACGCGAGGCATTGAAGGAATATGCAACCAGCTGAAGCGTTGAACTTGAATTCGGTGTGCCGGGAAGACACGCTTGCCTCACACCGCCGGGCGGTGGAGCGCGTGATCACAAGCGCGCGCGAACGGCTATGCGAGCCGATTTCGTTGCGAGATATGTCGCGAGTCGCGTATCTCAGCACGTTCCACTTCAATCGCGTGTTTCACCAGGTCACAGGTCTGCCGCCGGCAAAGTTCATCTCGGCGATGCGGCTTGAAGAAGCGAAGCGGCTGCTGCTGAATACTAACCGGAGCATCACCGACATCTCGTTCGAAGTTGGCTACACCAGTCTCAGCACTTTCACCAGGCGTTTCACTCAACGAGTCGGACTAGGGCCGCGTGAGTTCCGGTATCTTGCTGAGCGGATCACTCCGGCTTCCGTCGAGTCACTCTGTGCACACTACGCGGAGCTGACCGGGCGCGCGATGCCAGCGCCATCGGTTGAGGGTTTTATCGACTCACCCAACCCGAGCGATGGGCCAATCTTCGTCGGCCTCTTCCACGCCCACATCCCGCAGAGTCGCCCTGCCGGCGGCGCTCTCTTAACGTCACCCGGTGCTTTTCGCATCGGACCTGTACCGGATGGGATCTATCACCTGCTCGCGGCAGCTTTGCCGCGCCTCGCTGACACGATTGGCTACCTGTTACCTGACAGCGCAAGCCTTTCAGTCGGGACGGCAAATGGCCCGGTAATCGTTCGACAAGGCAGAACCAGTGGTCCATTAACCATCACTCTAAGACCAATGGCCCTAACCGATCCCCCACTCCTCGTCGCTCTACCTTTCCTGCTCGCCGAGACGCTCAAATGAAGCCACAAAGAGGCACAAAAAAAGTTAGCCGCAAAAAGGCACATAAGGCACATAACTGAACAGTGACGCTCACTTAGTAAAAGAGCGACCACGCTTACTAAGTCCACGGCATACGCAGATTTTTGTGCCTTTTGTGCCTTATTGTGGCTAATTCTTTTTGTGCTTTATTGTGGCTAACGGACGACTTTCAGGATACTGAGCAGGCTGGGGATGAGGAGCAATGTGGTGATGGCGCAGGTCACGAGACACAAACAGATCATGATGCCGAGCTGTACGTTGGGCGAGATTTCAGAGAGCATCAGGACGGAAAATCCGGCGGTGATCGATGCGGCGCTGACGCAGACTGCGGGGCCGGTGAGTTCGAGCGTGCTGCGCAGCGCTTCGATCGCATGCATGCCTTGACGAAGTCTTTGGCGATAGGTCGTCGTCATATGAATCGCAAAATCCAATCCGATACCGAGCGCGATGCCGGCGAACATCGAGTTAGCGATTCCCAGCGGCGTCCCTGCGAGCGCCAGCGTGGCCAACACCAACAGTAAGCTGAACGCAACGGGCAAGACAGCAATTAATCCCATCCGCACTGACCCAAGTAGTATCGTGATCAGAACCAGATCCGTCACCAGCGCCAACACTATCGACGACGCCTGCCCTTCAACCAACAGCCGCACCGTCAGATAACTGATCCACCCGTCGCCGAATGGCACGATTTTGTGACCCAGCCCCTGGTTTGACGTTTCGCGTTCGGCAGCTCGCAACACGTTGTCGATGCGACTGTAATCGGCGTCGCGTATGAAGACCGTCACGCGTGCCCACCGGTGCTGCTCGTCAACCCTCTCGTGAATCGGCACCGCCGTCGAGTGTGAGAGCACTTTAAGCGCCGCCTCGACGTGCTCCTTTTCGAGCGGAACGCGTCCACTCCGCAGCGCTGCCCGGTAAGCGGGATAGTTTAAGCCAGGGACGAGGCAAGCGTTGGTTCTCACCATGTCGTTAAAGAGACTGTTGACAGCGCCGACATGTGGAACCCTCGCCAGGACCCACTCGAGGGAGCCGAGCGCCGATAGACCTTCCACGCTGTTGAACCACTCTCCACGGTTTGCGTCCACCATCAGTTCGAGAGCCGTTGTCCCGACGAGCTTTTCGTTGAAGAACCGATCGCCTTGCACGATGTCGCTCTGCGCCGGCAGGTTGCGGATCCAACTATCGTCGACGCGAAGACGCGTAGTCGCGACGACTGCGCACGCCGCAACAAAGAGAGCGCAGACAGCGACGCGCCGCGGAGTGGCCCAGCCCGTCAGTAAACGCAACGCCGACGCTGCGGGACGTCCGCCAATCGCTACGGCAGGGTCGGCTTTTGAGCGGATTTGCGGTTTCAGGAGCGCGAGCATTGCCGGAAGCAGTGAGAACGTGAACAACGTCGAGAAAAGGATCGCTATAGAACCAAACAAACCGAAGACGCGGAGCGGGTTGAGACTCACGGCCGCCATCGACAGCAATCCGACGATGGTTGAAACGGCCGTTATCCCAACGGGGCGAGCAGCACTACTGAACGCCGCGACAATCGCCTCCTCGGTCGTCAAACCTGCGGCGCGTCCTGCCTCGTTGAAGTAATGCCCAAGCGCGTATACGTCATCGGACACGCCCACACAGATGAGTACCACCGGCAGCACCAACGTCGTGACAAACACCGGCTGACCCGTCAGGCCCATCAAACCCGACATCCAGATCAGGCTCACTCCAATTTCCATAAGCGACAAGAGCGCGGGCACGGGATGGCGAAACGAAAGAAACAGCATCACGCCCAGGACGGCAACTACGGCAGGAATCAAGCGCGCCAGGTCGCGGGCTGTCACCTGGCCGAGCACGGCTTGCGCCAAAGCCGATCCACTCAGGTAGATCGTGTCTTTGCCGGAAGACTCACTCGCAATCAGGGCGCGCGTCTTTTCGAGTAGGCGGTACCGGTCGGCTTCCGGCTGCACCTTCGCGATGATCGCCGCGCCTTTTCCGTCGGGCGAAACCAGCAAGCCGGTGTTGTAACCCTGCCTGCTCACGTCGCGGCGCAGTTGATGGATGGTCTCGGTGTCTAATTGGTCCTCCGGTCGGAACAGCGGCGCGGTGTCGACCTTCTCATCGACGAGAGTGATGCGCGGCACGGTGGAGATGCTGATTACAGAATCCGGAACGACTCCCTCAACTCGAGCAAGCCCATCACTCAAGCGCGCGATCCGTCGCAGCGTCTCAGGCGTGTACACATCCTTCTGGTCATTGCCTACGCCTATCAGCACCAGGTCGCGCAACTCGAAACGCGACGCGGCCTGATCGCCTGCGGCGAACTGCGGAAGACCCGAAGGAATTAACGACCGGCCATCGAGTCGCAGTTGAATCCGCGGGATAAAGACAAGGGCGCAAAGAGTGACAGCGCCGACGAGCGTGACGACGAGGCGCGGGTGTCTAACCGAAAATCTAAGTAGGTGCGTTATCAGAAACACTGAGCCGACCTATGGTTGAGTAGATACACGTATGGCCGCTACGATGTAACCGAAACACACCCACTTTTTCTTGTTCATTCTTGCTAAAGTCTCGCTCAGCTGAAGTCTCTCGACATCTCTTCGATTTGCCTCCGCGCGCCCGCATTGATCTCGCCGACTGTTTCCAAAAACTTCGGGTGCGTCATAGCCGAACCGATGTACGTCCAACGCTGTGCTTGTCTCTGAACTGCGCGGAACTGCCCTTGTTCCGTTTCGCTGAAACTGCGTCCGGCAGCACGTTCTAATGCCTGCATGTCAAACTCGACTTGCTGCGGAATCCCGCCGTCGATCAACCCACCGATAGCAGCGTAGTCGCTGATGCCTTTTTCGATCTCCTTAGCACTACTGTTGCTGGTCAGCGCCTGGACCATCAGCGTATCGAGCTTTGTGTGTTGCGCTTCCTCCATCCAGTGATGGCGCAGCAAGCTCTTGAACTGCGGGTCGAGATCTTCGTCGTCGCGAACGCTTTCGAGATAGTGCTCTTGCGTCATCCATTCGATTCCGAGGATGACGAGCGCTACGCCCAGCGGACCGTGTGACAGAACAGCCTTTCCGATGTCCTCAGGCGGCCCGATCGTTTCGCAGTAAGTCACGAAGCCTGCCTTGAACTCCTCCGCAAACTTCCTGAACAAATGAATGTGCTTGGCTTCCTCGCTCGCGAATTGCAGGAGAGCGCGCGTGCGATAGTCGTCTTCATTTAAATGCGGCCGTGCGTGATCGAGCACGAACGGCAGAATGAACTCTTCGACTACGCCGAAAGTGTAGAGATAACCGAAGCCGCGAATCTGGTTCAGCAGAATCTTCTCCTCTGCGCTGAGAAAATTCAGCGACTCTACTCGCGCCAGCGACTCGGGCATGAAAGGTTTAGTGAAATCGAGGCGTTTGTCGCCGCCGATAATGTCCTCGATGCGCCAGTTTGCCTTCACCGACGCTGCCAGGGTTTCCTGATAGTTGTAATTAGTTGTAAGCATAACTCCTCCATTCAATCCGTCTCTTCAAAGCATTGCGGCTCTGCCGCGTTACAACTAGAATCTTGCGCTGCAACCGCCGCATAGACCATGCTCGTGCGTCCGAAGAAATTGACTCAACGTCCGAGCGAGCTCGATTAGTTTGCCGCGAGTCCGGCAATCTTTGCCGTAAGACCAGACACGACATGGATGTGTTTTCGGAAATTCTTAGCGGACTAGTGTTGAAGGGCGCGCTGTACTTCAATGCGGAGTTCTCGGCGCCGTGGGGATTTAACACGCCGCCCGCGCCGGAGTTGGCGCAACTGCTCGCTCAGGACGCGCCGCATCTTGTGATTTATCATTTTGTACTTGAGGGCGCGGGAGTTCTTCGAGTCGGCGGTGACTTGCAAATTGCGTTGAGCGCCGGCGATGTAGTGGTCGTGACCCACGGCGATTCTCACGAAATGTGCAGTGCGGTCGGCGTGACCAATAGGCTTACAGACGCAATGAAGGCGAAGCTTCAAGCGCACGATCTCACGTCGATGCAAGCTGGCGGTGGCGGTGACGTGGCGCGTTTCGTTTGTGGATTTATGGTTTGCGATCCGTTGTTGTGCAGCCCGATTCTGCGCAGTCTGCCGCCGGCTTTCAAAGTTAACCTGCGTACGGATGCTGCCGGTCGTTGGCTCGAGAATTTGCTGCTGCACCTGGTTGAGGAAGCCACGTCCGGACGTGCAGGCAGCGAAGCCGTGCTGGCGAAGATGTCAGAGGCGCTGTTTGTTGATACGTTGCGTCGTTATTTGACTGACTTGCCGAAACAGGAAGTTGGCTGGATGGCTGCGGCGCGCGATCCGATTGTGGGGAGAAGTTTGATGCTGTTGCATTCGCGCACTGCGCATCCGTGGACCATTGCCGAGTTAGCGAAAGAAGTTGGATTATCGCGTTCGGCTTTGGTGGAACGCTTCACGCGCTATCTCGCTGAACCTCCGATGGCATATCTCACACGATGGCGACTACAACTCGCCGCCCGCGCTCTCGGTTCAACTTCGCGCGGCGTCGCAGACATCGCTGAAGAAGTGGGCTACGAATCTGAAGCCGCCTTCAACCGCGCCTTCAAACGCGAGTTCGGCTCACCCCCCGCGCGTTATCGAAAAGCGCAAAGAGGCACGAGAGTGTCACCCTGAAGCTTTGCTGAAGCTTTGGCTCAAGGCCCGAGATCATTCTTGGATCGGGTCAGTACAGGGAGCGGTAGCGACCTGGTCGGTGATCCGCATGCGCATTCCTAAAGAATTTTGACTCTACTCATCGACCAGGTCGCTACCGCTCCCTGTACTGACCCGATCCAAGTGCGATCAGAGTTTACGCAAAGTGTCGCCCCTGAAGCATGCCTCACAAGTCCGAAATCATTCTTGGAACGGGTCAGTACAGGGAGCGGTAGCGACCTGGTCGGCGATCAGCATGCGCATTCGTAAAGAATGTTGACTCTTCTCGTCGACCAGGTCGCTACCGCTCCCTGTACTGACCCGACCCAACTGCGATCAGAGTTTACGCAAAGTGTCGCCCTGAGCGTGTAAGGCAGAGGGTTGCTCTGAGAGTGTTCACAATCTCAACAACTCACGCACTCTGCACTTCCGACTGAATCAGCGACGTCATTTCGTTCGTCAAGGCTTCGCGATTCTTGAACAAATCCCAAACCATCCCTGTGGCCGGCACTTCGTTCGCTCCGGTGATTTTGCGCGTCAGGCGAAAACGATCGTTCGGGCAGGGATGCGTATCGTCTTCGCTCGTCTCGCGATTCAGCGATCCCTCGATCTCCTGCTGCAAATCGGGGTTTTGATCCACGCGCAGTTCGTAAAGGTTCTGCAATGCTCGCTGCCCCTCAACAGATGCGCCGATCTCTTTAGCAGCCAGGTGATGAAATTCCACGCTCTTCCGTACGACGTGAGTCAATCCTTCCTCGAACGCGAGTGGTCCATACTTTAGCGCGGCAACGCGATCGGCAAGTACCTCCTGCAATCGAGTAGCGCCATGGCTAATGCGACGAAACAGGAAGTGATAGATGCGCAGGAACTGGAACGCGACATTAAACACGGTCGCCTGCTCACTAGCGATCATCGCATGCGCAAACTTCATCATGTCGTTGTTGACTCTGATGGCTACGTCGCCGCCTGCTGTGTCGCGATTCGTGAAGTGCCCGTATTCATGGGCCAGTACCGCGCGAAAACCGTTCTGGTTGAAATCGTTAAGCACACCTGTTCCAAGAATCAGTATGCGCTGCGCCTTATCCTGTGAACGCTCTCGCAGAGTTCCCTTCTCGTAAACGGCAAGGTCCGTTCCGGGAGTAATTCGGATTTCGTCCACTGGTCGCGTGTTGACGGTAGCTGCTACGGTGCGAGTCAGATCCCATAATCCGGGTGCTTCATCATAGCTCAGGCTCCTTCCGGGGTCAGCGCTTTCAACCTTGATGAATAGCGAACGAACCATCGTGAAGATAGTGATCAATCCGCCGATGGCCAGAAGAGCAACGAGCTTGACCGGAATGCGACCCAGCATTATGAATGCATAGGTGATCGAAGCGGCAACCAATATCACGAGGAAGATCACTACGGGCAGGGAGATGTAATAGTAAAAGCCTGCGACATTTATGAGTTGTCGATACCACTTCCTGAGAGTCAACTCCGATCCGGAAACCGGGCTGTTGGGATCGGCCTTCTCGAGCGAACTGAGCGTCTTGCGAGACATGAATTTCCCGATCAGAAAGAGCGCCGTGAGACCGACAATCCAGGCCGCGACCAGATAAAGGGAATAGGTTAAGTACTGCCACACTCGCGCGCGTGTTTGCACTCCCGAATCCAGAAACTCTTGCGCAATTTCCGGCGCGAGTCCGAGACTCTGGGCCACCTTGATCTCCTGTTCAGCCGTTATCCATTTCTCGTCATAAGCCGCAAGCATGGCATTGTAGAAATGTGTTGCCATTAACTCCGGGTGTTTGGCGACGAGTTGCCCGGTAACGTTGCGAAAGTCGTCGATCTTCTCAAGCTCCATCGCGAGTTGTGCATGCAGCACTAAATAGTCCGGGTCGTTCGGTTTTTGGGGCGAACGGTTGGCTTCTTTGATCAATGCGTAGGCCCGCGACTTTTGCTGGCTCGTTCCTTGTTTTCCACCGGGATACGCGAGTGATTGAGCGAGACTGATGAGATTTTCAGGGGAGCGTCTGATCGCCAGGGCCTGTTCCATAAAGGCAAATCCGGAATCCGCTTTTCCGGTCAGAACCAGACATCCGCCGAGGCGACGAAGCACGGCGTCAAACTTAGGGGCTTTTTTATAAACTTTCTGGAACAGCTCTGCCGCCTTCTCGCAATCTTGAGCATCCATCGCCTCGGTGGCCGCCTTGAAATCGGCGACGCTGTCCGGCGCGAGGGTTTCCAATTCCGCCCAGATAGCATTCTCCTTTTCAATATTGCGGGGCTGCTGGGCTGGGGTTGATGAAGTGAAAAGAATTAGGAGAAGGAGTAGGGAGGTTGCTTTGAACATGGGGGAAATCCTTTCTGGCAATTCGCGGGTTGGGATATAAGGAGCGCGAGGTGGATCC
>DASVGE010000419.1:0-12342 GCA_036379695.1 Pyrinomonadaceae bacterium | reverse complement strand
AGCGACCTATAACCGCACTTAGGCCGCGGTTGTTTCGCCTCCAAGCAACGTCAGAACCTCCCCGGTGACATAACTCGAATCAATTTCTGACGCGAAATAAACAAAAGCGGGTGCAATCTCTTCGGGTTGAGCAGGACGCTTCATCGGCGTGTCTGCTCCAAATTCGGCTACCTCTTTCGCTTCCTTGTCCGCCGGATTGAGCGGTGTCCAGACTGGTCCAGGCGCGACGCAGTTCACGCGAATACCGCGCTCCACCAGGTTCTGGGCCAGTGATTTCGTGAACGCGTGAATTGCACCTTTCGTCGAAGCGTAGTCAAGCAACTGTTTGCTTCCCTCAAGTCCGGTGATCGATCCGGTGTTGACTATCGCGGCGCCTTCTTCAAGGTGTGGCAAAGCGGCCTTGGTCATGTAGAAGTAACCGTAGATGTTTGTCTTGAACGTCTGGTCCCACTGTTCTTCGGTCACCTCTTCAAGACTTTTCTGGTGCTGTTGAAACGCAGCGTTGTTGACCAGGATGTCCAGCTTGCCAAACTCCCTGACTGTCTGATCGACGAGCTTCCTGCAGACTTTCGAATCGCGCACGTCGCCCATCAACGGAAAAGCACGCCGGCCTTCCGCTTCGACAGCACGCCGCGTTTCTTCGGCATCGCGCTTCTCTTCCTTCAGAAACGTAAAAGCCACGTCAGCGCCTTCACGCGCAAACAGCACTGCCACTGCGCGACCGATACCGGAATCACCACCCGTAATAAGCGCGACTTTCTCTTTCAGTTTTCCGGCGCCTGCGTAATGAGGCGCCTCATATCGCGGCTTGGGCTCCAGTTCTGCTTCCACGCCGGGTTTGCGCTGATGCTGTGGCGGCATCGGCGACTTCGGCTGTTCGAGTTTCCCATCGGGCGCCTTTGCGGGAGTGCGACGACTCTTCGTCGCTTTCGTCTTCGTTCCGTTCCTGCTAGCCATTTGTTTATTTCTTTCTCCCGGCTTTCTTGCCACCCTTACGTGATGAGCTCTTGTTGGCCTTCTTTCCGCGACCACTACCACTCTTCTTGCCGCCACCGGATTCCTTGTTCACAGTGGCCCACGCACGGCGTTCGGCTTCCTTCTTCGAAACACCCCGATCTTCGTAGCCTTCCTCGATGTGTTCGGCCTGGCGTTTCTGTTTGTCCGTGTATTTCGATTTATCTCCTCTAGGCATTCTTCATCCCTCCTTGTCGCGACCGACTTTTGCAAATCACGATCCGCTGGCATCGTGCTTGCGCAATAGTTGTAGCGGTTGGATTTACAGTTTTAAGTGCTTCGGAACTAAACAACTGCCGAGCGCTGCTGTATAGGAAAGCTACACTTCAAGGGAGGATGCACATGGCAAAGAAGGCATCGAAAGGTCATCGCGAATTAATTGATACCGGTACAGACAAACGTTTTGTAAGGCGCGATGAGAAGGGGCGATTCGATGAAGTCACAGACGTAGGACGTTCGCTTGCACAGGATCGTAAACAGCAAGCGAAGACCAAGGTTCCACCGGGACAGGGTGATCGTGGCGATCAGAAACGGAAATAATATTTAGCCACGGATTACACGGATGAACACAGATAAAATTTCTTCTTATCCGTGCTATCTGCGTAAATCCGTGGCTTTCTTTCTTACTCGTTGAAAGTAGTCGTTGAGCATGCGGGCATGGCAAATCAAACACATCTGTTCGGGCAACTCCACATTCGTGGACCTTATCAACGCACCACACCAGGAACAAGTGACGTTGTATCCGAGCGGCGGCTTCGCATTACTCTCGTTTTGAGGATTGATACGTTTACTCAATGTAACCTTCCCTGACTGACCTAAAACTCTCCGGTATAGCCAATGCACACACAAATTTCGTTCCGGGCTCCGGCCCCAGATTGACTGCTATGACAAATCTCGAACGGCTCCAGAATATCGGCATACGCCGGCTCGGCTCTCCTAAACGAGGATTTCGCTACAAACCGGCGAGCGGCCGGCTCACGAGTGAAGATCTAAAGCGCATTCACGAACTGAAAATCCCGCCGGCATGGACTGACGTGTTCATCAACCCCGCCGCGACCGGAAGACTCCAGGCGATTGGCAAAGACACGGCAGGACGTTGGCAGTATCTCTATCACCAGAACCACACGCGCGCGCAGGAGTTGCGCAAGTTCAAGCGGATAACAAAGTTTGCGCAAAACATTCCCCAGATGCGCGCGACCGTAGCGCGTCATCTGCGGCAACAGGGCCTGACGCGTGAACGTGTGCTCGCGTCTATCCTGCGCGTTCTTTCGACTTGCTTTATGAGGCCCGGAAGCGAGGTGTACGCGAGTGAGCATGGCAGTTATGGAATCGCGACCTTGCGACGCAAACACGTCACAGTCAAGGGCGATCTGATCGAGTTTGACTTCCCCGGTAAGTCAGGCGTGCGACAGCAGCGACAGCTACGCGATCGACAAGTGGCGCGGGTGATGCGCGCGTCGATGAAACTGCCGGGGTTCAACGTCTTCAAGTTTGTAAATGGCGACGGCAAACCGGTGAAAGTAACGACCCGGCACATCAACCAGTACATCAAGGAAGTGATGGGCAGTCACTTCAGCGCGAAAGACTTCCGCACCTGGGCGGGCACGCTCGTCTGTGCGTGCGCACTCGCACGCGATGGAAACGAAATACCGGTGCAGAAGACTGCGAAAAACAAACGCATAGTTGCGGCAATCAAAGAGACGTCCGAGGTCCTTGGAAACACGCCGGCGGTCTGTCGAGGCTCCTACGTTTGTCCGGAAATCATCAGTGCGTTCGAAAAGGGACAGGTGATCGATAACTATGCTTCCAGTCTCGATAACCTGATTGGGTACCGCGGTCGTGGCCTGCACAAAGCCGAACAGGCATTGCTCAAATTCCTCAAGCGCGGGGTGAAGTGAGCCAATTGGCACTGATCTTGCCGAAGACTTCATGAAGTCTGAGATTGTGTCTTGATATCACCCATGGAGGATGTAAATGGAAGGACCACTTAGAGGAATACTGGCAGGCGCAGCGGCGTGGAAGTTTGGCGGCGGATGCATCTCCACCATTTTGATCTTTATTATCGTTTTCTGGGCACTCGGATACGTCAATTGCTAAGACAGAAATATAGGTCCTATACGTCATATAGGACCTATTTTCGTGTTACCAGCTAACGACTAACTCTTCGGCTTCTTGCCAAACCGGTAGGTTCGTTCGGATCGCGCACCGGGACAGCATCTCCGGTTCATCGAGGAGAATGCCGGCCCCTCTTACGACAGTGCTGATCGGATCTTCCGGCATCGTCGCCCGCAGTTTCAGCTCAGACTGTAGGCGACTCTTGAGACCTTTCAGTAGCGAGCCACCACCGGTGAGAATCATTCCCGAGTAGTAGATATCAGCGACCGCTTCCGGTTGCGCTTCTTCGATCAAGCGTCTGATACCGGTCACGATCTCGTTGATGGTCGGCTCCAGCGCTTCGCGCACTTCTTCAGCAGTGATGTGCACCGCACACGCCGATCCATCACTCAACTGCTTACCGACAACTTGCAGCTTGCGTTCGTCAGCCGGAATATCTTCATCGTTCAGCGCGCCGAGTTCTTTCTTCATCGCTTCGGCAGTGTACTCGCCGATCTGCAAACAATAGTTTGAACGCACGAAGTCGCGAATACTCTCGTCCATCGCGTTTCCAGCCGCGGTCAAACTCGTCGAGTTCACGACTCCGCCCGAAGCAACGATGGCGATGTTTGTCGTGCCGCCACCAATGTCGACGACGAGGTGCGCTCGTTCGTCTTCAAACGAAAGTCCGGCGCCGAGACCGGCCGCCAGCCCTTCATCGACCAGATCGATACGACGTCCACCAGCGTCGCGCGCGGCGTCGCGTACTGAACGTTGCTCAACCGCAGTCGCAGAACCGGGAATTCCAACCACGAAATGTCCCCAGCGAAACTGGGCGTTCACCTTGGCGATGAACGTGCGCAACATCTTTTGGGTCACTTCGAAATTTAAGATCGTGCCGCTGCGGATTGGCCGGTGGACTTCAATGCCGCGCGGTTCGCGACCGAGAAGTTTCAGGGCCTTGTGGCCTACAGAGATCACCTCGCCGTTGTAGCGATCAATTGCTACGACTGAAGGCTCGTTCAGCAGTATGCCTCTGTCGGGTTGATAGATGAGTGTGTTGACGGTGCCCAGATCGATGGCGAGCTCGTTCTTGAAAAAATGTTCGATGAACTTCACGGCGACGGTTCCTCCTCCAACATTGGCAGGGTCCACGGAAGCGTATTTCCTTCCGCGCGGCAACTCGTATGCCTCGAACGAAAAAGTGTTTGTCTGGGGGAATGTCTTTCGAATTATAAAGATCGATTATTGCAAAGGTTCCAGACGGCGTATGACATTTGTGCGGCGATGCCTGGAAACGTACCACTTCCACGCATTCAACTTGACTGCGATCTGCGTTTCATCGGCGAAAATCGGCGGCAAGTTTTTCCAAACCATCGTGACTAAGTTCGATACTGATCACTCGTCGTCCACGTTTCGAGAGGGCGCGGAAGTCGCCGAGAGCTTGGGCTTGTTTGAGTATGCTCAAGGTGTAGTCTTCCCCAGGAACAGGAAAGTCGGTCTGGTCGTCAGCAATGATCTGAAAGAACACGCCTGTGTCCGGCCCGCCTTTGTGAAGCTGTCCGGTTGAGTGCAGAAAGCGCGGTCCGTAGCCGACAGTCACCGCGCAACGCGTTGCATCACGAAGTTGAACCCTGATCTCCTGAAACTTTCGATCGATCTCGGGTGTCTCTTCGATGAAGTTCAAAAACGCGATGTAGTCGCCGGGTTTGATCGTATCCAGGAGCGCTGTGATGTCTTCATCAGCAGCGGGCTTTTCACGCTCTTCCAAACGACCACGCCTCACAAACGACTCCAGCAACTCCTTCGTCGCATCTTTAGCTTCCTGGACGTTGGGCTGATCGAACGGATTGATTCCGAGTCTCCAACCGGCGCAGGCGGTCGCAAACTCCCACTCAAAAAACTCCGCACCCAAACGGTAAACCGTAGCGAGTTCCCGATTGACCACCGGATGACCGGCAGCAGCCAGCGCATCGAGCTTGTCTTTTGTTTCTTTGGAAAGAGCGCCCAGTGAAATCGACACGAACAAACGATCGTTACCGTACACATCAGGACTGCCGAGCGGCTCGCCGTTCACCGGCAGTATGCCCTTGCCTTCCTTGCCAGTACTCTCGGCGACTAATTGTTCGATCCACAGTCCCAAGGTCTCGAGCGAATGATCGATCACGAGGGTGAGTTTGTCGCGCCCGGCGTTGGCGCATTCACCCAGGATGACTCCTAACTGCAGCGCGCCCTTTTCTGAGACGTCGGGCCGCGCAACCTGGCTCGCGCGATCGAGAAACCGCCGCACGTCAATCCCCATCAACGCGGCCGGCACCATGCCGAAATACGAAAGCGCGGAGTAGCGCCCGCCAATATCGGCTTGATTAAGAAACGTTCGCTGAAATTTCAGCTCTGCGGCTGTCTCGACCAGCGGTGAACCTGGATCCGTGATAGCGATAAAGTTGTCGCCGGGGTTTTCAGTGCGCCGGCTGAGTTGCTCGTACCAGAATTTGTAAAAGACGTTGGGCTCGATGGTGCTGCCGGACTTTGAAGAGATGACAAAGAGACAGCGCTCGATGTCGATACGTTCCGCGAAGGCAGCGATGACGTCCGGATCGGTTGAATCAAGCACGAGCAATTCGGGAAATCCCTGCTGCTTACCAAACGTTCGCGCCAGCACTTCAGGACAGAGTGACGAACCACCCATCCCGCAAACCATCACATGCTGAAAACCACGCGCACGAATTGTCTCCGCAAACTCGACCAGCTCATCAGCGACACCGAGCATCTCGTCAGCAACGGTCAACCAACCGAGCGAGTTTTTGATGACCTTCGCGTTATCTTCGTCTGATTTCCAAAGTGAAGGATCCTTACTCCAGATGCGTCGCGCCACGTCGTCCACAGCCGCGGCTTCCATGGCGCTATTGACTCGATCCGTCAGTGGATCAAGCTGAAAAACCTGAGGGTTCATAATGGCCGTTACCTGCTTTTAGACTCGGTGCAAGCAGTGTAACATGATCCAGTATGACCACTCCCAAACAAGCCCTGATCGTTGTAGATGTACAAAACGACTTTTGTGCAGGCGGCACGCTTGCGGTTCCGCACGGCGACGAGGTTGTCGAGCCCCTCAACCGCCAAATGGATAAGTTCCTCGAGCGTGGCGCGCCGGTGTACAAGACTCGCGATTGGCATATACCCACTGCCAAACACTTCGCCGCTTACGGCGGCACGTGGCCACTGCACTGCGTGCAAAACACCAAAGGCGCAGAGTTTCATCCTGCCTTGCGCGACGATCCACGCATCGCCGTCATTTCAAAGGGTCTTGGCGACTCAGACGGCTACTCCGCATTTGACGAAACCGATCTCGCCTCGCAACTTCAACAGCAGGGCGTGGAAGAAGTAGTCGTCGGCGGTCTGGCGACTGACTATTGCGTCAAGAGTACTGTCCTCGACGCACTGAAGCATGGCTTCAAAGTCAAAGTACTGGAAGACGCGATACGAGCCGTTGAACTCGAACCGGGTGATGCCGATCGCGCGATCGATGAAATGCGCGCCGCCGGGGCTGAGATCGTATCTGCGTAATCTGCGGACCCTTGTCTGAAAAATGGGAACTCTCAACATCGATCGCTACCACGCCGCGATGGGCGACGCGTCGTTTAAGGACGTCACACGCCTTCACGATCAACCACTCAGCGACGCCGAGGCCACTTTTTACATAACCCAACGCAAACTACCGTTCGCGCCGTGTCTCGGTCACGAACGCCTGGTCCGTTTGCTGGTCGACAGCCAGATCGACCGGCCGCGCCTGCGTTTTCTCGAACAGGATCGCGGCGGCCTTAAGCTCTTCGCCAAATCGATCGAAGACATTCAGTTCGTCGGCAAGATTCGCACGGTGCGGCCCGCGACGATCGTCTTCGCACACGAGCCGTTCGCGGACATCACCGGCGCCTTCGGTCTGACACAAGCGCAGGAGATCAAGTTTGAACATGCGTTCGATCTGCCGATGACTACTGCGAGCACGGCGATGCAGTTTCGCATGGCCGCCGGTGAGGGTCGCTGGCTGTCAGACTTCTCGCTGCGTCGCAATGGCGATATCGAGCGCGCTGTCGACATCGCTAATTACGCCTTCATTGGAGGCTTCAACGACACGTCGAACCTGGAGGCTGCGTTCCGGCTCGACATTCCCGCCGTCGGCACAGAAGCTCATTACTGGCAACAGGCGTTTATCGAATACATGGACCATCCGGAGATCGAACCGCGCACCGGAAAGCCAAAACATTTCGAGCAAGTCGCTTTCGAACGCTGGCTCGACGCCAATCCAAACGGTACGACCTTGTTGCTCGACACGATCGACGTTTACATGGGCGCGGTGCACGCCGCGATGGCCGCCACTTCAAACGAGACACGTCGTCGCGCGTTCAAAGGGTTTCGCGTCGATTCGGGAAATCTCGCGGAGCTTGGACAGTGGTGCCTGCGGTTCTTTGCTGCAAATGGCTTACCCGAACTGCGCGCCAATCTCACAGGCGATCTGGATGTCGATCGGGTGAGAGAGATCGTGAAGGAGTTTCCGGAGGTTGCCGGGTTTGGTATCGGCACGAAACTGTCGAGTGAGGTGAAGGCGGTTGCAGGAGTGATCTTCAAGCAGTGTGTGATGAAGGGCCGGCCCACGTTGAAGGCGTCAAACTCGGAAGACAAGATCACGCTTCCCGGACGGCTTCAGTTGTTTCGTGGCAGCGACGAGCGCGGGATGTATGTGGGCGACGTGATCGGTCTCGACAGTGAAGACGTCGAGATTGCCGGAGCAGTCAGAGTCGAGCAACTGCTGGTGCCGTTCTGGGAGAACGGGCAACACTCGGCGATTCCGTCGATTGAGAAGCAGAAGGTGTTTGTCGAGGAACAGCGTCGTCGCTTTGCTGATATTGAGAATTATTCGTGCGAGTTGAGTGAGAAGCTGCGTCGGTTGCGAGACGATCTCGTCAAGCGGATGCGGGAGGATCATTCCGGTTGGGAGAAAATCCTTAACACGGATTAACACGGATTTTAAGAACGGATAAAAGAGATGAGAGTTCGTGAGCTTGTTTCAGAAGAAGAGTGGCAGGTGCGTGTAGATTTGGCGGCGGCGTACCGGCTGGTGGCGGATTATGGTTGGGACGATCTGGTTTTCACGCACATCTCAGCGCGCGTGCCTGGACCGGAGCATCATTTTCTGATCAATCCGTACGGGATGATGTTTGACGAGATTACGGCTTCGAGTCTGGTGAAGGTCGATCTGAATGGAAAGATCGTGATGGACTCGGAGTACAACATTAACCCTGCCGGTTTCACGATTCATAGCGCGGTGCATGCGGCGCGCGAGGATGCGCTTTGCGTGATGCACCTTCACACGGACTGTGGCATTGCCGTGTCAGCACAGGAGAAAGGCTTGCTGCCGATCTCGCAACAGTCGCTCTTTGTACTGGCGTCGCTCGGTTATCACGATTATGAAGGGCTTGCGTTGAATGACGAAGAGAAGCCGAGGCTGGTCGCAGATCTTGGCAGGAAGACTTTTTTGATTCTTCGGAATCATGGTTTGCTGACGGTTGGAAGAACGGTGGCAGATGCGTTTTTGTCGATGTTTCTGCTTGAGCGCGCCTGCCGGATACAGATCCTGGCGCAGTCAGGTGGAGGGAAACTGGTTCCGATTAACGAGAAGATCTTCGCCCAGATTCCCGCGCAGGAGGCTGTGGTTACTCAGGGTGGAGGTGGACGTTTGGTCTGGCCAGGATTGCTGCGAAAGCTCGATCGAATGGGCGCGAATTATCGAGATTAATATAGGTCCTATTGGTCCTATAGGACCTATTCTCAATCCCCTCCGGCGCCCGCTTCTTCTTCTCGAGCAGGCTTACGACGCGGTTTCAATCTTTCAATAATTCCGTGACCGAAGCCGACCGCGCTCTCAGCGAAGCGACGCCAGCGGGAAGTTGCTTTCAGATCGTCGAGCAGTGAATAAACTACCGGCGTGGCGATCAAGGTGAGCAACAGCGACAGCGTCTGCCCGCCAATAACAACGATCGCGATCGAGCGTCGCTCTTCGGCGCCCGGACCAGTACCAAGCGCCAGTGGCAACATACCTGCCACCAACGCCAGCGTCGTCATCAGGATTGGACGCAGTCGATCGCGATTGCCCTGCATGATCGCTTCGTACCGCTCCATCCCCTTCGCACGCAGGTTGTTCATGTGATCGATCTGCAAGATCGCGTTCTTCTTCACCACCCCAAACAAGACGAGCACGCCCAACGCCGAGTACAGGTTCAACGTATCGCCCGTGGCCCACAACGACAGCAGCGCAAACGGCACCGACAGCGGCAAGCTCAACAGGATCGTGATCGGGTGTACGGTGCTCTCGAATTGCGAGGCGAGAATCATGTACATGAAGATAATCGAAAGGATGAACGCCCAGATGAACTCGGTAAACGTCCTTTCGAGCTCGCGCGCGCGACCCGACACCGTGGTCGTGTAAGCCGTCGGCAGATTCATATCATGCACGGCTCCACGCAGCGCTTCGATTCGATCGGCAAGCGCATAGCCAGGCGCCACCGACGCACGCACGGATACCTGTCGCTCGCGATCGAGACGGTCGATTCGCGAAGGGCTCGTGTCGCGAGTGATCTTTACTACATTATCGAGCCTGACGAGTCCGGCTCCGCCACCGCCGCCTTCTCCGTTACCAGCTCGCGAGGAAGGAACGTACAAACGACTAATCGTACCGACGTCACGCCGGTCTGTTTCACTGAGACGCAACTGCACGTCGTAGTCTTCGTTGACGGATTGATCACGGAAGCGCGACGCTTCTTCTTCACCGCCAACCATCAATCGCAAACTGGTAGCAATATCGGAAGTGTCAACACCGAGGTCCGCGGCCCGTTCGCGATCGATCACGACGCGCAGCTCCGGCTTGTTCAGTTTCAACGTCGTGTCAGCATCGACGATGCCACCGAGCTCTTCGGATCGCGCTACCAGATCGTCTGCATATCCGGCGAGCGCCACGATGTCCGGCCCACGGAAAACGAAGTCGATGTCGGAACGTCCGCCCGCGCCGAAGTTGAACGACCGGGCGTTGCGCACACCACTACGCATCGGCGCGTACTTCTGTAATCGCCGGCGCACCTCCATCATTACGTCCTGTTGTGTGTAGTTACCTCGGAACGCGTTAAAGGGATTTCCTTTTTTCGTCTCGGCCCACAATTTCGAGAAGGAAAGAGTGCGTTCTTCGTGTGGCGCGATGCGCACGTAGGCGTCGCCCTGGTTAACACCGCCGAGAAATCCACCACCGGCTGATGAAAGCACGAGCCTGACACCCGGAGTTTCGAGGATGTCTCTCTCCATCGCGGTGATCGTCTCATTCATCACCGCGAGGTTGGTGCCCTCTGGTCCATTGACGCTGATCTCAAACTCTGCTTCGTCGACGTTGCTGGGAATGAACTCCTGCTTGACTGCGCGATAGAGCGGAATGCTGGTCAGCACGATCGCCAGCGAAAGCACCGCTACGGCCACGCGATGTCGCATCGCAAAACTCAACAACGACGAGTACCCGGCGTCGATCCAGCGATAGAAACCGCGTCTGGAAGCCGGAGATTCATGTCCGCCTTTCGCATCGTTCACGCGAATCAGTCGCGAGCTCATCATCGGCGTCAGCGTGAAAGAAACCAGCAGGCTGACCATGATGGCGACCGCGGCAGTGATACCAAACTGATACAGGAAGCGTCCGGAGATGGACGACATGAACGAGACCGGCAGAAAGATCACGACGAGCGACAGAGTTGTAGCGAGAACGGCGAGTCCGATATCTTTCGTCGCCTCACGCGCCGCTTCTTTCGCTTCGATTCTCTTTTCTTCAATGAACCGGAAGATGTTTTCGAGCACAACGATGGCGTCGTCGATAACCACGCCGACCATCAGCACGAGCGCGAGCATCGTCACGCTGTTGAGGGTGAAGTCGAGTGCGCGCATCATTCCGAAGGTGGAGATGACGGAGCACGGAATCGCAACGGCTGCGATCAAGGTCGAGCGCCACGAGCGCATGAAGATCAAAACGACCAGGCTCGCGAGAATACTGCCGAGGATCAGGTGCGTCTCAATCTCATGAAGAGCAGCTTCGATATAACGCGACTGGTCGCGAATTATTTCAAGCTTGACGTCTTCCGGAAGCTGTGACCCGACGCGCGGCAACGCTTCCTTTAGACCTTTGATCACCTCGACCGTGTTGGCGCCGGACTGGCGGCGAATATCTAGCGTGACTGTCGGTATGCCGTTAAGACGTGAAAACGATCGCTGCTCTTTCGTTCCATCTTCAACTCGCCCGACGTCGCGCAACTTGACGGGAGCGCCGTTCACGTTGGCAATGACGAGCTCGTCAAACTGCCGCGGGTCCGTAAACCTTCCCATCGTGCGCAAAGTCAGCTCTTCTTTGCCGGTGGTTACATTTCCGCCGGGCACGTCAGTGTTTTGCCGTTGGAGAGCTTCTCTGATTTGCGAGATTGAGATCTGGTAAGCAGCAAGTCGTTCCGCGTCGATCCAAACGTTGATAGCGCGATCTAACCCGCCGACCACACGGACTTCGCCGACGCCTCCGATGCGTTCCAACTGCGGGCGGGCGACTTTATCTGCGAGTTCAGTGAGTTCCCGGAGCGAACGATCGGCAGTGAGCGCAACCGTGAGCACGGGCGTGCTGTCGTTATCAAACTTTTG
Organism: Pyrinomonadaceae bacterium; assembly: GCA_036379695.1. Classification (GTDB taxonomy): domain Bacteria; phylum Acidobacteriota; class Blastocatellia; order Pyrinomonadales; family Pyrinomonadaceae; genus PSRF01. Next base: position 525 of record DASVGE010000419.1, on the reverse strand, counting down.
CACAGCCGGCGGCGTGGCATCTTCGGGAAGCCGGCGGCCAAGTGTGTTGACGCGATCGCGGACGTCCTGTGCGGCGGATTCGAGGTCGCGATCGAGTTTGAAGGTGGCAATCACCAGCGACATGCCCTGACCAGACACAGAGCGCAATTCGCTGATGCCGTCGACGGTATTGATTACTTCTTCGACCTGTTGTGTAACTAACGATTCAACTTCCTCGGGCGCCGCGCCAGGCAAACCAACACGCACCGAGACAGTCGGAAGATCGACAGCAGGAAAACGATCTACTCCAAGCCGAAAGAAACCCGCCGCGCCCACCACCACCAGCGACAACACAATCATCGTCGCGAAAACAGGACGGCGGATACAAATTTCGGCTAGCTTTTGCATTTAACTGTCCTTGCTCCGTTAGGAGCAATATGTTTATAGCACCACAACCAAAAAGTTCACGCGCTCCGTCAGGAGCGCCATGTAACATTGCACTCCTGACGGAGTGCCGAAACATTTGTTTACGATGGCTATAAACAT
>DASVGE010000418.1:0-12701 GCA_036379695.1 Pyrinomonadaceae bacterium | reverse complement strand
GGTGCCTTGGCACCGCTTTGGCCATAGCGGTGCCAAGGCACCGCACTCCAGGGAGACGACCTATCGGAGCTTATATGAATACCCTCTGGCAGGATTTGAGCTATGGCTTTCGGATGCTGTTGAAGCATCCGGGTGTGACGGCGATTGCGGTGATCACGCTGGCGTTGGGCATTGGCGCGAATACCGCGATCTTCAGTGTGGTGAACGCGGTGTTGCTGAACCCGCTGCCGTACAGAGAACCGGATCGGCTCGTCTCGCTCTGGGAAAGTGTTCCGAACCAGGGGCGCTGGCGAGTCGCGCCTGCCAACTTCCACGACTGGAAAAAGCAGAACACAGTTTTTGAAGACGTCGCTGCTTTTGGCCGGAGCTCGTTGACGCTTACGGGCGATGGCGAACCGGAACAACTCGTCGGCGCGCGGGCGAGCTCGGGATACTTCTCCGTCGTTGGCGTTGACCCTTTTATCGGGCGCGCTTTCACTGCGGAAGAGTACGAACCGGGCAAAGGCCGCGTCGTAATCCTGGCCCATACGCTTTGGCAGCGTCGTTACGGTGGTGACCGCAACATCGTCAACCGCAGCATCACTCTCGATGGCGCGCCGTACACGGTTGTCGGTGTAATGCCTCCGGGCCTTTACCCCGTCTCGCCGCTTAACCCGGGCCAACTCACTTTCGACGAGCAGGAACATAACTTCTGGCTGCCGATGTCGTTTACGGCCGATTGGGCCGCTGCGCGCAGGGCGCACGTGCTCGGCGTCGTAGCACGCCTCAAACCGGGGATCTCGATCGAGCAAGCCACAACCGAGATGAATGCCATTGGCGCACGTCTCGAGAAGGAGTATGCCGAGAATCGAGGCGAAGGAGTTCTTGTCAGCCCGTTCATAAACGAGATGGTTGGCAACGTCAGGCCGGCGCTGTTGACGTTGCTGGGTGCGGTTGCGGTGGTGTTGTTGATTGCATGCGCGAACGTGGCCGGACTCCTGTTGGCCCAACATGCCGGACGCAGTAAAGAGATCGCGATCCGCGCCGCTCTGGGCGCAGGTCGAACGCGTTTGGTGCGGCAGTTCTTCGTCGAAGGGTTGCTGCTTTCACTGCTCGGAACAGCGGCCGGACTCGCAATCGCAGCGTTTGGAACGAAGCTGCTTTTGCAGTTTGTGCCTGCCGGTGTTCCGCGTCTTGCGCAAGTCAGTCTTAACTGGAAAGTGCTTGGGTTCACGATGTTGATTGCGCTGGGCACTTGTCTGATCTTTGGCCTGGCGCCGGCATTGCAGACTTCAAAGCCTGACTTGAACAGTGCGCTGGAGCAGAGCGGCCGCACCTCTGGTCCGGGAGCGAGCAGGCTTCGCTTCCGGCAGTTTCTCGTTGTGTTTCAGATCAGCATGGCGGTGATGCTGGTGATTGGCGCGGGACTGCTGATCAAGAGTTTCTGGATGTTGCAGCGAGTCGATCCGGGATTTGAAAGTGAACGCGTATTATCGGCGGGACTGACCTTGACGACTTCGAAGTATTCCGAACCCGAGCAAGTCAATAACTTCCACAAGCAGTTGCTCGAACGTGTTGCTGCGATTCCGGGAGTGAAGCACGCCACGATCGCTTACGACCATCCACTCGCGTCGAACTGGGTCGATTCATTCGAAATCGAAGGCCGGGTCTTGCCGCGCGACAGTCGCTCGCAATCGGCTAACTTTGTTCCGATTGGTCCGGAGTATTTCGACACTGTCGGCTTGAAGCTTGTTACGGGACGGAGATTCACGCCGCAGGACGATCCGGATCATCCGGGTGTGGCTTTAGTCAATGAGTCGTTCGTCAAGCATTACTTTCCGAACGAGAACGCCATTGGACAAAGGATGAGGCTTGGTCCACCGGCACGAATCTGGGAAAACAAGAAGTTCACTTCGTTCGAGATTGTCGGCATCGTGCGTGACGTTAAACTCGCCGGTCTCGAAGCGCCGTCAGAACCCGCTTACTACATACCCGCCTCGCAGGCGCCGCTGGAAGACATGACCATTCTCGTGCGCACGAACACCGATCCGCTTTCGATCGTTGGCCCGTTGCGACAGGCAGTTTGGTCGATCGATCCGAATCAACCGATTTCGAACGTTACCACCCTGGAAACAATCGTCGGCGACAGTGTCGCGCAACGGCGGCTCAACATGTTGCTGATGGGATTGTTTGGTGGACTGGCGATGTTGCTGTCGGCGGTTGGGATTTACGGTTTGTTGTCGCAGGCCGTGACGCAGCGCACGCAGGAGATGGGAATCCGCATGGCACTCGGCGCGCAGGTCAGCGACGTGTTGAAGCTCGTGATGAGGCAGGGAATGACCCTGGCGTTTGCAGGTATTGCAATTGGACTGACAGCGGCGTTTCTTTTGACTCGCCTGATTCGTGGGTTGTTGTTTGGAGTTACACCGAACGACGCGACGACGTTTGTCGTAGTAGCCGGAGTACTAACGACTGTAGCGCTTTTAGCCTGTTACATTCCCGCTCGGCGCGCCACGAAGGTGGATCCATTAATAGCCTTGAGATATGAATAAACCCATCCACAGATTACACAGATTACAAAAAGAAATCTGTGTAATCTGTGGATAAGAAAGTCAGACTCCCCATGATAGAAACGATTCTCACCGATCTTCGTTATGGCGCGAAGATGCTCTGGAAGAGTAAGGGCGTCACGATTGTGGCGGTGGTTTCGCTGGCGATCGGTATCGGCGCAAACTCCGCGATATTCAGTCTCATCAATTCGATTCTGCTGCGCCCACGTCCCGTTTCGCATCCCGAGCAGCTTGTCGAGATCTATGTCGGCGAAGGCGAACATCTTTACCACGCCACTTCCTACCCCAGCTATGTCGAACTGCGCGATCGCAACGAGGTTCTCAACGGACTCGCTGCCTATGGCATCGAGCAGTTCAAACTCGGCGTTGCCGATGGCGTCGAGCAGATCTGGGGTGAAAAAGTCTCTGGAAATTATTTCGATGTTTTAGGTGTCCCCGCTCACAAGGGCCGCACCTTTGTGCGCGAAGAAGATCTTGTGCCGGGCCAAAATCCGGTTGCCGTCATCAGTCATAGCTTGTGGCAGCGACGTTTCAATTCAGATCCCGATCTCGTCGGTAAGACCATTGACGTCAACAACCAACTGTTGACTGTGATTGGAATTGCGCCGTCGCAATACACGGGCATGATCCGCGGTCTTGGAATCGACATCTGGGTTCCGATGATGACGATGCCTTTGCTCGACCGAGGTGGTGAACGGGTACTGGGCCGCGGTCACCGGGGCCTGATGATGGTTGGACGTCTCAAACCCGACACCTCCTTCGACCAGGCGCGAGCGCGTTTCGATCTGCTGACACATGAAATGCGCGCTACGCATCCCGAAGAGTGGATGCAGAAACATCAAGGGACAGGGAAGATACGCGAGTCGACCATCACGGTTGTTTCCGAAAGTGAAAGCCGCGTTCGTCCCGACACCTATTCAGCCGTCTACGGCGTCGCCGCGTTGCTCTTCGTGGTCGTCAACCTGGTGCTGCTGATCGCGTGTATGAATCTCGCCGGCATCCTGCTGGCTCGGGCTGTGACGCGGCGCAAAGAGATCGCGGTGCGGCTGGCGCTCGGTGCCAGTCGTTTTCGCATCATTCGACAGTTACTGACCGAGAGCGTAATGCTGTCGTTAATCGCGGGCGCGGCGGGGATATTGCTGGCCTTGTGGCTGCTCGATCTAATCACGGCGTTCATACCGGCACTGCCGGGAGGCGTTCGCATCGCTCTCGATCTGCACCTCGACTGGCGTGTGGTGGTTTACACGATCGCGTTTGCAAGTATCACGGGAATACTTTTTGGTCTTGCTCCGGCGTTACAAAGCTCGAAGGCTGACGTGTCTACAGTACTGAAGGATGATTCGAGTTTGTTCACGGGCTTCTATCGCAAGTCGCGCATGCGAAAGGGGCTGGTGGTGGTGCAGGTTGCGTTTTCTTTGCTGCTGTTGGTTGGCGCCGGACTGGTGTTGCGTAGTCTCGAGATGATCAGGCCTACGCGTTTGGGCTTCAGTTCCGACAACATCGTTGTGGCGCCGGTAACGTTGGACGAAACGAAGTACGACCGGATTAAGAGCCAGGAGTTTTATCGTCAACTGTCGGAGCGCGTTGCTGCTTTGCCGGGAGTGCAATCCGCCAGCTTGATCGACGACCTGCCCAGCAGCTTCATTGGGGGCTCGCGCCGGAGTATAGAGATCGAAGGGTATAAGTTCGGCGCGGGCGAGGATACGCAGATCAATGCTTTCTTTGCTGGTCCAAATTACTTCACCAACATGAAATACCCGATCGTGCAGGGCCGTGATTTTGAGGCGCGGGATCGGGAAGGCGCGCCGTGTGTCGCTATCATCAACGAAGCGTTTATCCGAAGGTATTTTGCGGGCGGGGCTGCGCTCGGGAAACACCTCATCAAGGGTGGATATGGCACGCCGAAAGTGCCGTGTGAGATTGTCGGCGTCATCCGCGATAACGCGTGGCAGTCGTTGGAGGCACAGCCACGTCCGTTCTACTCGCTCGCCCTCGCGCAAACTAATCGAACGTTCGCGATGCTGATGGTTAATACAGCCGGCGATCCAAAGAATTTCATGGTGCCGGTGCGCAACATCATTCGCGAACTCGATCCGAAAGTACCGGTGAGTGATGTGCAGACGTTGGGCGACTATTTCAGTATCGGGCTTTATCCGTTTCGCATGCTGGCGGTCGTGATGGGTGGTTGCGGCGTCATGGCATTGCTGCTGGCGACCCTCGGGATCTATGGCATCGTTTCCTACTCGGTGGCGCAACGCACGCGCGAGCTCGGTATTCGCGTGGCGCTGGGCGCGTTGCAAAAAGACATTCTCAGGATGGTGATTGGGCAGGGGATGTTCCTGGTGATCGTCGGGTTGGGGCTCGGGTTGTTGCTGTCGATCGCGCTCACGCGGGTGTTGAAGAGTTTATTGATCGAACTGGAGCTATCTTTCCCGGTTAGCGCGATCGATCCGTTGACGTTCGCGGGCGTGACGATCTTATTGGCGCTCGTGGCCCTCGTCGCCTGTTACATCCCAGCGCGCAGGGCGACTGAAGTCGAACCGAGCGTAGCGTTGAGATACGAATGAAATCAGCCACGGATTTTCACGGATGCACACGGATAAGCATTAAAACTGAATCCGTGTTTATCCGTGTAATCCGTGGCTAATAATTGGAGAACAGACATGACACTCTGGCAGGACATACGTTATGGCGCGAGAATGCTGCTGAAAAATCCGGGCGTCACGATCATCGTGATCATCGCCCTCGCGCTTGGCATTGGGGCGAACACGGCGATTTTCAGCGTCGTTAACGCGGTGCTGCTGCGCCCGATGCCTTACCACGAGTCAGACCGGCTGGTCTTTCTCAACGAGCAGAGCCCGGTGCTCGACGAGATGTCGATCTCGTATCCCAACTTCCTCGATTGGCGCAGCCAGAATCAATCGTTTGAGAAGATGGGCGTCTACAATCGCGCCAGCTACAACCTCACCGGCACCGGCGAAGCGGAACGAATCGTTACCGGCCAGGTGTCTGCAGACCTGTTCTCCGTGCTGCGCGTCAACGCACTTCACGGGCGCGTGTTCACCAACGAAGAAGACAAGCCCGGCGGCACGCCCGTCGTCGTACTGAGTTATCCCTTGTGGCAACGTCGCTTCGGTGGTCAAACAAATATCATCGGCCAGGCGATCACACTCAACGGCAAGAGCTACACGGTGATCGGCGTTATGCCGGAAGAGTATCTCTATCCGAGCCGCGTCGAGATGTGGGTGCCGGTGGGCCAACTCTCTGACCAGGTGAGCTGGCAGCAGCGTGGCAATCATCCGGGCCTGTATGGCGTCGCGCGTTTGAAACCGGGCGTGACGTTCGAACAGGCTGTGGCTGACATGAACAACGTCGGCGCCAACCTCGAGAAACAGTATCCCGACAGCAACACGGCAACACGTCCCAGGCTGCGCTCGCTCATGGAGATCTTTGTTGCCGATGTGCGTCGCACGCTCTGGATCATCTTTGGCGTAGTGGGAGCGGTTTTGCTGATTGCGTGCGCGAACATCGCAAACTTGCTGCTGGCCCGCGCTACCGCACGCAGGAAAGAGATGGCGATACGAACGGCAGTTGGCGCGAGTCGTTGGCGCATCGCTCGCCAGTTACTCACGGAAAGCATTTTGGTTTCGATGATTGGCGGCGCCATCGGGCTATTCCTCGCGTACTGGGGAGTGCAACTGATTCTCTACATGAGCCCGAACGCGATTCCGCGATCGCGCGAGATTGGTCTTGATTGGGTCGTGCTGGTGTTTACGCTGGGCGTCTCATTTGTAACCGGTGTTCTCTTCGGTTTGATTCCCGCGATTCAAGCCGGCGAAGTTGACGTACACGAGACGTTGAAGGAGACCGGACGCGGCGCCAGCGGTCGTAACTGGCTGCGGAGCTCGCTGGTGGTTGCTGAAGTCGCTACTACTCTTGTCGTGTTGATCTTTGCCGGTCTGATGATTCGCAGTTTCTACAAGCTGCAGCAGGTGAATCCGGGTTTTTCGCACGACCGTTTGACGAGCTTTAGTATGTCTCTGCCGCAGAAGAAGTATGCGACTGACGAAGTTCGCGCGTCTTTCTACAACCGGCTGCTCGAGAATATTCGCACGCTGCCGGGTGTCGAATCTGCTGCCGCTGCATCAGGATTGCCGCTCGGTAACAACGGTTGGCAGACGTCGTTTGTGATCGATGGGCAACCGGTTCCACCGCGTGAACAGACGCCGTTGATGGAAGCGTGTTTGGTCACGCCCGACTACTTCAAGGCGATGAATATTCCGGTGCTGCGTGGGCGCGTGTTCAACGATCGTGACGATCGTTCGCACCTTGCCGGACGTGATCTGAGCAAGATGAACGAGAACCAGCGCTCGATCGCGGGAGTGACTTCGATCGTGATCGATGAGGAGTTTGCACGGCGTCATTGGCCCAATGAAGATCCGGTCGGCAAGCGCGTGAGGTTGGGCACCTCTGCTGATGCACCAAAGCTGGAAGTGATCGGGGTGGTGGGGCGTGTGAAGATGGAAAGCCTGAACCAGAACAGCGATCGGGTGCAGGGCTATTTTGCGTTCAACCAGACTCCGCAGGGAGGCATGACTGTCATCATCAAGGGCGCTTCGGACCCGAACCTGTTGATTTCATCCGCGCGTAATGCGGTGAAGGAGATCGATCCGGATCAGCCGATTTACAATCCGCGCACGATGGGAGAGATTCGCGCTGAGTCGGTTCAGGGCGAGCGGTTGACGTTGACGTTGCTGAGTTTGTTTGCGGGCATTGCTCTGGTGCTGGCGATTGTTGGGATTTACGGAGTGATGTCTTACTCGGTTACGCAACGCACGCACGAGATCGGGATTCGCATGGCGATTGGGGCGCGGCCGGTTGATGTGTTCAAGATGATTTTGGGACACGGGATGAAGCTCGCGTTGATTGGGGTTGTGCTTGGATTGGTGGGTGCGTTTTGGTTGACGGGCTTCATGGCGTCGATGCTGTTCGGAGTTGAGCCGAGAGATGCGGCGACGTTTGCAGGCATTCCGATCATACTGATCACGGTGGCGCTGCTGGCGTGTTATCTGCCGGGACGCCGTGCGACGAAGGTTGAGCCGACGATTTCGCTGCGATACGAATAAGTAGCCACGGATTAATATGGATTTGTAACGGATCTTCGTTATCCGCTGGTTGCATTGCGCTATGAATAGGTCCTATAAACTCATAGGACCTATAAACTTATGCCTCGCATTTTAATCGCCGACGATCAGGCCGATGTTCTGGCCGCACTAAGTCTTCTGCTGAAGGGCGAGCGTTTTCAGATTGAAAGCGCGTCCTCGCCCGAAGGTGTGCTCAAATCCATCGACACGCACGAATTCGACGTCGTGCTGATCGATCTCAACTACGCTCGCGATACAACGTCCGGCAGCGAAGGCTTGGACTTGTTGACGCGCATTCGTGCCGCCGATCCGACGCTTCCCGTCGTGGTGATGACCGCCTGGGGCAGCGTCGATCTCGCAGTCGAAGCGATGCGTCGCGGCGCGCGCGACTTCATACAAAAGCCGTGGGACAACGCGCGCCTGCTTGCCGTTTTGCGTACGCAGGTCGAGCTCGGCGAAGCGTTGCGGCGCGGGCGGAAGTTGGAAGCGGAAAATATCGCGCTGCGCGACAGTGTTTCTGAGGCTTCGAGTGATATACCCAAAGTCGTCGCTGAGTCGCCGGCGATGAAGTCGGTCTTGAATCTCGTCGAGCGTATCGGTCCGGCGGATGCGAACGTGCTCATCACGGGTGAGAACGGCACCGGCAAGGAAGTGATCACGCGAGTGCTGCACTCGATCTCGTCACGACGCTCCAAGCCGTTGATCTCGTTAAATGCCGGAGCGCTGGCGGAAGGCGTTTTCGAGAGCGAGTTGTTTGGTCACGTGCGCGGGGCATTCACTGACGCGAAGAGCGATCGCGTCGGACGTTTCGAACTCGCCGACGGCGGGACGTTGTTTCTCGACGAGATCGGAAACGTGCCGCTGAATCTGCAGGCGAAGTTGTTGCGTGTGTTGGAGACTGGTGAGTTTGAGCGTGTTGGATCTTCGAAGACGCAGAAGGTCAACGTGCGTTTGCTGTCGGCGACGAATGCTGACCTGCACGCCGACGTTGCCCAGGGACGATTTCGTCAGGACTTGCTCTTTCGTCTCAACACGGTCGAGATCCGTCTGCCGCCGTTACGCGACCGCATTGAAGATATTCCGATCCTGGCCGAACATTTTCTGAAGTTGCATCGTGAGCGTTACCGGCGTCCGATCCTGGGTTTCACGCCCGAAGCGCTGGATGCTTTGCGACAACACCTGTGGCCGGGAAACGTGCGTGAACTGGATCACGTGATTGAGCGCGCAGTGTTGATGAGCACGGGAAACATCGTGACTGCTTTCGATCTCGCGCTCGAAGCAACGCCGGACGCGCGCCTCTCGGCACGTCTCGAAGAGATGAGCCTCGAAGACGCCGAACGCCTCCTGATCAAGAAAGCCCTCGCGCGCTTCGAAGGCAACGCCAACCGCGCCGCCGAAGCCCTCGGCCTCAGCCGCAGCGCCCTCTACCGCCGGCTGCAAAAATACGGCCTCGGATCTTAGCCACAAAAAGGCACAAAAGCACAAAGCGACCAGACAAGAACGAGTCATTGAGAATAGAACAAGTCAGGAAGAGGGGCTTGCCCCCGCTGTTAGGTGAGTTCGAAGAGCGGGGGCAAGCCCCTCTTCCTGACTTGTTCTATTCTCAATGACTCGTTCTTTCTCAATGACTTGTTCTTGTCTAATAGGTCCTATTCGTCCTATAGGACCTACGTTGTGACTTTTGTGCCTTATTGTGGCTATCATTGCGCATGTGAGTACGCCCGTTAAGCCGCCACCAAAGCAGGTCATATCACTCTCATCTCTCGATCCGGAACTGAGGCACGGCCATCGTCTGAAATTCGAAAGGCGGATCACGATCCTCGCGCTGCTTGCCGGTTTTCCCGCGGTCGCTTTGTGCGCGTTTCTGCTCTGGTACGACGGCTACTCCGCACAGGTGCAGTGGACCGTCGATCTCCTTTTGGTCCTGCTGTGGCTCGGCATCTCGTTCAATCTGAAAACGCGCATCGTCCGTCCGCTGCAAACACTTTCCAACATCCTGGCCGCCATCCGCGAAGGCGACTACTCGATCCGCGGGCGGCGTGCGCTCACCGGTGACGCGCTCGGCGAAGTGATGTTGGAAGTCAACGACCTCGGCCAAACACTGCGCGAACAACGACTCGGCGCGATGGAAGCCACCGCACTCCTGCGCACGGTGATGGCTGAGATCGACGTCGCCGTCTTCGCCTTCGACGGTGAGCAACGCCTGCAACTCGTTAATCGCGCCGGTGAACGACTGTTGGCCCAACCGTCAGCCCGTTTGCTGGGCCGCACTGCCGAAGAGCTCGGACTATTGGCTTGTCTCAACTCGACCGGTTCGGCGCCGCAAACGATGCAGATGGTCTTTCCGGGCGGCGTGGGACGTTGGGACATTCGTCGCAGCACGTTTCGTGAAGGCGGCGCGCAGCATCAGTTGCTGGTGCTCACGGATCTGAGTCGAGCGCTTCGCGAAGAGGAACGGACTGCTTGGCAACGGCTATTGCGCGTTCTTGGCCACGAGCTGAACAACTCGCTGGCGCCGATCAAATCGGTAGCGGGAAGTCTGGCAGACCTGATGGGAAGGGAACCGGAGCCACCGGATTGGCGCGAAGACATGCACCGCGGTCTCGCAGTGATCTCTTCGCGCGCTGATTCGCTGGCGCGTTTCGTCGAGTCGTACTCGAAGCTGGCACGACTACCGCCACCGCGACTCGAACCGTTGAAGATCGGCACACTCGTGTCGCGCGTGGCGAGTTTGGAGACGCGATTGCCGGTCAACGTCGTTTCGGGTCCGGACGTGGTGGTCCAGGGAGACGACGTGCAGCTCGAACAGTTGCTGATCAACCTTGTGCGTAATGCTGTCGATGCGTCGATGGAGACGAAGGGCAAAGTCGATGTCGGTTGGCAGCAGAAGAACGGGCAGGTCGAGGTCTGGGTACGCGACGAAGGACCAGGACTGGCCAGCACCGCGAACCTCTTCGTGCCGTTTTTTACGACCAAGGCGCACGGCTCGGGAATCGGATTAGTGCTCTCGCGACAGATCGCCGAAGCGCACGGTGGAACGTTGACGCTCGAGAACCGCACACAACTCCGCGGCTGCGAGGCGCGGCTGCGACTGCCTTTATAACCTTAAGAAGGACAAATAAACCTGACCAGAACAAATAAACCTGACAAGAACAAATAAAACCTGGACAAGAACAAGTCAGGAAGAGGGGCTTGCCCCCGCTCTTCGAACGCACTAACCAGCGGGGGCAAGCCCCTCTTCCTGACTTGTTCTATTCTCACTTACTAAGAAACCTGTAGATGGTTGTCGAGCGGTACGTTGCGCCTTTTTTGAGCGTCGTAGTTGGAAACTTGGGTTGATTGGGTGAGTCGGGGTAGTGTTGGGTCTCGAAACAGAAACCGTAGCGCCGTTGGTAGATCTTGCCTGCCTTGCCGGTTAGCGTGCCATCCAAAAAGTTTCCCGTATAAAACTGCATGCCGGGTTCGGTGGTCCACACTTGCATCCGGCGTCCCGAGGTGGGCTCGAACGCTTCTGCTGCCAGTCGCATCGTGCCGGGACGGCCGTCGATGATCCAGGTGTGATCGTAACCGTTGCCGAGTTTTAGTTGTTCCTCGTCCTGGTTGATCCGCGCGCCGATTGCCGTCAGCTTCAGAAAATCGAACGGCGTTCCCGCTACTTTTCTCAATTCGCCGGTTGGAATCGAGCCCGCATCAGTTGGGACAAAGCGAGTTGCCTTGATCAGTACCTGGTGATTGAGAATGTCGCCATTTCCTTCGCCTGCGAGATTGAAATACGAGTGATGCGTGAGGTTAGTGACGGTGTCTTTGTCGGTCGTGGTTGAATAATCGATCTTCAGTTCGTTGTTGTTGGTTAACGTGTAAACAACGGTGGTATTGAGATTCCCCGGATAGCCTTCCTCGCCATCCTTGCTGAGGTAAGTCAAAACAACCGCCGGCCCTGCTTTGGTTGTCGATTCTTTGCCGGTCCAGATAACTTTATCGAATCCCTTGATCCCGCCGTGCAGGTGGTTCTCGCCGTTGTTGACCGCCAGCTTGTACTCGACACCGTTCAGCGTGAAGCGACCCTTGGCGATGCGATTACCGTAACGACCGATCAGCGCGCCGAAGTAAGGATGCGGTTTGAGGTAACTGTCGAGATCGTTGAAGCCGAGCACGACGTCGTCAAACTTTCCATTGCGATCCGGAACTTTGAGTGAAACAACGATGCCGCCAAGGTTGGTGATCTTCGCTTCGACGCCTTTCGCGTTTCGCAGCGTGTAGAGATCGATGCTTTCACCGCCGGCAGTTTTGCCAAAACTTTCTTTCGTGACCCCTGCCTGTGCCTGCGCGATCAGGACACTGGACAGAACCAGCAGAAGGGCAAGAAACGAATTGGAAATGCGGAATCGTGTCATTTAGTTTCTCCTAAAGCGCCGGCCTCGCGCATCAGCGCAACTTGCCGTCGATTACGTCGCTCAGTGAAGATCTGATCCGCCATCACGCCGATCAGGATCACTGCTCCCATCACCGCGAAGTCGAGTGAACTCGGAATACCGAGCAGGTTGACGAGATTGCGCAGCACTTGCAGCAGCGCGGTTCCGATCAGTATCCCGACCACCGAACCTTCACCGCCGCGCAACGAGCAGCCACCCAGCACCGCGGCGGCGATGCCGTAGAGCTCGTAAGCATTGCCGTGGTTCGCGGGTGACACGGAATTTGTGTAAAAGGCGAAGATGATTCCCGAGATGGCTGTCAGCACACCGGCGATGACGTAAGTGAGAGTGACGATCTGGTTGGTGTTGATGCCGGCATAGCGTGCAGCTTCCGCGTTGCGACCGGTGGCAAAAAGGTAGCGACCATAAACTGAGCGGTGCAGCACTATCCACGTGATGAAACTGATGATCAGCAAAAGCACAAACGGCATTGGTATGCCGAACAGGTTCTCGTTTGCCAAACGACGAAGGAAATCGAGACCGGCAACAGTGCCGAATCCTTTTGTCTCATCGTTGGTGACGAAGCGGGCGAGGCC
>DASVGE010000417.1:0-13669 GCA_036379695.1 Pyrinomonadaceae bacterium | reverse complement strand
GGCTTGCCCCCGCTGTTGAATTCCCTGCGCAGCGGGGGCAAGCCCCTCTTCCTGACTTGTTCTATTTTAGAAGGCGCACAGAGGACTACCTGTGGCCGAGGCTGGTCACGACTGCCGCCAGCTCAAAGCGGTCAACAGGTTTCGCGAGGTGAACCTGGTAACCTTCTGAGAGAGCCCGCACGCGATCTTCGGTTCGCGCGTAAGCCGTCAACGCCAGCGCCGGTGTTTGCCCGCCGCGCTCTTTCGGCAGCGCGCGAACTTTCTTGATCAACCCGTACCCGTCTTCCACCGGCATGCCAATGTCGGCAATCAGCACGTCCGGTTTCCAACTCTCAACCGACTCCAAACCCTCGCGCGCGGAACTGACCGCCACCACCTGCGCGCCACAACGCTCGAGCATCGCACTCAGAAGCGTGCGCGCATCCATCTCGTCGTCAACGACCAGCACACGCAATCCCGTGAGCGACGACGGTTGACGGTCGCGCGATTCAGTCACCGCAACTGCCGGTTGCTTCAACTCCTCCGGTGATGGTTCTTCGCTGGCCGTCATCACCGGCAACCTGACGGTGAACGTCGAGCCCTCGTTATCTCCGGGACTTTCGGCCCACGCCGTCCCGCCGTGCAGTTCCACCAGATGTCGTACGATCGCGAGCCCGAGGCCCAAGCCACCGTAGTTTCTGGTCGTCGTCCCATCCGCCTGCCGGAATCGATCGAACACGTGCGGCAGAAAGTCGGGATGGATCCCGATGCCGGTATCTTTCACAACGATCTCGACGTGGGAATTAATGCGCTGCAGCGTTACCTGGACCAGTCCGCCCTTGCGCGTAAACTTCACGCCGTTCGACAACAAGTTCCAAACCACTTGTTGCAGTCGTTCGCGATCGCCAAACACTGGTCCAACGTGCGGTTCAAGTAACACCTGCAAACGAACTCCCTTGGCTTCCGCAGTGGGCCGGATACTCTCAGCCGCTGCTTCGATCACCGAATGAAGCTCGCAGGCGACGAATTCGAGACGCAGCTTGCCCGTAATGATGCGGGAGACTTCGAGCAGGTCGTTGATCAACTGGCATTGCGAGTTGGCGTTGCGAAAGATCGTCTCGATCGCCTGTTGTCGTTTCTCCGGTTCCACTTCGTCGTTCAGCAGCAGGTCGGCCCATCCCATGATCGCCGTCAGCGGCGTGCGAAGTTCGTGCGAGAGTGTCGACAGAAATTCATCCTTCACACGGTTCGCCGCTTCCGCTTCCATCCGCGCTTCCTTCTCACGTTTCAGGGCCAGGCGCCGCTCAGTTGCATCGTGGGCCATGCCGCGCACGATTGGCTTCTCGACGCCTTCCGTGCGGAGCGTGTTGTAGTATTCCCAAAGCCTCGTTTCGCCGGACGCGCTGCGGACTTTCATCACGCCGCGCGCCGAGCCTTCCGTGATGACCGTGCGCAGGTACTCGTCAAACTGTGCCCGGTATTCAGGCAAAAGTCCGTCGCGAATGTTTATGCCGACGAGTGAATCTTGCGGGTAGCCCAAAACACGCGCCGCCCACGGATTGACTGACAACACGCGACCTTCGAGATCGTGTGTGCAGATCAGTTCGTGACTGTTGTCTACCAGGTCGCGATAACGATCCTCACTGATCCGCAGCGCAGTCTCCGCCTTCTTCCGTTCGGTGACGTCGTGGACCAGCACAAACTCAGCCGGCCTGCCGGCGAAGGTCAACCGGCTCGACGTGATCTCGACGTTGATGACGGTGCCGTCTTTTCTGCGATGTCGCCATTCACCCGCGTCTGAAACGTCGTCGCTGGTAGTAGCGAGATATTTCTCGAGACGCTCTATGTCTTCGGGAGGGCGAATGTCTTTGATCGTCATATCGAGGAACTCGGCGCGCGAGTAGCCGTAATGGCGCACCGCCGCATCGTTCACTGCGAGGAAGCGAAGCGTCGTCAGATCGTAGACCCACATCGCCTGCGGATTCGATTCAAACAACAAACGATATTGCGCTTCCGACTTTCGCAGCGCTTCTTCAATACGCCTCGCGACTGTCACGTCGAGCACGAGCGAAAGCACTGACACCAACTTGCCTGCTTCGTTGTAAAGCGCGGAGTTGTACCACTCGCAATGCAGTATCGAACCGAGTTTGGTGTAATTGCGATTGCGCGTGATACCGTGACGTTCCTGTCCCTGGTTCTGACGATGACTCACCTGGTTGACAACGTCGTAATCCTCCGGGACGACAAACTCCCAATCGCTGAAACGCTTGCCGATCACTTCCTGAGCTTTCCAGCCAAAGAGTTTCTGTGCTGCCGGCGACCAGCGTAGAACTTTGAACTCGTGGTCCCATTCGATAACTGCGAGTGGCGTGTTATCGACGTGAAAAGCGAGACGCCTGTGTTCGTCGAGCGCAGACATCTCAGCAATCTTGCGCTCGGTCACGTCGCGAATGATCGCGACGCCGCCGATTACGTCGCCCGTTTCATCATGACGCGGAGAGTAATAGCCGTCGAAGAAACCTTTGCGACCGGATTGGTGAATGATGTAAGGACGATTCTCGGCCACTACGCTTCTGCCTTCGAGCGCTTCAAGGTAGTATTTATCTTCTCCGGTTTCTTTCAGGCAGGAGAATATATCGAACGCACACTTTCCGAGGACGTCTTCACGTTTCACACCTGAGATGCGCTCCATCGCGCGGTTCCAGGTGGTGTAACGGAACTCGCGGTCGTAGGCGAGAATGCCATCGACATTCGCTTCGAGGAGGCATTTGAGAAACAGGTCTTGTTCTTGGGGCTCGTATGACATCGGTTTTTAAGGAAGACTCTCTTGGAAAGAGGAAAAAGTTAGCACATTTAACCACCGTCGGCTGATTATTGGCAACGTCAGATATGCAGCAGTTCCAGCAGGCGCCTCCAGTGTTAGGCAATCAATATGACGACGATCGCGTTTTGCGGTCGTATCTCGCGCGCGTTCTTCCCGCAGACGTGCTCCGCGAAGTGGAGGAGCCACTCAGGGAAATGGGCCGCCTCGCGGGCGCCGAGCTTTACGAGCTCCAGTTAGCCGACCGGTTGAACGAGCCCACCCTTACGCAATGGGACGCGTGGGGAAATCGCATCGACAAGATCGAAGTGACACCCTTGTGGCGTCTGGCTGAGCGTCTCGCCGCCGAGCATGGCGTAGTTGCCACGGCGTACGAGCAGAAGCATGGCAGCCTGTCACGTGTGCATCAATGCGCCCTGGCTTATCTCTTCACGCCCTCAACCGACATCTACAGTTGTCCCCTCGCGATGACTGACGGCGCCGCTCGCACGCTCCTCAACTCCGGCAATCAAATGCTCATCGATCGCGCGGTGCCGCACTTGATCACGCGCGATCCGAAAGAGTTTTGGACTGCCGGGCAGTGGATGACTGAGCTCACCGGCGGCTCCGACGTTGGTCTTTCCGAGACGATCGCAAAACCGGAACCCGATGCGAAAAGCTTTCGTCTGTACGGCCGCAAGTGGTTCACTTCCGCCATCGCGTCTCAGATCGCACTCACGCTGGCGCGTCCGGAAGGTAATCCGCCGGGTGGCCGCGGCCTTGCGCTCTTCTATCTCGAAACGAGAGACGAGCACGGTCGTCCGCGTAACATTCAGATCGACCGGCTGAAAGACAAACTGGGAACGCGAAAAGTTCCGACCGCCGAGTTGACCCTTGACGGAACACCGGCGCAGCTCGTGAAAGAATCTACGGACGGCGTACGTAATATTTCACCGCTTCTGAACGTTACTCGTATGTGGAATGGTATCAGTGCCGTGTCGTTGATGCGTCGCGGCGTCGCGCTGGCTTCCGACTACGCGCGCAAACGGATAGCCTTTGGCGCGCCACTGTCAGAAAAACCTCTGCACCGCGACACGCTCGCGGGGCTTCAGGCAGAGACTGAAGGCGCATTCCATCTCGCTTTTTACGTCGCTGAGCTGACCGGACAGAGCGAGACCTCCGAAATTTTGGAAAACGAGGCACGATTGCTACGAATTCTTACTCCGGTGATGAAACTCACGACCGGAAAACAGTCTGTGATGGTTGCGAGCGAGGTTCTCGAAACATTTGGCGGCGCTGGTTACGTAGAAGACACTGGCCTTCCGGTCATTCTGCGCGACAGTCAGGTGCTTCCGATTTGGGAAGGAACGACGAACGTGCTGGCGCTCGACACGCTACGCGCCTTGCACAGTGGCGACGATGGTTTGTCGCCGCTCGAGTCTGCGATCGGGCAATGTCTCGAGACTGTTCGCGATCCGCGTCTGGCAGACGCCGCCCGCATCGCGCGCTCGGCGTTAGACCACGCGGCCGGTTGGTTGGCGGACGCAAAGCGGGCTGGGGCGCCCACGTTGGAGGCAGGAGCACGCCGTTTCGCCCTCACTTTGGGCCGCACTATGGAGTTAGCGTTGCTCATCAAGCACGCACAATGGTCACATGATCACGAAAGCGACGGCCGCACCGTGGCCGCCGCGCGACGCTTTGCCAGTTCCGGTGTCGATCTCATTGTCGATTTTTTATCCACAGATTACACAGATTTTATAAATCAATCTGCGTAATCTGTGGATACACGTTGTAAACAACTCGAAAGGAAGAAATTTCATGAACCGCGACAAACGTATTTCACTATTAATTCTGACGCTGCTTATTGCTGCCTCCACTGCGTTGGGCCAGCACACGAAGCATGCGCAGGCCGTAAAGGAGTACACCATCGAGCAGTTCATGAACACTGTTCGCATCGGCGGCAGCTCCTTCTCGTCAGACGAAAAGTCGATCCTGTTTCACAATAACAAGACAGGCATCTTTAACGTCTACTCGGTCCCGGTGACGGGCGGCGCCGCGACCCAGTTGACCCAGTCAGCCAAAGAAAGCACCTTCGCCGTCTCTTATTTTCCGAACGACGCGCGTTTCATTTACATGTACGACCGCGGCGGGAACGAGAACAGTCACCTCTTCGTGCGGGAGCTCGACGGCACCGAACGCGACCTCACCCCCGGCGAGAAGGTGAAGGCAAACTTCCTCGGCTGGACTCGCGATCGTAAGTCGTTCTTCTTCTCGAAGAACGAACGTGACCCGCGGTTCTTCGACATCTATGAAATGCCGATCGATAGTTTCAACCCGACGCTGATCTACAAAGACGAAACCGGTTACGGGTTCGGAGCCATTTCGGACGACAAGAAATACATCGCGCTCGAGAAGAGTGGCGGCTCACAGGCCGACTCCGATATTTATCTCTACAACGCTGCCACCAAAGAGTTGAAGAACATCACCGCACATACGGGCGACATGGCGAACAACGCCCAAACGTTCGATCTCAGCTCCAAGTATCTTTATTACCTGACTGACTCCGGCAGCGAATATAGCTACGTGGCGCGCTACGATCTTGCGACCGGCAAAACGGATGTCGTCGAGAAGGCACCCTGGGATGTTTTCTATACGTACTTTTCTCAGACCGGGAAGTATCGCGTGACCGCAGTCAACGAAGACGCGCGCACCCGGATCAAGATCTACGACACCGCCTCGGGCAAGCTCGTCTCCCTGCCGCAACTGCCAAATGCAGACATCACCGGCGTGAATATCTCGCGCAGCGAGAAGCTGATGACGTTCTATTTGAACGGCGATCGCAGCCCGAGCAATCTTTACATCTACGACTTCGGTACGAAGAAGGCGACTAAGTTAACGGACAGTATGAATCCCGAGATCAACTCTGCCGACCTCGTCGATTCGCAGGTGATTCGTTACAAGTCGTTTGATGGCATGGAGATTCCTTCAATTCTTTACAAGCCGAAGCAGGCGAGCGCGCAGAATAAAGTGCCGGCGATCGTGTTGGTGCATGGTGGTCCCGGCGGGCAGACGCGTGTGGGCTACAGCGCGCTCACGCAGTATCTTGTGAATCATGGTTACGTGGTCCTTGGCGTAAACAATCGCGGCTCGAGTGGTTACGGTAAAACCTTCTTCGCAGCCGATGATGGCAAGCATGGACGTGAACCTTTGTGGGATTGCGTTGAGGCGAAGAAGTATCTCAACTCGCTCGGTTACGTCGATGAAAAGAAGATCGCGATCATGGGCGGTTCTTACGGTGGTTACATGACGCTGGCCGCGCTCGCCTTCAAGCCGGAAGAGTTTGCGGTGGGAGTAAATCTGTTTGGCGTCTCAAATTGGGTGCGGACGCTGAAATCCATTCCGCCGTACTGGGAATCGTTCCGCAAGTCGTTCTACAGGGAAATCGGTAATCCTGAAACGGATCTCGAAAACCTGCGCGCGATCTCGCCGCTGTTTCACGCCGACAAGATCGTGAAGCCGTTGATCGTGTTACAGGGGGCAAACGATCCGCGCGTCATCCAACCCGAGTCGGATGAGATTGTGGAAAACATCAGGAAGCGGAACGGTGTGGTTGAGTACGTGTTGTTCGACAACGAAGGGCACGGCTTCACCAAGAAAGCGAACGAGATTAAAGCCTACAAAGCCATACTCGACTTTCTCGATCGCCATCTGAAGAATGGCGGCGCAGTGAGCAGCAGATAAAACTTAGCCACGGATTAAACGGATAGAAAATCCGGATTTATTTCCGTGTTATCCGTGGCCGGAAACGCAAAGGCGCAAAGAGCACTCCGCAAACGATGTTCTTCGCGCCTTTGCTATTGCGGGGGAAAACTCAATCGAATGGGGCAAGGGAGTAGCTCTATTTTTCTCCCGCCTGGGCCATGAAAGGTTGCGAAATGGTGGCATCTCTCAGAATATTTCCTAGCCACGAAAAGGCACCTAAGTCACAAAAAAGCTGGACCTTCTGCTTTCTTTTGTGACTCATGTGCCTTTTTGTGGCTAAGAAAGTTTTTGCGCAAGGAGTGTGGCTTCAGATCTGAATCGTGGTGATTGGCACTCCGCGACCAGTGCCTGGTATTCAGTTAACCTTTTTGCCGCTTCGGTGCGTTTTTGAGCGGCGAGGAGGACTTCGATGTAGAGTGGCCCAAGCCACAGTTGGGTCACGCGTGAATCAGTCGGCGAGATGAGTTCGTCCGCTTCCCGGCAAACCTTTTCCGCCTCTTCTAATTCAGCACGACGTAAACGAACTTCCGCCAGGCAGCGAAGCGCTTCGAAATGTGAGTAGAGCAAACTCGGAGATGAGCTTTGCAGGCTTGTCATAGCTGTTTGCAACGCCTCGTCGTAGCGTCCCTGCTTAGCTTGCACGGTGGCGAGGTTTGATCTGAATAACGACAGCGCCCGGCTCTCTCCAATTGCTTCCGCCAACCTGATGCCATCAAGAAACTCCTGCTCGGCGCGCTCAATGTGACCGAGAAAGAAATGGCAATGACTGGAATAAAAATGAACCCACGCCCGTCGCTCGCGCGAATGCAGCCGATCGGCGATCTCGATTTCGCGTTGCGCGTATTCCAGACCTTTTTCGTAGTTGCCAGTGTGAATGCTGTTTTCACCGAGATACTCGTAACCGGTGGCCTGCGCGAACAGCGTGTTGTGTTTCTCGCCAAACGCTATCGTGCGCCGCGCCCAGCTGTCGGCTTCGTCGTAAAGGCCGTAGTGTTGATAACCGGCTGCGGTGTAAGCGTAGAGCTGCGAAATCATCGGCGCGGCAAAAGTGCTTACGCTATCGCTCTCTGCCGCCGGTGCTACCAGTTCGCCGGCCCGTAACAAGAGTTCGATCGCTTTCTTGTGGCGACCAGCGAGGTGATGGAAACGGGCTTCTGTAGATAGAGCGTTGGCTGTCTCAAGCGGATTGGTAACCGGATCCAAAACTTGTAGAGCTTCACGCAGGTATTCGTTGCCGCGTGGATCGCCTTTCGTGACCAGAGACGACGCTGCTTCGCACTGGAGTCGCACACGTGTGGCCGGATCGGTCGCGAGGGCGAGCGCGCGTTCGAAGTGTTCGGCAGCGAGAATCGTATCGCCATGCAGCATGAAAGCCTTGCCGATCGCTTCTTCCTGCGCCAGTTGCTCTTCTGTGAGACCCAACGCTTCCGCACAATCGCGCGCGCGTCCGTAAGCTGCGATGGCCTCGTCAAACGCAAAGACACGCACGGCCTCGGCGGCTGCGTGCTTCGCGTACTCCAAACCCTGTTCGTGATCGCCGGCCTGGATGTAGTGGTGGGCCAGCTTTTCAACAGCGCACTGCGACTTAGTGCAACGTTCCTTCAAAGCATCTGCGACATGCCGGTGCAGGCGACGACGACGAATCGGGTTGAGCTCTTCGTAAAGCACTTCGCGAATCTTGTCGTGCGTAAAGCTGAAAGAATCGTCGGATTCGGCGACGATCAGTTGCGCGCCGGAGGCTTCGTCGAGTGCGTCGAGTAGCGCGTCCTCGTTTTGTTCGGCGACGACTGACAGTTCCTCAAAAGTGAAGACTTTGCCGAGTATGGCAGCGACGCGCAGCATGTCGTTGCAGTTCTGGCTAACGCGATCCAGTCGATTGCCGATCGCTTCCTTGACGCTCTGAGGGATCAGCAATTGGTCCATGTCGCAACGACACCAGCGACCGCTCTCGCGACGCACGGAGCCACGCTCGATCAACGCCTTCAGCACTTCCTCGACAAAGAACGGATTGCCTTCCGTCTCGCGATGTACGGCGACTGCAAACTCGCCACTGACGCTCTCGCCAAGCAGCGCACCGAGTTGAGCGCCGGTTTCGGATTCGTTGAAGCGACGCAGTGCGATACGTGTGATTAATCGTTCGCGATTCCAGTCAACGAGGGATTTGGCCAGCGGATGCGTGCGATCGAGTTCCGTTTCGCGATAAGCGCCGACGATCAGCACGCGTTCGTTACGCAGTTGGCGCAGCAGGTGGCCCAGGAGCCAGAGCGTGCCGCGATCGGCCCAGTGCAAGTCGTCAGCATAGAAGAGCAGCGACTGGCGTTGCGCGATTGCAGAGAAGACTTGTGCTACGGCGTCGAAGAAAAGCAGGCGTTCTTCGTGTGGCGCTAATTCGGGACGCTCGGGAAATGGTCCGAGTCGAGTTTCGATTTCGGGTGCGAGTTTGGCGACTTGAATGGCTGCGTCGCAGAGAATGTCGCGCAGTTTGTCGTCGCTCTTTTCTTCGCGTACCCAGCGACGGAACGCTTCGACGAAAGGCAGGTAAGGCGTGGCCGCTTCGTACTCGTAACAACCACCGCTCAGCACGACGGCGCCGTCAACGGCGGCCTGGATCGTGAGCTCGCGTGCGAGACGCGTCTTGCCTGCGCCCGGTTCGCCGCTGAGCAGCACTGCGTGGCCGCGTCCTTCGCGCGCGCGTTGCCACAATTCGCGCGCCTCCGCGAGTTCGGCATTGCGACCGACGAGACGACCGCGCGAGAGTGCGTCGAGAATCGCGATAGCGGGCGCGCTCTCGGTGGTTGCAGACTCTTCGGGCGAGTTTAGTGAATTGAGTAGTGCTGCTCGAGTTTCGGCCGCGGAACTGAAACGGTGCGCGGGATCTTTTGCGAGCAGGCGAATGATGATTGCTTCCAGCGCGCGTGGTATGTCTGAGCGAAGCATGCGCGGCGGAACAACGTGCGCGTGTACGTGTTGAGAGACGATGGTCAACGGATCGTCGCCGGTGAAGGGTCGTCTACCGGTGGTCAGTTCGTAAAGCAAAACGCCGAGCGCGTAGAGATCGGCGCGCCCGTCGATTGGCTGGCCCAGGGCTTGTTCGGGAGCCATGTAAGCGGCTGTGCCCACGATGACGCCGGCGCGCGAGATGCGGGCGTCGTAAGCCGGGAGTGCGAGTCCGAGGTCAGCGAGTTTTACGTTGCTGCCGCTGGCGCCGGACAAGAGGACGTTGTCGGGTTTCAGATCGCGATGAACGATGCTGTTTTCGTGTGCGTGTTCGAGTGCGTCACAAATCTGGACGGCGATCGCGACCACGCGCGCGAGATCGTTGGGACGCACGTCAGAGAGACGCGGCCCGCTCACCAACTCCATCACGAGAAACGGGAAGCCACTTGCTTCGCCGACGTCGTGAATGGTGACGATGTGCGGGTGATTGAGCGCGGCGGCGGCGCGTGCCTCACGCACCAGGCGCTCGCGTCCATCCGGGTTCTGGCTGGTGGCCGAGAGAATCTTTACCGCGACTTCGCGCCGGAGCTCGAGATCGGTGGCGCGATAGACGGTGCCCATGCCACCGCGACCGAGTTCACTATCCAACCGGTAACGTTCGCGCAGGATTGTTCCGGGAGCGAGCGACACAGCCGTGCGCACCTCATCCGGAAGGATGCGCGTCTGCTGGGAGTCGACCATGCCACAAAGGATAGGACAAGCCGCAGAGAAGCACAAAAAGAAAGCTAGCCACAAAAAGGCACAAAAGGCTCAAAAAGAAATTGTTGGATCAAAAGAGTTCTCGGATAAAGAAGGACCTTGCATCAATAAGGACCTTGCCTCAAAGAAGGACCTTGCCTCAAAGAAGGACCTTGCATCAAAGAAAGACCTTGCATAATCCATTTTTTGAGCCTTTTGTGCCTTTTTGTGGCTAATCAAGGTTTGAAGGTGTAGGTGATCGTGCCTTCTGTTTCGCGGTCGATGAGTTTTTCGGGGTCGAAGGTTGATTTCATTGCGGCTTCGGTGGCGGCGCCGCGCATGAGCCAGTCGCCGCCCAAACCACGCGCTTTGTAAACCTGCCCGTTTTTAGCAACTATGATGTAGACCGTTACGGTGCCTGCTACAGTTTCCGAGCCCCTCACCGGACACTCAGCGTCGGGCAAAGACACCGCTTTCCCGACTAAATCTCCGCCCAGTTCGGGCTGTCCTTTAACAACGGTTCTTTGCGCGGCCGTTGCCTGATTTGACTTGTAGACATAGGCCGTGATCAGCGAGCCGACAGCGATCGATCCGATCAGCGTAGCGACCACCATTGCCCAGAACAATGTTCGATTCGACTTTGGCGGCTCCTCAGTGATGATGGGTTGATCAATGTCGACGAGTGGGACCTCGTCATAGGAGCAGTACGACAACAGATCGCCGTTGTAGATGGTGTTGCACTTCGGACAACGTTTCCGCTTTCCAGTTGGGACAACTGGCTCTGGTGTCAGAATTCTTGTTGTTTGTGTCCTTACCGGTTCCGGTGGCGGCGGTGGCGCCTCCGCTCTTACAGGTTCCGGTTCGGGAACTACTGGCTCGGGCGACGGCGGAGGTTCGTTGCTGTTCAAGCGCCGCTGCGCCTGCTCATCCAGCCTTTGCTTGAACCCGGTGATCCAGCGGCGACTCTTTTCAGCCTCGGAGACGGATTCGCGAGGCTCATCGTCGCGTACGGGTGGAATTACTTCCGGCTCCGGTTTGTCCGGTTCGTCGAGGTTGATCAGTATTCTTTTTGGGGGCGTACTCGGTCGAGCAGTCTTGAAGAGTTCGAGGGCCTCGGTCGATCCGCGACGTTGCGCCCAGTCAAGCGCATTGAGACCGAGATTGTCGCGCTCGTATGGATCGGCGCCGGAATTCACCAGCTGCCGGACTATATTCGTGTGACCAAAGATAACCGCGAGAATGAGCGCAGTTTGGCCGCCATTTGTTCGCTCATTCACATCCGCGCCATTGGCCAGTGATGCAGATACAGCTTTTTCGTCGCCGGAAGTAACGGCGCTGGTCAATGGAATAGAAAAACTCACCGCACGGTCCCTTCAAACTTCTTAAGGTACAAACCTTAGGGGCTCGGGCTATTTTACAGGATTAGGATGCCTCCTTGGAGTGCGGCGACTGCCAAATAGAAGGCGCCTCAATTCACTGGCGGGTTTCCTCCGTCATGTCGATGCGAATGTAGAAGATTGTGGCGCCGGAAGACTCGCCTTGTACCATGATTCCGAGGCCCTCTTTCTTCGGCTGTGCCTTTGTGAAATTACACAGTGAGCCGCCGGTTTGCATGTTCTCGGTGTCGCGGAAGCAACTCTCGTCGTCGCGCGCCCAACCCGCTCCGGTCATACTGTTGCCGGAGTAGAAATCTTTCACTTCCTGCGCGGATTTATCAGTACGAAAAGTGATGAACGACATTTTGCCTTTCATCATTTTGCTGAAAACAATACGCATCGGCAGTGGCAGTTTCACATCCGTTTTAGTGGCGCCGGGGAATGGCGGTACGTCGGGCCAGAGGCTCGTCACCATGACACTCTGGTCGTCGCCTCCGAGTCGTTCGGCAAGATTGCAGGCAAGTGCGACAGCTAAGAGCAGAGCTAAAGCGAGGAGGGAAGCCGATATCCTCATATTTGCCTCCTGGTATTGAGAGATCCGCTAGCGCGTAACGATCGCTTTGACTTGATTACGTTTCAACAGGGTCACCACTCCGTTGCGCCTGTACCATACACCATCTTTGGTTCGCCAAACCTCGTCGGCGTCGATTTTTCCGCCGCTGGTCAGCATTATTACGGGCTTGCCACCTTGCCGGTTTCCGATTCCTGGTCCACTCGTTGAAACCGGATCGGTGCTGGCTCGTGTGTGTGCCGCACTCGATGAAACGGTGGGTGGCGACTTTGGAGATGGCGAAGGCGATGGTGAGACAGTGGGTGACGGCGATGGCGACGGTGTCGATTGAGGGATTGCGACAGGTACTGGAGTGCTCGACGTCTCTGGCGCCGCGGCAGCCTTTGGCGATTGATGACTGACGGCGTAATAGATCGCAAACACAAACACGCCGAGCAGCAGACCAACAGCCGCGACGATAGGAATGACTCTGCGTGCCCGGTTGTTCGATTTGCTCGGGCGCGTTGCAGCCTCGATCTCGGCGTCGTCAACAACTTCAAGAAGCGTTTTATCGAAGTCGCAACGTTCGTCCGATTCAGGATAGAGGAAGAGACATTGGGGGCAACGTTTCATGACGGTCAGAGCTTGAATGGCTTCTTCAGGATGCGTCCGGTTTTCTTGAGGATTGAACCGACTTTATTGTCGTCTTTCTTTGGCTCCTCCTTTGCGGTTGTGGTGCTCGTCGTTTTCGCGGACGCTTTTTTGACGGGTGCTGTTGCGGGTTGTTTGGTTGGCGCCGGCTTGGGTTCTTCTGCGGCGGGAACCGGAACGGGTTCCATTGACGGCTCTGGCTGCGGAGTGGGATTTACTTCGGGAGCTGGAATGGACGTGCTGGCTGCGGTCGACGGAGTTTCGATGACCGGTGGCGTGGCGTTCCGTTGCGTGGACACGTAGTACACCATGCCGAGCACGAGGGCGAGAATCAGTGTGGCAAAGGCTGGAACGGCGCGATTTCGGCGCGATTGCGGTTTGGCCGGGACGGTCGCCAGCGCCTGGTGATTCGGCAGATTTCTGGAGTCAAGAACCAGCAGAACACCGTCCATGTCGCAAAGGCTCTGGTCGTCCTCGTAAATGAACTCACACTGGGGGCACCTTTTCATGCGATCTCCTGGATTGCTGGTTGTTGATGGGGCCTGCGGACTTGTGGAAGCTGGAGTGAGT
This sequence comes from Pyrinomonadaceae bacterium, assembly GCA_036379695.1. Taxonomy (GTDB): domain Bacteria; phylum Acidobacteriota; class Blastocatellia; order Pyrinomonadales; family Pyrinomonadaceae; genus PSRF01. The sequence goes on along the minus strand of DASVGE010000417.1, from coordinate 306 downwards.
AAAACTCCGCAGGGGTTAAGAGTACACCCGAAGGGCGGGGTAAAACAAGATTTAAAACCCAGAATAGAACACCAAGAAATAGAAGACCAGAAATAGAACACCCAGAATAGAACCCCCCAGAATAGAACAAGTCAGGAAGAGGGGCTTGCCCCCGCTCCTCCCCACAGCGGGGGCAAGCCCCTCTTCTGTATAGACCGGAGACATCCTAAACACATGTTCGGAGACATGGTAAACACTTTTCCCGTCGTTCAGTCGGCTAAGTTTATCTGCCCAATGTGATGCTGAGAGAAGTAAACATCGAGCAGG
>DASVGE010000416.1:0-29242 GCA_036379695.1 Pyrinomonadaceae bacterium | reverse complement strand
CCTGCTCGATGTTTACTTCTCTCAGCATCACATTGGGCAGATAAACTTAGCCGACTGAACGACGGGAAAAGTGTTTACCATGTCTCCGAACATGTGTTTAGGATGTCTCCGGTCTATACAGAAGAGGGGCTTGCCCCCGCTTGTTGGTTTTGAGCCTTTTGTGCCTTTTTGTGGCTCATTTCATCGTCATAATCGCGGCCCAGATCTCGAAGCCGTCCCACAAGTTCTGGATTCTGATGTTTTCGTTCTCGGCGTGCTGGTTGTTGTCGTAGTTTGCGATGGGTACGGAGATCGTAACGGTCTTCAGTCGCTCGGTGATGATCGAGAGTGGCAGGCTGCCGCCCGACGTCGGCAACAGCACGATCTTTTCCGGAGTAGTTGACTGCACGGCATCGATCACTGACTTCGAGATCGGCAAGTCCATCCTCGTACGCTCCGCGTTGTAACCACCAGGACGAACATTGACGCGCGCCAGCAGCGGATACCGCAACCGTTCCGCATCCGCCGGCTCACGATCGACGACGTGATAACCCTGCTTACGAATGTGATCGATGAGTCGCTGCGTCTGGCGCTGATGATCGTTGCCCTTGACGAGCCGCAGGTCCAGCACGGCGCTGGCAGTGGTTGGAATCACGTTGCGCGCCAGAGCCCCCACGTCTCCACTCGCAAAACCGTTGATGTTCAGTGATGGCTGGTTGATCAGCTCGAGCAGCGTCTTGCCGGAGTTTTCAGTCCGCTTGATGCCCAACTGTTGCTTCAGCTCTTCATCGTATTGCGGCGCCTCTGCAATCGCGCGGCGCTCCGCATCACCCAACGGCTCGACGTCCGAATACCAACCCTCAATCGTCACGCGACCGTCGGCGTCTTTCATCGATGCAAGCAGACGCGCGAGCAACTGCGCGGGGTTCGGCGACCAGTTTCCATAGTGTCCACTGTGCAACGGACGTTTCGCGGCGTAGACAGTGACATCGACATTCGTGTCGCCACGCACACCAAACACAACCTGTTTTCGTCCTGACTGGTGTACTGGTCCATCGCCGATGATCCACGCGTCGGCTTCGAGCAACTGTTTCTGGCGCTCGATGATCTCGCCGAGATTCGGTGAGCCTGCTTCTTCCTCACCCTCGAAGAAGAACTTGATGTTTGACGTCAGCGCCACTCCTTTTTCTTTGAGAGCGCTGAATGCGGTGAGAATTGCCATCACGCCGGCTTTATCGTCGGAAGCCGAACGCGCGTAGAGGCGCCAGTCCGGGTTAATGGTTGAGCCGTGAGTTGGACCAGGCAGGATTTGTCCACCCGCTTCGAGCGCCGCGGAACGAAAGACGGGCTGCCAGGGTTGGGTTCCCGTCCACTGCTTCGGATCTGTCGGCTGCCCGTCGTAGTGCGCATAAACGATGATGGTGCGTTGGGCGCCGGGTGTTTTCCATTCACCATAAACAGCGGGCGGCGTGTCTGGAGTTGAACCCTCCAGCAAGCGTGGATTCAAACCACGTTGCTTCATCATCTCGACGATCAGCGCTGCGTTCTTACGAATGTTCTGCGTGTCAGCGGCAACGTTCGGGATCGAGAGCAACGTGATGTACTCCGTCATGATCCGGTGCTCGTTAGCGCGCCGGTAATCACGCACTTTTTCCTGCGTGGTTTGGGCGACGATTGAAAGGGGCAGAAGAATCAGGAGAAATAGGCTGCGCAACATGCCCGGGATTATAAGACACAGCCACAGAACAAGTCAGGAAGAGGGGCTTGCCCCCGCTCTCCGAACAGCGGGGAAGCCCCTCTTCCTTTGTTCTTTTATGTCGTTTGTAAAGGCTTAGCGAGGTTTCACCACGCCGCCGTTGTCGAGCGCGGTATAGACGTCGGTTGAGAAGAGACCGAGCCAGGGGTCGGAACCCGGCGTCAGAAAGAGCTTCGCATAAACCTGCTCGTTCAGCTTTTCGACGTCGTCGCGAATCGGATCTCGCACGAGCCACGTGTACAGCTTCGAGTGCAACAGGTATTCGTTGCGCACCGTATCGAGCGCTATCAACTCCTGAAACTTCTGCAACAGGCCCGCGAATTCCTGATCAGTCAACGCCGGATTCTGACGTTTGATTAGCGAGATACTGCGCTCGTCGAGAACCGCGTCTGACGCGTGAAGCTGCGCGATCTTTCCCCACGCGGCTTCGTCAGTAATCTTTCCCAACTCTTCCGTTGCCCTTGTCATGGCGCGAAGTATGCTCGTCTCGGTGATTGCCTTCGTTACGGCCAGCGGTGCAATGCTCAGCGCCTCACCCTTACTCCCGGGCACGAGCCTGAAACCCTCGGGTTTCTTGCCACCGATTCTCACCGAGTCGCTGTACCAGGCGGCGGAGAGTTTGTTGTGCTGCTCGCTGTAGTGCATTGTCAACATGAAGTTTCTTTGCTGGTCGTTCTTGCCCGCGAGCGATTTAAAGAACGTTTCAGCATTCGTGAGGCCGCGCAGAAAAGCTTGTGGTCCATACAAGCCGGGCAGCGCGTCGATGGGCCGTCCCTGCGAATCGAGGATGTAATGAATACTGTTGCCGGTCAGCGTGCGCTCGAGTTTGCGGCCATCGCCGAAATCGATCGTTACCGTCGGCACGGGCCGGACTGACTGCCAGTGCAACACGAAACGCTCGCGCAAAACGGCACTGACTTCTGCGTTCGAATAAAGCACCGTGCGGAAGAACCTGCTATTGGCGCAACTGAATTCATCCGTCAGCTTTCCCAACAGGCGTAACGAAAGAATCGGCTTTCCACTCGCCGCCGATGCGCGCTTCGCACTATCGATATCGGTGTGCCAGTAAAGACCGGAAAGGTAACTGTTCTTCTGCTGGGCCACGGTGTCGAGCGCCGTTGTGATTTGTTGCCACCGTGCGTCTGACGGCGCAGAAGGATCGGCGATATGGTGGTTGATCTCTTCCGCGTATTGATTCATCAGCGACTGCAAGCCAGCCGGACCACGGGAGCGTAGTTCTTCGATAGTAGGCTCAGCAGCGAAGGCGGTTTGGGTTGAGAACAGGACCAACAGGAGCAACGGAAGGAAACGGAATTTTGAGTTCATCGGGAACCTCCAGAGTTGAACCCTTGGAGGTAGCGTGATTCCGTTGGGTTGCTTTAGCCACGGATTTACACGGATTTCATTCACGGATTTATACAAAAATCCGTGTCCGAAGTCCGTGTAAATCCGTGGCTACTTCTTCATCAACTCCAGTACAGCAGAGGTCATTGCTTTGACGCCGGTGCGGAGGGTGGGTTCGGGGACGGGGGCGAAGAGGGCGGAGTGCAGGCCGGGGAGAGCGACACCTGTTTCCCTGCTCTCCTTCACCTTCGCCGGATCGGAAGCGCCGAGCCAGAAGATGGTGGCGGGGATCTTCTGGTCCAAACTGAAATTGCCGAAATCTTCACTCCCCATCATCGGCGGCATTTTCACAACATTCTCTTCGCCCAGCGCCTGCTTGAACGCTACGACAAGTCGATCGATCAACTGCGGTTCGTTATACGTCGCGCCAGTGCCTTCACTGACTTTCATAATCGGCGCGCGATCTTCAGGTATCCCGGCCGACGCCGCCACGCCTTTGAGGATCCGCTCGATCGATGCCAACACACGCCGCCGCACTTCCTCTTTGTAAGTGCGCACAGTCAACTGCAAATTCACTTCATCGGGAATGATGTTGTAACGAGTGCCGCCGTGAATCGAGCCGACTGTAACCACAGCCGGATCGAGTGGCGAATTCTCACGACTGACAATCGTTTGCAACGCCATCACAAACTGCGCTGCTACGACGACGGGATCTTTAGTGGTCTCAGGCGCTGAACCATGACCACCGATACCTCTGATCTTGATATCGATCGAAGTCGCACTCGCCATCGCATAACCGGGCGTGTATCCAACCTTGCCTGTTTCGAGTTCCGGTTTGTCGTGCAGCGCGATCGCGAAATCAGGTTGCGGGAAGTTGGCGTAGAGGTTGTCGCGCAACATCGCCGCGGCGCCGTCGCCAGTTTCCTCGGCAGGTTGGGCCAACATAACGAGAGTGCCGCTCCAGCGATTCTTCAACTCGGCGAGCATCTTGGCGGTGCCGAGAAAACTGGTCATGTGAATGTCGTGACCGCACGCGTGCATCACGCTCACATCCAGCCCCGCATCATTCTTCATCTTCACCTGGCTGGCATACGGCACGCCTGTTTTCTCTTCGACCGGAAGCGCGTCGAGCTCGGTGCGCACGAGCACTGTTGGGCCGGCGCCATTCTTCATCACTGCCACGACGCCATAACCGTTCCATTGCGCGTTTTGAAACTTCCCGATGCGTTCGTTGACGGTGAACCCGAGTTTCCGCATCTCGCCGGCGATAAACGCAGCGGTCTTTTCCTCGCGATGAGAGAGTTCGGGCGCAGCGTGGAGCATTTTGTAGGTCGACAACCACGAAGCAATGTCGCGTTGGATCATCGCGTCCAGTGATAGCTGTTGCGCGGAGACGTTGATTGACAGCGCGGCAAGCACCACGCTCACGAGGAATAGTTTGCGCATTAATGGCTCCAAAGGTGGTCTAAAAAAATAGGTCCTATAGGACGTATAGGACCCATTCTAACCTTAATTCTGCTGAGGCCGTTACGGTTTTGGTGGCAGAGGCTTCTGCAATATCGTGTTGATGAATTCCGTCATGCCGGTGTCGCTTCCCTCATGCCGGAACTTGTAGTAATTCGACATCTGCGCTGTCCACTCTTTACGACTTTGCTCCGTCTTTGGATCCGTACCCGCTGTGGCAATCGCGCGTGCGTAAGCGTCCACGATGCGGTCCATAACGACTCCGAGTTTCTCGAGCGCTGCCTTGCTCTCCGGTGTTTCGGGCTTACCTGCGAACTGGGTTTGATACGCCGCTGACAGCGTCTTGTATGGGCCGGATTCGTAGGCCGCGGCCAGGAAGTAATACGTTGAAGGAGTCTTCTTGATGTCGCTTTCGTAGCGCGCCGCCTTCAACAACGAATCGATCGCCTGGTCTGGAGTCGTCTTGAGCGTCAGGAAGCCGACTGCGTAGTTAAGATAAGCGAGCGTGTCGTCCTTGCCTTTGAACGGCGCCCACTCGTGTGGTTGCTTGCCTGACTCGATCGCCTGAATCGCTTTTCGCGCGTAGTCGAGGGCAGCAATGTTGAACGACTCGTTCTTACTTGACGCAGCGATGTACCCGGCGTAGCCCAGGTCGATTTGGGCGCGCAGGTAGTCAGGCTCGTCGGCGAGGATCTTGGCGCCGGTGGCGTAGGCTTCGGAGAACTTCTTTTCGTTGATCAGGATTGGGAGGTTTTGTTTGCGCTCGTCACGTTCGTAGACGGCGATCCACTTTTGCAGGTAGTCAATGTACTGGTCTTTGTCCTTGCCGTATTTCTGGAGATAATCGCGCGCGGCCTGATAAGCGACGGGTTTATTGGTTTTGACGTTGTTGTAAAACCGATTGTAAATTTCGATCTTGACGGGGTCGTCCGTCTCCTGCCCCAGCACTACCGATTGCGAGCCAAACGTCAGCGCTGAAAACGCCAACAAGGCCGCCAGTGCCAATTTTCTTCCTACGAACCTCATATCATTCTCCTTACGTTCGATTCCGGGCCGACTCAGTAGGCTTAGACGCCGCAAAGCCCGCTAAGGGTTTTATCAACCTAAGGTTATAATCACTTTGCATGACCGGCACAAACGAAAAACGTCCCGACCACATAAAATTCTCTGGTCGCATTCTATTTCTAACTGACGACACAGCCCTAATCCGCCAGCAACTCGAAGCTACCGGGGAAACCGCCGCCGCGCTCGAAGCCGAACTCGCTGCGCGCCTGAGCCAGGGCGACCTTCCGCTGATGAGCAATATCTCCACCGACGAGATAACGCCCGGATGGGTCTGCTTCTACTACGACGAGACGCTTGGGCAGTACGTCTTCGTCGGCATGCGGGAAGGTGCCGTCAAGAAAGACGAGGTTAAAAACGGCGGTTTCGCGGTGGTCGTTTCCGGACTCTCGAAGGGCTGCGGCTCATCGCGCGAGACCGCGCCGTACGCCGAGAAAGCCGCCGGTATTCAACTCGTCATCGCGCAAAGCATCGAGAAGATCTACGGGCAGAATTCGCAGAACATCGGCCTGCTGACGTCAACCGATTTCGGCTTGATCGATCGCATTCGTCGCGGTGAGGACATTGCGCTATCGGAGTTCACTAAAGGTCTCGATCCGATCTCGCAGGAGATCGTGTCTCACGGTGGTCTGTTCAACTACAACAAAGCACGCCTCTCCGGAAAAGTCACTCCGCCGCCTCTGGAAACGGGTCCGCGTCCGATGACCATCGTGGAAAAGATCATCGCGCGGCATGCGTTTGTGAGTGCCGGCAAGATCGGCGTCGAGGCGGTTAAGCCGGGCGATGCGTTGTTTGCCCTCGCGGACGTGCGGTTCTCGCATGAGTACGTCACGCCGATGGCTGAGTCGTTGTTCAAGCAGGCGCTGGGGGCTGATGCGCGCGTTACGGATCCCGAGTCGGTGTTTGCATTTCGAGATCACCTGACGTTTCTCGGTCGCGTGATGTCGCCGAAGCATCGTGAGATGGGCCTGCTTGAAAAAGCCGAAGGGCTCGCGACGACGCAGCAGAGTTTCACGGGGCAGCAAAAGATCAGGCTTTATGGCGAGAGCCCGGAAGGTGGTTCGGAAGCGATCTGTCATAACGCCGTCGTCGAAGATCTCGCGCTGCCGGGACAGATCGTGATTGGCACGGATTCGCACACCTGCATGGCGGGCGTGCTCGGCTGTTTCGCGTTTGGTGTCGGTTCTACTGACATGGCGAACGCGTGGTACACGAAAGACATTCGCATCCGCGTGCCGGAAACGGTGCGTTACGTTCTGAAAGGCACGAAGCGCGCTGACGTCGCGGCGAAGGACGTGATGCTTTACATACTCGCGACGGAGTACATGAAGTCGAGCAAAGGCATCGGCAAGGTGCTCGAGTTTGCGGGCGACGACTTGAAGAACTGGTCGATGGACGAACGCGCGACCCTGACCAACATGGCGGTTGAAGCCGGCGGCACGACCGGGATCATCGAGCCCGATGAAGTGACGCTCGAATACGTAGTGCGCACGCGCGGACTCGATGCCGAACAAGTGCGCAAAGGGTTTACTTACAGCGATCCGGACGCGGAGTACGCAGCGGTTTTCGAGATCGATCTTGACGAGATCGGGCCGATGGTGGCCACGCCGGGCGATCCGAGAAACGGGATTCCGATCGACGAGCTCGAAGGCGAGGTTCGCATCGATGCGGCTTACGGCGGTTCGTGTACGGGCGGCAAGATGGCTGACATGGACATGTATGCCTCCGTGCTTCAGAACGCGGTGGCGAACGGGAAGCGTGTTGCTGAGGGCGTTCGCCTGTACATCCAGTTTGGCTCGCAGAAGATCAAGCAGTACGCACGCCAGCGTGGCTACATTGAGCTCTTCGAACGCGCGGGCGCCGAGTTGATCGATCCTTCGTGTGGGGCCTGTATCAATGCCGGCCCGGGCGCCTCACCTTCGGCGGAAACAGTCACCGTGAGCGCCCAAAACCGCAACTTTCCCGGTCGCAGCGGCCCCGGCAAACTCTACCTCGCCTCACCCTACGTCGTCGCCGCCTCTGCTATAGCCGGAAAGATCGTCGACCCGAAAGAGATTTTCTAGCCACAGATAGACACGGATTTTCACAGATATATAAAGAAAATCCGTGTGCATCCGTGTAAATCCGTGGCTGATTTTTTCCTGAAACTTTTAGCCCTACCGAAGCACTAACCTACCGAGAATTATGAAACCGCTGACGGTCGCCTTCGCGGGAACTTTGATGAACAGCCCAGCAGACCTGGTAACGCGTGTGTGCCAGGGCGACTCTGACGCCTTTCGCCTGATTTTTGAAAGATACTCGCGGCCCGTCATCAGTTTCATTTACGACATGGTCAACGACCGCGCCCTGGCCGAAGAGCTCACTCAAGAGACTTTCGTCCGCGCCTACCGCTCGATTCATACCATGCGCGCGGAAACGAAACTTTCCACGTGGCTCTTCGGCATCGCCCGAAACGTCGCGCGCGAATCGCTCCGGGCCCGCGCCCGCGCAAACAATCACGTCGATCTCGCGGATAAATCAGTTATGGATTTGAGCGATAACAAACCGGTGCCGGTCGAAGGATTGTTGAGCAAGGAACTGAACGCGCTCATTCGACGCTCGCTGGCTGCGCTCGACGAAGACAAGCGCCTCGTATTCACGCTCAAGGTGTTGCACCAGTGCAGTTACGAAGAGATAGCAGCAATCACGGGGTTCTCGATCGCGAAGTTGAAGACTGACCTGCACCGCGCCCGCGCGGAAATGAGAAAGAGGATCAGGTCATACGCTGGAGTCGGTTATGAAGTGTGAAGTTTGTTTGGAGCTTTTGGAAGAGTACCTGGACGGTGAGCTGCCGCAACCGGATCACGTGGAGGTCGGCGAGCATTTGATCGCGTGTGGTGATTGCTCGGCGAGCTTTGCGGCGTTGTCTGAGGAACAGGAGCTGTTTGCACGCTATGATCGTGAGGTTGAAGTGCCGCCGTTTCTGTGGACCAGGATCGCGGCGCACACGGTGGCTGAAAGCAACGGCGCGAGAAGTAGCTGGTCCAGGCGCGTCGCTGCGATCTTTGCGACGCCGCTCGCGAGCGCGACGGCAGTGTTGCTGCTGGCTATCGTAGTCGGACTCGTTTATGTGATCTCGCGGCGACCGGCTCCAAAACCCATAGTGGCAGAGAAACCGAACGACCCGACGCTACCGCGTGACGGTACTGACCCGAACCACGGCGGAAGCGTGAAGCCGAGCACAACACCACAACAGGATTCAAAAGCACATGTAGCATCGAAACCAAAACCGCGACACAAACCGGCAATCAAACACGCCAACACCGATCAGTCGGACGTTCTATCTTCAAACCTCGGTTACCTCGACATCGATGACCTGGACACCGCGAGACACATCGAACAATCACAGAACCTGCTGCGCTCGATCCGCAACGTACCCGTCTCCGACAGCGACGAAGAGATCGACGTGACTTACGACAAAGCGCTTTCGCGTCGCCTGCTGAACGAAAACGTGGTGCTGCGTCGCGACGCCGAGATGAAGGCAAAGTTTCCAACCAAGACACTGCTGACCGATCTGGAACCATTCTTGATCGACATCGCAAACCTCCCGGATCGCGCGCGCCCGGAAGATGTGCGCGTAATCAAGGAACGCGTGAAGAAAACCGAAATCGTCGCAGCGTTAATCGACTACCAGGACCGGGGCACGAACAATCGTTAAAGAGAAGAGGCTAAAGAAATGTTGAGAAATCTCACACTGAATAAACTAATCATGGTTTCGTTTGTGCTCCTTGCATTGGCGAGCAGTGCTTTTGGTCAACAACGACCCGTCACGTCTGCTTCGAGTAATCGGAACGCGCAGACCGACGCTACGACAGTATTTCGCAGCGCGCGCGATCTGATTACGGACGGCAACTGGGCCAGGGCGCAGGAAAAGTTCAAAGAGTACGTCGAGGCATATCCCAACGAGAAGAACATCGAAGCCGCGCTTTACTGGCTCGCCTACACACAACAAAAGTTAGCGGAATATGACCAGTGTCGTTTGACCATCGATGAACTGCTCGAGAAGTATCCCAACACGACCTGGAAAGAAGACGCCCGCCTGCTGCTCGCGCAAATGCCGGCTGTGAATATGATGGCTTACGAGGACCTCATCGCCAGTTTGAGTTCAAAAGCAATCACCGTTGCGCCAGGTGCTGCATATGTTTACCAACAAGGCGCGCAAGGCCCTCAACTCACCCCCATTGCTCCAGTTGCGATCACGCCTCCGCCGGCGCAAGGAGTAGGGCAAGCCCCAGTGGTGGTTGGTTTCGATAGTCTCGACGCCGACGCCGATGACGACGATCCGTGTGAATTCAAGATCGTCGTGCTACAGGCATTGTTCGAGACCGATCTGCAACGCGGCATCATGGCAGCCACTGACTGGCTCAAGCCCGGTTCGACGCATACAGTGCGTTGCAAGGGCGCGGCGCTGGCTTTGCTCGGCCGGCACGGCGGTAAAACAGTGACGCCGGTGATTCTCGGTTTCGCGCGCAGCGAACCGGACCTGAAACTGAAGGCACGGGCCATCTCCGCGCTCGGCGCCACTAACGAAGACAGCGTCGTCGATGCGCTACGCGAGTTTGCACTCAACTCGCAGGATCAACAAATCGTAGAAGCGTCGCTCTACGCATTGAGCAAACACACGGGCGATCGAGCGATCACAGTCCTGGGCGATATCGCCATCAACGGCAAGATGACGCCGATAAGAAAGATAGCGATTGGAACCATCTCCATCCGCCCGGGTGAACCCGCGGTCGATACTTTGTTCCGCATCTACGAGGCGGATCAGAACGTCGAAATTCGCAAGGCTGTCGTTTCCGGATTCGCGAATCGCAAGAGTGAGCGGGCAGGCAACAGGCTTTTCGAGATCGCGCGCAGCTCCGACAACATCGAGCTGCGGAAAGCCGCCATCAGCGCCATCTCTCGACGCGGTGGAGACAAGGCAATCGAGTTTCTGCTCAGCTTGTACGACACGGAAAAGAATGAGGAGTTGAAGGACCAGATCATTAATTCACTCGGTTACGGCACTACTTTCTACGTCACAAACGCTGTCCAGGCCGAGGCCGTCGCTGCCGGAGTCGGGGCCGGGGCGGGAGCAGGTGCAGGATCGGGGTCCGGCATCGGATTCACCACCGGCACGGGCAGAGTGAATGACCAGCGCGTAGTTCGCAAGCTGATCGAGATCGCGCGTAGTCCGCAGGCGCCGATGGAGCGACGCAAGCGCGCGATTGGCTGGTTGAGCCGCAGCAAGGATCCGGAAGTACTCAAGTTTCTCGAGGAATTGTTAAAGCAGCAATAAGGATCAAAATCGTGATCTTACGGTGAAGCAGAGAACTCTTGAGCAAGGATTAATGTAATGATGAGCAGCTCAATTCATAGTCTCGATAATCTGAGGGAAGTGGCGCTGATGTTGTTGCGTGAGGTGGAGTCGCTTGCGAGCCGGCAAGAGCCGCAAAACGGCCACCATCTCGGACTACAGGAAGAAGTGCAGCGATACGAGAGCGAACTCATCCGCCACGCACTCCTGCGCACGGGCGGGAATCAAAGACGTGCGGCGAAACTGTTGGGTGTGAAAGTTACGACGCTCAATTGCAAGATCAAACGGCTCGGAATACAACTCGATTCTCAGAGCAGCGTTTAGAAATAGAACTACTCAGGTTTGAACAAGTCAGGAAGAGGGGCTTGCCCCCGCTCTGGGAACAGCGGGGGCAAGCCCCTCTTCCTGACTTGTTCTATCCAAAGGTACTAATTCATCCTGATCCTGACTTTGTTAGTCGTCACTCCGCGTAGTGTTGCGCTCACGAAGAGTGATTGATTCGAAGGTGTGTTGTCGGGCAGCCTGACGACGATCTGTGTGAACTCATCACGTCCCGGCAGTTTCCCGACGAACTCTACTGTCAGCGGAAAACTGTTCATGGCCGCGTCTTCGGCCGTCAAGGTTACGTTCTCACCCGGCGACAGATCCATGTTCATCCCAAACAACATCAGCCGCGTGCGTTGGTCGGAACTGAAGTTGAACGGCTGCGTGAGTGAAAATGGATCTCGGACAAGTTGCACCGAGTCGAGTGCGATAGCGATATCTGAACCAGTTTCGGTCATCAGCACCGGCGCCGCGAATTGAACGCGGAACACGGCGTTCGATCCGCGCGCAAGATAGTAAAGACTTCCATCGGCGCCAACCTTCAGATCGACCGGGTTCGAAATCCCGCTCGCAAAGCCACTCGCAGTTCCGTTTGAAGGATCAAACACGCGTATCCAGCCACTGCACAGATCCGCGAAGAAATACTTGCCGATGAAGCTCGGCGGGAATTGGACCGTGGCCGGGTTGTAGAACGCGCCGCCCGCGATCGCGCAGCCGGTGGTGGGGCTAATGCCGTGTTGATAAGCAAACAGCGGCGCTCGAAAGTTTGGGTTGGCGCTTGGCCCTTCCACGACGTTCCAGCCGTAGTTGGAACCCGCGATGCCATCGTTGATCTCTTCCCACGCATCCTGCCCGACGTCGTTGATGAACATCCGTCCCGTTCCCGGTTGAAACGCAAACGTAAACGGATTGCGCAAGCCAAGAGCCCAGATCGATCGATTGTTTCCGTTAGCCTGGTTGAAGAATGGGTTGTCGCTCGGAATGAGGTCGCCCGGGTTGGGGTTGATGCGCAAAATTTTTCCGAGCATGTTGCTCAGGGTTTGCGCGTTTGCAGCCGTGGCATTCTCGCCGACAGCGATATACAACTTTCCGTCAGGTCCGAAGTGGATCGCGCCGCCGTTGTGGTTTGTAGCTCCTGTCAGATTGTCGAGTTCGAGGATAACAGTTTCACTACCCGGCACGGCGACGTCGCCATTCGCAGTGAAGCGACTGACGCGATTGCGTCGCGGGCTCGTCGCAACGGTGTAATAGACGTAAAGAAAGTTGTTGGTGGCGAAGTTTGGATCGAAAGCGATGCCGAGCAGTCCGCGTTCACCATTTGCGTCGACGCTCAGCGTGAGAAAAGGCGTAGACAACAGTGCGCCATTCTTGATCACGCGCAGGCTGCCACCTTGCTGGCAAACAAAGATGCGGCCGTCGGGAGCGATCTCCATTGCGGTGGGATTGGAGAGGCCCGTGATTGATGTTTCAGTAAAACCTGCTGGTAGCGTGGCCCCGTAACTACTCGAAGTTGCAAACAGAATAATTAAGCCGCAGATGAACGCGAATAAACGCCGATCAGCGTTAATTTGCGAAAATCTGCGGCTAAAAGCTCGGCGCGAAATACGATCTGCGCCCATAAACCTGATACTCCGGATGTCCTTTTACAGCAAAATCGATCTTCCTGCGTTTCCCGTCTCGCTCTTTGTTCGTGGGATAGTAGCCGATAATGTATCGCTGATTTATGTCGGAAAAAATCCGCGAATAAATCGCATCGGCCTGGTCGGGAGTCTCCAGAAACTCGGTCCAGCCACCGGTCAACGGCGCCACTCCTGACAACGCGTGTTGTAGCTTTGCGGTTCTTTCAGCGTACCACCTTCGCAGGATGCGGCTGTCGTAATCTTCCCGGTATCGATCTTTAAATCTGGTGCGGATATGAGCGTCATACTTTTCGTACCGTTCTTCAGTTGTGAGACCCGTAAGCTTAATTCCGGGAACCACGGTGTACAGCGTCACGCGCGATTTCTCGACGGCTCGATACAGATCGTCAAGACTAAACTGCGGACCGTCTTTCAGCCGCGCCCGCTGCTGGAATGCGATACTTGCTTCCGCCTGCGCGCGGGCCTCTCCTTCCAGTCCGTACGGCACAGTTAAGTCCATTATCGAATTCTTCAGGGAGTAAGCCTCGTCACCGTCGGTTTGAAAGATAATGATCGGACGAACGTCCTCCTCCTTGTTGAAGGCTTCGTTCAGCGTTGCCATCAAAGCACTGTACTGCCAGCTGCGTCCAAGGCGCATTCTAGGGCCGAAGATGGATGGGAAAACTCCCGTATCCATCCGTGTTTTTTCGAGGAGAGAATCGAGTTTCTTTTTGAGCTGCTTCTTGTCGGCGGTGAAATCGACGATCAACTCGACGTCATCGGTGACGATCGCCATCAGGTCTTTTGGTCCAAGCTTATCGACGAGTAGCTTCGCCGCATTGACGCTGTTTTTAATAAAGGGTAACTGGCTGCCGCTGTAGTCGATTATTAAAACGATCGTGCGCGGCACGTTGGCGTTGTCGCCTTTGAGGAAATGGCCGACTGTTTGAGGCGCACCGTCTTCGCTGACAGAAAAATCTTCTGCTGTCAGGCCGGAGACGGGGTTGCCGCGCTCGTCAAGCACCATTAATTCAGAAGTTACGAGCGAGGTATCGATGCGAATGACGTCGCCCTCGTCGAGTTCTGTGCCCGGCGCGTTTACTTCAACAGCATTTTTCTCCGGATTCCACTTCAGCCGCTTGAGGCTCGAGCCGAAGTCTTTGATCTTTTTTCGTTTCGGCGATGAGGACGACTGAGCAAACGAAACCGTGAAGAAAGTTAGAGTTAACGCGGCAATCAGTGTTAATCGATTGGCGTGCATAGCAGTTAGCGTTCAAGCTACAGCACAGAAAGATTAGCCACAAAAAGGCACAAAAAGCACAAAAGATTATAATGAACGCCGATCACTTTTTTAGGCTTTCTCCTTTTGTGCTTTTTGTGCCTTTTTGTGGCTAACTTCTTTTTGTGCCTTCTGTGGCTATCTCATCGAAAGCTCAGCTACGATCTCTTTCACGGCCGCACGGGCCTCTTCGACTTCTTCCGGCTTGAATGAAACTGCGCCGACCACGGCATGACCGCCGCCACCGTAACGTTCGCAGATCTTGGCGATGTTGTGTGTGCGCGGTACCGGCGCCCAGGGATTAGAGCCTACTGAGATCTTGGTGCGCTGCGGGCCGCGCGTCAGCGCTACGGAGTAAGTGGTTTCCGGATGCAGGTAGTAAGGAATGAACTTGTTGAAGCCTTCGTAACCTTCGTCGATTAGATCAAACTGGACCACGCCATCCGCGCTCGTCGCTTTGCGTCTGACAGTTTCCAGGGTTTCCAGATGTTGTTTCAGTATCGGTTGAAAGCGACGCTGCACCTCCGCGCTGGCGGCTACTTCTTCGAGTGACTTAATCGTGAGATCGCGGATGATCTGTTCGATGAAAGCGTCGTCAGGATCGGCTTCGATCACCTGCATCAGTTGCAACGCGGGTTCTTTTAACTCGACGCACTGCGCCGGCGACTCGTAAAGCGCGCCGTCGATGACGTGGGCCCAGTGGACCAGCGACTGGATTGGCTCGGCGTTGAAACCGAAACGTTGGTGGGCGACGTCGGCGATAAACTCCGTGCACGACTTCCTGTCGGGATCGAGAAACTTCCGACCTGAGGTATCGGCGCGAAAATGGGCTTCGTCTTCGGGCGTCAGGAAAGCGGATTCATGGTGATCGAACCACCACGTGAGTTTCTCGGAAGCTGCGTACTTGAAATCGACGATCGCGTTCTCGTCGGAATCAAACATGGCGAGGTCAAACAAGTTGCCGGGCCGATGCAGCAGTCCGGTGTAACGAACTGTGGCTTGCGGGTTGATGCGTTCTTTGTAGAAACGCGTGAAGGTCGCCGCTGAAGCAACCCCGTCGAAGCAGTGACCGTGGTAAAGGACTCGTAGGTTCATCTTATTTTAGCCACAGATAAACACGGATTTCATACACGGATTTTGCTTAATCTGTGTATGAAATCCGTGTTCATCCGTGGCTTATATTCAATTCTTACAGGGCTGAATCACTGCGGCGGAGGTGGCGCCTAGTTTTGAGGCGATGAATTTGTCAACTTCCTCTTCGATCAATTCGCCGTTCACGACCCATGCCTTCTCTGTCAGCACTTCGCCATTCTTGTTCAACTTGTCAGGTTCGAGAAAGATGTTCCACGGCGAGCCCCAGTTGCGTGTGTCGCCCGTGAGTTGCCGATAACCGTAATGCGGTGTCTTCTGTTTTTCGTCTCTCGATTGTGATTCCACGAAGACCGGATACGGCGGCTCTTTCCCACCGAAGAAGTTGAACGTGTCCGTGGACGGCGCGTATTCGCTGACGCCAATCACCTGAAAACCCTGCGCCTTGTACTTCTCATACAGCTTCGCGGCAATGGGCGCCTCCTGTTTCCAGTTTCCACACCACGGCGCAAAGTAAACAATCATCACCAGCTTCTTCCCCGCGATCACCTTGCGCAAATCTTCGTCTGCCTCCGTGACGAGATTCGGCAGCGTCCAATTCTTGTAATTCACTGTCTTCTCAACGAGCGGCGAGTACTCATGCTGCGCGCGCGCAACGGAAGCTGAAACGACGAGTGCGAGAATGGAGAGAACGAGTGCTGATTTCTTCATGACATTACTCCATTGAACTACTTTGCGTTTAATTAGCGGCGCTGGCAGTTGCCGGAGTCTCGGCCAGCAACGGCTTCACGGCCGCTTCCCATCCAGCTTTATCCCGGGCTCCGATGATCTTTTGACGAATGCGTCCCTGTCGATCGATCACGTAAGTTGTCGGCAGTTGTGCCGCTGCAAATTTTACCTTCGCGTCGCTGCCGCCGAGCAAGACCTCGTATTCAAACTTTTCTACCTCTTCCTGATAGGCGTTCACAGCTTCAGCGCTGTCTTCCAGCGTCGCTCCGACGATCTTCAACCCGGAAGCTTGCAGTTCCTGCTGCAAAGTGTTCAGCGCCGGAATTTCCTCGCGGCAAGGGACGCACCAGGTGGCCCAGAAGTTCAGCAGCACCACCTGCCCCTGAAGTTCTTTTAAGCGAAACGATTTGCCGGCGAGGGTTTGAAACTCAACGTCCGGTACGGGTTCAAACGTTGTGTTCGCCGGTGGCGGTGGCGGCGGGTTCTGTTCGAGCTTGAGCCGGCTTTCAAGGTTAGGAATCCAGGCCAGAACTTTCGAACTGGTCAGCAACGTCGATTGTCCGCTCATAACGAGCACGCCGACGACAATCAACACCACGCCGGAGACGACTTCAACCTTGTGCAGGTGTTTGCGGAAGTTTTTATAGAAACTCAGAAACTGGTTGATACCGAGGCCGGTCAGAAGAAACGGCACTGCGAGTCCGGCGGAATAGAACGCGGAAAGCACGAGGCCACTGCGCCAGCCGCCGCTGGTGGCTGCGAGGCCGATGATGCCGCCGAGTATTGGACCAATGCACGGAGTCCAGCCGGCGGCGAAGGCCATTCCCAACGCTGCCGATCCAAACACGCCGCGCGGTTTGTCGTCCGAGAAGAAACGTGTGTCTTTGTAGAGTGCGGAGATCTTGAGCAGACCGATCAGTTGCAAACCGAAAGCGATGATTACGATGCCGCCGATGATTCGGACCCACGGGTTGCTGGTGATCGCCGCGCCGACCAGTCCCGCCGTCGTGCCGAGTACCAGAAAGATGACAGACAGGCCCGCGTTGAATGCCAGCGAGTTGATAATCACCGCGCGGCGACTGGTCTTGCCTTCCTTCAGGCTGTCAATACTGACGCCGGAAATCAACGAAATGTAACCCGGCACCAGCGGCAACACGCACGGTGACAGGAACGAGAGTACGCCCGCGGCGAACGAAATCGCGATATTAAGTAATGAAATGCTTTGACTATCCATTGTCTTACTTACCCACAAAAGGCACAAAATGACTTTGTAACTTATGTGCCTTTTTGTGGCTCACTTCTCTTCAATCAACTTCTTAATCATTTCTTCGAGCAATGCGATCTCTTCTTCGCTGGCGCCCAAAGAGATGTAACGCACCACACCCTTACGATCGATCAAAAACGAGGTCGGGATCGCAAACACGCCGTAGTTGAATTCGTTGGTGTTTGAATCCGAGATCACGAATCCGTACGGCAAGCGGTTTCGCTTTTTGAATTCCTTCAGGTAAACGAGTTCTTCAGGAGGCGACAAAGCCTCGCCATCGCCGTGCCCATAGTACTTGGTCAGGCCAAGGATCACGAATCTCTTGTTCTTGAATGTCGTCTGCCAGCGCGACATGTTCGGCAGCGTGTAACGGCACGGACCACACCACGGCGCCCAAAAGTCGAGCAACACCACCTGCCCGCGGAGGTCCGTCAGCTTCACCGGCTGCTGTTCGATCCACTCGTTGGCCACGATTTCCGGCAAAGGTTTATTTGACAGCAAGCTCGCGTCGAAGAGTTGACCCGGATCAAGCGTGGGATCGAGCCGCATCAGCCGCGTCGTCACGTTCTTGTAAAGACTCGCCGAAGGCAACTGAATCGACAAGCGTCGCAGATCATTCAACGTCGCTACCGCCAGATCCTTCTGGTTGGTTCTGAGGTAAGCGTCTGAAAGGAGTACCGCGGACTTCAGCAGCATCTCATCGCGCCGGAAAACTTCTTCCTTGTTCGCCTCGATGAACCGCTTCGACGCTTCCATCATTTCCTTCGCATGCGTGGCCATCGCAGCGTAGTCGCGCGCGCGCATGTATGCGTCAGTAATGAGCAGTTCCATGCGATAGCGATCGTCGGCGTTCTGTGGCTGGTGTCGAGCATACGCGGCGACCGCAGCCTTCGCCTCGGGAATCAGATCTTTTTTGACTGCATATAAAACTACGACGTTTCGAGCCGATTGCGCCTTTTGACCGTCGGGATCGTCTTTCAGGAAGAGTCGCATGGTCGCGAGCGAAGCGTTGGCGTCAGCGGCGAGATGATGGAGCAGGCCGAGGTAGTAAAGATCTTCTCCGGCTAGAGGCGAGCGCGCCGCGAGAGTCGCCGCGTTTCGTACCGCGAGGTCCTTCTGCTCTTTCTTTGTTTGCGCTTCGAGCTTCGCGTCGTAAGGGAGTTTTTGTTTGTTGAACTCCTGGTACCGTCGTCCGAGATATCCATTCGCGTCTTCGTAAAGCGCTTGCGCCGGGCGGTTGTCAGGCTTCAGATCGGGTTTGACGGCGGGAGCGAGCCCCTGGGCAAACGTCGACACCGTTGCCAATAGTAATAGAACGATCGATGGAACAACTGCTGAAGTCATCTTTTTGAGGAGACAATTGCTTTGGAAACTAACTCACCAGTCAAAGGCGCAAGTAGGATTCCGTTTCGGTAGTGCCCGGTTGCGTAAAACAGCCCGTCAATTTCATCACAACGTCCCAGCAGTGGCAAACCGTCAGCGGCCTTCGGCCTCAAGCCCGCCCAGGTATCGACTATGGGCAAAGTCGAGATGGCAGGCGAAATCTCCAGCGCATTGCGCAGAATCGTCGCGATTCCGCCCGCTGTGACACACTTCGCGAAGCCCACCCGCTCGCTTGTAGAACCGGCCAGCAGGCGGCCGTCGCGACGTGGTACGAGGTAGCCGCGAGGGCTGTAGATAACGTGGCGAGTCAACTGCGGCTTAGCTTCGAGGCAGATCATCTGGCCACGCACCGGCTCGATTTCGGGGATCTTGCAAGGTGGCGAACTCTTGATAAAACTCGTCCAGCTTCCCGCAGCGATCACTGCAACCGCACACTCGATGCGGCCGCGACTCGTCTGAACACCGATTACACGATTTCCCTCAACGATTAGAGACTCGACATTCGTCTGCGTAACTATTTCGACGCCGAGTTTGTTCACGCTGTTGGCCAACGCACTGAGAAGCCGGCGATTCTCGACCTGGATATCGTTTGGAAACAGCAGTGCGCCACGTACGGAATCGGAGATGCAGGGTTCTAACTCACGCGCTGCGGCGGGGCTGAGAAGCTCAACGACCAAACCGGCGCCGCCCTGCCAACGGTATCGCTTGTCGATCTCCTGTTGATCGTGTTCGGTGAGCGCGAGGTAGAGTGTTCCGGTCGTGTCGAGTTCGACGTCAATTCCAGTCTCCTCAAGCAGGGCCGCGGCGAACGACGGGTACAGATCGCGGCTCTGACAAGCGAGCGTGAAGAAGTCGTCCTGAGCGTCGGCCTCGGCTTGTGGTAACAACATGCCCGCCGCAGCAAACGACGCCTCAGAACCGAGACCTTTTCGTTCAACCAAACAAACATCACGCACGCCACGCAGCGCGAGTGCGCGCGCGATGGTTAACCCAATGACGCCGCCACCAATGATGACAACGTCTGCACTTCCTTTAATTGACGCCATTTGGTTACTATCGAGCCATGCATCGTATCACACTGATTCCAGGCGACGGCATCGGCCCAGAAGTCGCTTCCAACGTAGTCCGCATCATCGAAGCGTCAGGTGTTGAGATTCAATGGGAAACGCATTACGCGGGCGCACAGGCGCTCGAAAAATTCGGCGAAACGCTGCCGCAGGAGTTGCTCGATTCGATTCTGCGTAACAAGGTCGCGCTCAAAGGTCCGGTCACGACGCCGATTGGAAAAGGGTTTACTTCGGTCAACGTTGGGTTGCGTAAGACGTTGGACTTGTATGCGAATTTGCGTCCAGTGCGTGCGTTACCGAATGTGCCGTGTCGTTATCCGGAGCTCGATCTGATCGTCGTTCGCGAGAATACGGAGAGTTTGTATGCGGGTTTGGAACACGTGGTGGTGCCGGGTGTGGTCGAGAGTTTGAAGATCATCACTGAGAAGGCATCGACGCGCATCGCGAAGTTTGCTTTCGAGCATGCCAGGAGCGAGTCGCGCAAAAAAGTGACGGCGGTGCATAAAGCTAACATCATGAAGCTTTCGGATGGTCTGTTTCTCGACTGCTTTCGGAGAGTCAGTGAGAACTATCCGGAGATCGAAGCCGACGACAAGATCATCGATAACGCGTGTATGCAGTTGGTGATGCGGCCCGAACAGTTTGACATCATGTTGCTCGAGAATCTCTACGGCGACATCGTCTCGGATCTTTGTGCCGGACTCGTAGGTGGCCTGGGACTGGTGCCGGGCGCAAACATCGGTGAGAAAGGCGCGGTGTTTGAAGCGGTACACGGCTCGGCGCCCGACATCGCGGGACAGGGTATAGCGAATCCGACGGCGCTGCTGCAATCCGGGATCTTGATGTTGCGTTACATCGGTGAACGTGAGGCTGCTGACAAGGTTGAGAATGCGATGTTGACGGTCTTTAAAGAGGGTGAAGTGCGAACGCGTGACATTGGTGGCACTGCAAAGACCAGCGAATTCGCGGACGCGATCATCAAGAAGATTTAGCCACGGATAATCACGGATTTCATACACGGATTTTCTTAATCCGCATGAAATCCGTGTTTATCCGCGGCTCATTAATTCCTCGATTTCCTCGGCGTGCTTGGGGACTTTGGTTGTTAAGACTCGCGGGTCGTTGTTGGTACAGAGCACGTCATCTTCGATGCGCACTCCAATCCCGAGATACTTTTCCGGGACGTCTTTAGTGTCGGGCGAGATGTAGATCCCAGGTTCGACAGTCATCACCACGCCGGGCTCGAGCGCGCGTGATTCAGTGCCGTAGTAGTAACGACCGACGTCGTGCACGTCGATGCCGAGCATGTGTCCCAGCCCGTGCATGTAAAACTTTTCGTACTTCTTCTCCTTGATCAGTTCCTCAGTCTTGCCTTCGAGTAATCCGAGCTCGACCATGCCTTCAGTCAACACTTCGATCGAGTGTTGTTTTAACTGATCGTGCGTGACGCCCGGCCGCACCATCTCCACGCACGACATCTGCGCTTTCAACACCAGGTCGTAAATATCGCGCTGCGCTTTCGTGTAACGCCCGTTGATCGGAAAAGTACGCGTAATATCAGAAGCGTAGCCCTTGAACTCCGCCCCCGCGTCAAGCAGCAGCAGATCGCCATCGCGCAGCTCGCCATCGTTGTTGATGTAATGCAACACGGTGGCATTTGGACCACCACCGACAATCGACGTGTAAGCCGGACCAGCAGCGCCATGCCTGCGAAAGACCTGCTCGATCAGCGCTTCGATCTGATACTCCTGCATGCCGGGCCGCACGGTCTTCATCGCTTCGCAATGAGCTTCCGCGGCGATGTCCGCTGAGGCTTGCATGATCGCGATTTCATCCTCGGTCTTCAGCACGCGCAGCTCGTGAACGATCGTCGCCGGATCGATAATCGTCTGCGGCGGATGAATCGGCTTGCGATTCAAAGAGCGCATCCGCGTGATCTCCTGGATGATTGCGTTGTCGAGATCGCGGTCCACACCAAGCCGGTAATAAAGCACGTCAGCGCCGTCGAGAAACTCCGCCAGCTTCGACCCAAACTCTGCAATCGGAAACGACTCCTCCGCGCCAAACTCGCTCTTCGCGCCTTCAATACCTGCACGACGCCCGTCCCAAATCTCTCGCTCCGGATCTCTCGGCCGCACAAACAACGTGTATTTTTTCTCCGCTTCGGGTTTGATGACCGCGAGTGAATCCGGTTCTTCAAAGCCGGTCAGGTAGAAAAAGTCGGAGTCCTGCCGAAAGCGATAATGCGTGTCGTTTGAGCGGCGTGTGTCGTGTGCTCCCGGGATGATGGCCACCGATTTCGGGGCCATACGGCGCATAAACTCCTCGAGTTGGCGTCTGATCATTTCAAAAATTTCTCCTGTGTTTGTGTTGCCGCGCATTGTACCCGACTGCGTAATGGATCGATAATCAAGCGCACACATGAGCACTCAAACTCTTTCACCACCACAAACGCGCGAGATCGTCGTGCACGATCCATCCACCGGCGAAGAGATTGGTCGCGCGCCGCTGATGGATGCGAATGACGTCGCTGCCGCGGTGCGTAAAGCGAGGAGCGCCCAACCCGCGTGGGCCAAACTCTCGTACCGCCAACGCGCGCGCGTCATCCTTCGCGCGCGCGAGCTCGTGCTGGACCAGATCGAAGAGATCGCGAAACTCGTCTCACGCGAAACCGGCAAACCTGCGACTGAAGCCATCGCGATGGAGATCGTGCCCACGCTCGATCTGATGCACTACTTCGCGAAGAACATGCACAAGCTACTCGACCGCAGAAAGATCGACATCGGCCAGTACAACCTCATGGCGCGGTCGTCTTACATCGTCTACAAACCGCTGGGCGTAGTCGGAATCATTTCGCCGTGGAACTTTCCCTGGGCCACACCGCTGGACGAAGTTGTCATGGCGTTAATGGCCGGCAATGCCGTCGTCTTGAAACCCAGCGAGTTAACACCACTCTCGGCATTGAAGATCGGAAGCATCTTCAAGCAGGCACAACTACCCGACGGGCTGCTCGAGATCGTCACCGGCGATGGCACTACCGGCGCTGCTCTCGTCGAAGCGCGCGTGAACAAGATCATGTTCACCGGCAGCGTGAACACCGGCAAGCGCGTGGCTGAAGCAGCCGCGAAACACCTGACGCCCGTGGTGCTCGAACTCGGCGGCAAAGACCCGATGGTCGTTCTTGAAGACGCCGATCTCGAGAACGCAGCGCGCGCCGCGATCTGGGGCGCGTTCTGCAATTCAGGACAGGCGTGCGCGTCGATCGAACGTTGTTACGTACACGAGTCGATCGCCGAGCAATTCATCGATCTCGTGGTTAAAGAAACGCGCCTCCTCAAACAAGGCAAAGCCGCGACCGAGGCGATCGACATCGGCGCCATGACGAATGAGCGGCAGTTGCAGATCGTCGAGGATCACGTCGGCGACGCAGTCGAGCGTGGCGCGCAGGTACGCACCGGGGGTCATCGCTTGAACGACTCGAAAGGCAGGTTTCACCAGCCGACCGTTGTCACGGGTGTTGACCATTCGATGAAGTTGATGCGCGACGAGACGTTCGGTCCGGTTCTGCCGATCATGACTTTCAAAACGGACGACGAATCGGTTCGACTCGCGAACGACAGCATTTACGGGCTGACAGCCAGCGTCTTCACGCGCGACATCGGTCGTGGGCGACGACTGGCCGAACAGATTGACGCCGGCACCGTGATGATTAACGAAGTCGTTTACACGCACGCTGTTGCCCAAACGCCCTGGGGAGGCGTCAAGCAAAGTGGTTATGGCCGTACACATGGACGTCTCGGACTGCTCGAACTCGTTTCCGCACAACACATTCACGTCAACAGCATGCCACGGCTGGCGGACGTCTGGTGGTTCCCGTATTCAAAACAAGCCGGCGAACTCTTTCGCGGTTTCGCCCGGCACTTCACGACCGGCTCCGTGCTGAACTCCTCCCTGCTCTTGCCGAGCATCATCCGTCGCCTCTTCGAGCGCCGCCGTTAACTTCCAGCCCTCCTTGGAGTGCGGTGCCTTGGCACCGCTTTGGTCTTACTTTCCGAGGCATTGGCCAAAGCGGTGCCAAGGCACCGCACTCCAAGGAGGCGCGACAAATGTTCCCGGCTGGCAGTGTAAGTTGTCGAGTGCTATACTTTCGGCCCCCTGGTGCGCTTGTATCTCACTCTGGGATCCAGCATTACAATTTGTGTTTGCGTTGCTTTGTTGTGAAGTAAGTCGTAGTTAGTTACCTCCCAATACTACCGCGATTCGTAGTCCACGTAGCCCTGACAATCTGGAGGAAATCTGTGAAAAAATTTCATGCGTTACTGATGATGTTTATACTTTGTGCCGTTTCCTCAATGCCTCTCATGGTCCAAGCCCAGAGCGACACTGCTCTGCAACGCCGGGCTGAGATAAGCAATGCGATTCACTTCGACAAAACCACAAAGCCGCTCCGCGAAATGTTTGACACCGGCGAGCAACCCAAACCTGCTCGTGGTGGCAGAGACTTCGAGCCGGGCCGGCCGCAAAAGGTAGACGACACCAATCGCCCGTTCACCGATCCGTTGGCTGATAAGAGCGTTGGCTTGCCGTCTGCTCTTGCTGAGATCAAGGCGTCCACTAACGGCGTGCCGATCGATCCCAGCAATCGCGTGGCGCCGCCGGACACTACTGGCGACGTCGGTCCAAATCACTATGTGCAATGGGTCAACTTACGTTACTCCATTTATACCTTGACCAGGGGCGCCAATAACGAGATTACGGGATTTAATCTCGTTCCTGGATTTCCGAAGAATGGCAACGTCGTATGGCAGGGTTTCGGCGGCCGCTGTCAGACAGACAACGACGGCGATCCGATTGTTCAATACGATCAATTGGCTGACCGTTGGGTGTTAACCCAGTTCGCCGTCTCGAGCACGCCATTCACTCAATGCGTGGCCGTATCGACGAGTCCGGATCCCACGGGAACGTACTTCCGGTACGCGTTCTCATACAGCAGAAGCTTCAACGATTATCCCAAGATGGGTGTTTGGCCGGACGCCTATTACATCAGCTACAACATGTTTCGAAATGGCAGCTCGTTCACCGGTAACACGGTATGCGCTTTTGAACGTGCCCGGATGCTGCTCGGCCTTTCGGCGCGACAAGCTTGCGTTAACACAACCGCGACCCACAGCATGGAACCAGCGGATCTCGAAGGCACAATACTGCCGCCGGTCAACTCACCAAACCTGTTGATGAGCATGACCAGTACGTCAATCCTGTTCTGGCGATTCGCCGTGAACTGGACCACTGGTACCGGCACACTGACTGGTCCAACAACGGTGCCGGGAGTGGCTGCATTCAGCAGAGCCTGCGGTGGCGGCGCCTGCGTCGTGCAACCGGGAACCACCACACGTCTTGATTCACTGGCCGATCGCTTGATGTATCGCTTGAGTTATCGAAACTTCGGTACTCACGAGTCGCTCGTGATCAACCATTCGGTTACCAGTGGAACTGGTGTTGGCATTCGCTGGTACGAGCTGCGCAACGCTGCGGGCCAGACTCTCGGTTCGGCAGCGCCAGTGCTTCATCAACAGGGAACGTTTGCGCCATCAAACGACTTCCGCTGGATGGGAAGCGCCGCGATGGACAAGACTGGCGGTATTGCGATTGGCTACAACATCTCCTCGAGCGCAATTGTGCCGAGCATTCGTTATGCCTATCGTGGACCGGCGGATCCGTTGGGAACAATGGGTAACGAAACGTCCGTTCTGGCAGGAAGTGGCTCGCAGACCGGAAACCTGACACGATGGGGCGACTACAGCACGATCAGTGTCGACCCGGTGGATGGCTGCACGATGGTCTTCACGACGCAGTTCCAACCGGCTAACGGTAGCTTCAACTGGAGCACGTATATCCACAGCTTCAAGCTGTCGACTTGTAACTAGATAAACCCAAACCCATCCACAGATTACGCAGAATCTGTGTAATCTGTGGATGGTTTCCTTTTTACTTTTCCAGAGCATTTGCCTTAGTATCGCCCGCCGTGTCCTTTTGGAAGAATTACATGCACCGGCGCGAGCGCTGGTACCATCAATTAGATAACAATCGCCTGGTTCGTCCTTTTGAGTGGGGTTTGTCGTACATCGTCGACCACGTGAATGGCGACGACCCGCGCGAACTTTTCCGCAAACACACCGATCGCGTGATGCCGGCAAGCGATGAGTTTTACGCCTTGCCTCCCGTCAACGACTATTGTCTCGACGGCGATCAACTTACCTGGACCAGTGCGATAACCACGCCTTCACCCGAAAACAACCTCGCGCGCGGCAGGTTTTTCCCGGCGAAAAGCAAAAACGGCCAGCGACCGCGCAACGCCGTCGTCGTGTTGCCGCAGTGGAATGCGCAACCGGAAAGTCACGTCGAAGCCTGCCGGATTTTTAACCTCATCGGCATGTCGGCGCTGCGATTGACGCTGCCGTATCACCAGCAACGAAAACCCGCGGAGATCGAACGCGCCGATCATCTCGTCAGCACGAATATCGGTCGTACGATTCAATCAATGCGACAGGCGGTGCTGGACACGCGTGCAGCGGTGCGTTGGCTGAAGTCGGAAGGGTACGAGCGCGTGGGGATTCTCGGCACGAGCGTCGGCTCGTGTATCGCGTTTCTGGCGTTTGCGCACGAGCCGGATCTCGACGCCGGTGCTTTTAATCACGTTTCAGGTTACGTGGCGGATGTGGTCTGGCACGGGCTCTCGACGGCGCACGTGCGGGCGGGATTTGCGGATCACTTAACACTCGACGAGCTGCGTACTTACTGGAAGCCGATCAGCCCGCTGCCGTTTATGCCGCGGATCGCCCGGATGGGACACCGGCCAATGCGCTTCATCGTCGCGCGCTACGATCTCACCTTCCCGATCGATCTCTCGCACGACGCGATTGCCGAAGCGCGTCGACACAACCTTCCGCTGGACATCGTCTGGCTTCCCTGCGGTCACTACACCACCGCCGAACTCCCCTGGAAAGCAATCGACGCCTGGAAGATCGCGACGTTCTTCAGGAAGCAATTTAGCCACAGATAAACACGGATTTCATTCACACATAAATCCGTGTATGAAATCCGTGTAGATCCGTGGCTAACTATTTTGCTAAGGGGAAGATCGGTTCGATGTCGACCGGCACGTCCTTCAGCTTATCGAGTGCGTGCTGCATCGGCGGTCTGATTACCGCAAATTTATCCAGTATGGCTTTCGCTTTGTCGTACGATCCCTCGGCTTCGAGCGTAAGCAGATCGTGCGTCAGCTTGGTTACTGCTTCTTTGATCTTCGCGTGATCGATGCTGAATGTGCCTTTTGCTTCGTTGAACTTTATCGCACCCTCATCCGTGAGATAGTTGAACTGCATCGCGACGCCGCGTCCGTGTGCTTCAGTTATGCCGAAACGCACTGAACGAAACATGCTGGCGAGATAAGTCGTGTAAAGCGTCCGCTCCATGCTCTTCTCGATAATGCCGCGATCGATCATGAACTGGAGCGCCCACAGTCCCGTCATGTCGGCCTTCGCTTCTTCAATCGCGGAGTAGAGCTCCTTCAACTGCTTGCGCACGGTCGTCTCCTGCCCGCCAACAGTGATGTTGTGTGGCCCAAGTCCGTGCATCAGTTCGTGGCAGAGTATGTGGGTGAAGAACGAATCAAACGCGAGCGCCGATTGCTCTGCCGGATCCAGAACCACTTTCGAGATCGGGATCAGCGTCTTATTAAACTTCGCGTCCTGAATGTTCTTCAGCATGACGCGCTTGGAGCCCTTCTCCTTGACGACTCGCTCGTCGTTCGGAAGATTGAAGGCCGCTGTTTGCACGCCGCTGTTGCCCTCGCCGGAACCGAAGACTTCGTTCACCACTCGAATCGGCGACGCCGCGCCGAGTTTCGGATTTCGATATTTCGGATCGATGGGCAGGTTATTTTCCAGCTCCTGCAAATGAGCGCTGAACTTCGCGAGCTTTGCCGACTCCAAGTCGTCGCGCAAGGTTACGTACGCCTCGAACGCGGCTTTGTAACTGAACAACTCGTCTTCGTAGGTTTCGTATGGTCCGATGGTGACGTCGATGGGCGAGTCGAGCTCCATCCAGGCGACGTCGCTTTCGTAGTAATCGTTCGAGGCGAATGCGTCAGCGCGCTTGTTAAGAAAGTTTTTGAGTGTCGCGTTGGTCGTGAGTGCGGCTGCTTCACGCAGCAACGCCGCCGCCGGCACGAGATACTCTTTGTAAGCCTCGCTGTAAGGGACGAAGGTCAACTTCCCATCAGGTCCACGTCGAATCAGGTAGAAGAAGCCGGTGGCTTTTTGTTTGTCTGCTTCCGAGAGCCCCTGAAGCCACGTGTTGAACTCTTCCTTCGTCATGTCGTCAGGGTAATAGTTTGCGTTGACGGGCTTCTCGCGTGGCACGCCTTCGATGAATGGTTCTTTGTTGTCGAGACGCGACCATGGGCCATCGTTGATGTAGAAGTAATGCAGGCGTTGCCGGCCTGCGGGTGTCTTGTCAGCCAACAGTTTCTTCTCGAGCGCATCGTTACCGCTCCACACCTGGCGCAGGAACAAAGGATCGAGCAGCTTCGCGGCGGCGATGATCTTGTCGAGCGCTTGCCGATCTTTCTGCGACAGCTTCGACGTGTCGGCCGTCAACGTCGTCGGCGCAAACCGCGCGATCTTTCGCGCCAGCTCCGGATCGCCCGCTTGTTTTTGTCCCACCAGGGTGGTTGAGATTAATGCCATAGCCAAAACGATCGAAATGGTAAATTTCAATGGAATCATGCCTTTAGATTTGTTTGAAGATTTGGCTCATCTGACACGAAAAACCGGGAAGAGCTGTGGTCGACAGATTATCTTCGTATCGCAGAGTCTCTAATAGAACCAACGAAGAACCCTGGTCCACGTACCGTTCTAACGTCATGATCCGCGGATCAATGATCCAGTATTCCGGGACGCCATGTTTAGCGTAAAGCTGAAGCTTGGCTATGCGATCGCGTTCAACGTTCTTCGAGCCCGGAGATAGTATTTCGACCACCAGAGCAGGAGGACCGTGCAACCGGTCGTCTTTAACAATCGTGTCGCGCTGTTCGCGGTGAAAAAACACAAAATCGGGAATGACTCCGCTGAATCTACTTAGAATCACCCCCACACCGGCAACAATTGTCCCGATCGGATTAGCTTCCAGAAAATTTCCAATCCGGAGTATTAGGTTGGTCAACACCATTTGGTGCGTGAGGCCTGGTGAGGTGGACACAAACAGTTCTCCTTCTATTATTTCGTAGCGGTTACCGTCGCCATGCGGCATCGCTTCCCAGTCGTCGATGGTGAGAGGTTTTAAGTTGGTAATCATAAGGCTCCGATGCTGGTGAGTTGTCAGCAGTTTACCACAATCATAATGCCTGACGGTTCTTCAGGATCCGCACGAACGATGCCGAATGCAACTCTGGCAACGTCAATCCTGATAATTGGATCGCTTCACTCTCAGTAATCGCGCCACAGTTGATCGCCCGGAGGAAATAGTTGAGCAGTCCCTGTCCGGTGGCG
>DASVGE010000415.1:0-6042 GCA_036379695.1 Pyrinomonadaceae bacterium | reverse complement strand
TGTTGGATCCGGTGGTGCGCGATGTTCCAGCGTGGCTTTATGGCCGTTATTTTGTTGCGGGTCAGCTTGCGGGCGTGCGTGTCGGGTGTGCGGCGGTGGCGAGTGCGGCAAACGGGCAAGTGGCAAACGGAGAGACGATCTTTCTCCTCACGACGTTGCGAAGTTTTGGTAACGATGGACTTGAAGCAGCGCTGCGGACGCTGGGTCGAGTTGATGAAGTAACGCTTGTCGATCAGGTTGCTGATGCGAGTGCGGAAGGTGTGCTCCAGAGAAAAGTGGAGAAACCGGCTTACCTGCCGGAATCGACTGGTTTGACTTCGCTGACGGCACTCGCTCCGAAAGTGCGTTTCCCGGGGACACTGGTTGAAAGTGTTCAGATTTCTGATGCGGAAAAGTTGCTGAGCGCTGTGGAGAAAGCAGCGGGTGTCGATAGTCCAGCGTCGCCACGTTGGCAGGGTGTGGCTTCTCAAAATGCAAACGCGCAGGTGTTCAAGCAGGATGTGTTGTCACCGACGGCTGACTTGCTGAAGTCGTTGGCGGACGTGCACTCGGTTTCCGGACATGAACAGGAAGTGCGCCACGCGATTACAGCAGCATTGCCTGCGTGGGCGCGAACGCTTACGCGCACTGACAAAGAAGGAAATCTGATTCTTGAAGTTGGGCCTGATCGCGATCCGTTGATGTTTATCGCGCACCAGGATGAGGTTGGTTTCGAAGTAACGAGCGTTGCTGACGACGGTATGGTGACGTTGCGTACGCGCGGCGGACTATTTCCATCGCTATGGGAAGGACAGCCCGCACTGCTACATATGGACGCCGGCAAGCTGCCGGTAAGCGGGGTCTTCGTTCCGCGCGAAGCTGTCACGGCAAAGCAACCCGAATCACTGACGGCGTGGTTTGGTATGGACGGGGAGACATTGAAGTCACGTCTTCCGGCCGTTGGTTCGGCGGTGACGGCATTCAAGCGTGCGACGCGTTTGGGAAGCACTCGCTTTACTGCGCGCGCGCTTGACGACCGTGCT
This sequence comes from Pyrinomonadaceae bacterium, assembly GCA_036379695.1. Taxonomy (GTDB): domain Bacteria; phylum Acidobacteriota; class Blastocatellia; order Pyrinomonadales; family Pyrinomonadaceae; genus PSRF01. The sequence continues at coordinate 5,020 of DASVGE010000415.1, read as the reverse complement.
GGTTCGACTGCTCTGGTGCTTGCGGCGAGAAGGATTGTGCCTGCGACTCTCAAACGCCGCGTGATCTTTGCGTGGTCCGTGCGTGAAGAAACGGGACTCGAAGGAGCGATGGCGCTGGCGAGGCACTACGGCGCAACAGTAAAGCGAGTCTACAGTGTTGATACGTTGGTTTCATCCGATTCGCCGGTCGAGACGTCGCGATTCGCGCACGCGCCGCTGGGGCGAGGCGCGGTCATTCGCGGGCTCGACAACTCCTCTATCGCGCCACTGCCGGAGATCGATCGCCTTCTGAGTATCGCGCGAGCGCAGGAAATCCCGCTCCAGGTCGGCGCCACGAATGGTGGAACGGACGGCTCGGATTTTGTGCGTTACGGCGTCCTGCATGTTGGTCTCTCGTGGCCGGGCCGGTACAGCCACTCGCCGGTCGAAGTGCTCGACCTGCGCGACCTTCAGGCGCTCGAGAAACTCGTTTACGCAATCGCGACTGCGCCATGAGACAAAGAATCATTTGTGCTTTATGTGCTTCTTTGTGGCTATTACTTCCTTCGCTCGTCTCTGCTCAACGCGATCTCACACGTTACGTCAATCCCTTCATCGGCACCGCCGGACACGGCCACACGTTTCCCGGCGCCATCGTGCCCTTCGGCATGGTCCAACTCAGCCCTGACACACGGCTCACGGGCTGGGACGGTTGCTCCGGTTATCACTATTCTGATTCAGCGATCTACGGCTTCAGCCACACACATCTCAGTGGCACTGGCATCTCGGATTACGGCGACATTCTGCTAATCCCAACCGTTGACGACTACTTCAACCACATCCTTGCGAGTGATAATAATTCCTACGCCTATCCGTTCCAGCATCGGAATGAAACTGCGTCGCCTGGTTTTTACTCGGTGAAACTTGATAGCGGCATCCTGGTGGAACTGACCGCCACGGCGCGTGTTGGCATGCACCGCTACATTTTTCCTGCGGCGACCGAAAAAGCAGAGATTTACCTCGACCTCTCACATCGTGACAAAGTAATCGATGCAAATCTTGTCGTTAGTAGCGACAGCCGCACCACGGTGACCGGGTGGCGAAGATCAGAAGGTTGGGCCAAAGATCAGATTGTTTACTTTGCGATTGAGTTTTCGCAGCCTTTTTTGTCATGGGGGATGATAGGTGGAGAGGAGATTGACCTCAATACGCTTAAATCGATCAAACCCAAAATCAGAAGGCACTTTACCTTCGACACACGCGGCGGCAATCCGTTGCTGGTCAAGGTTGCGATCTCTTCAGTTGACGTCGAGGGAGCGCTGAAGAACCTGCGTTCAGAATTGAACCACTGGAACTTCGAGAAAGTAAGAGCTGATGCTGCTGCCGCGTGGAATTCAGAACTTAACAAGATACAAGTTACCGGCGGCACCGAGGCGCAGTTGACGAATTTCTACACCGCGCTCTATCACGCGATGACGGCGCCGAATCTGTTCATGGACGTGGATGGCCGTTATCGCGGGCGAGATTTTAAGACTCACGTTGCCCGCGACTTCACCAACTACACCGTCTTCTCACTCTGGGACACGTTTCGCGCGGCGCACCCGCTTTACACCATCATCGATCAAAAACGCACACGCGATTTCATCAAGACGTTTCTCGTTCAGTACGAGCAGGGAGGACGACTGCCCGTCTGGGAGCTGGCGGCCAATGAGACTGACACGATGATCGGTTATCACGCCGTTTCAGTGATTGCCGACGCGGCTGTGAAAGGTATCGATGGGTTCGATCTGCGCAAAGCCTACGAGGCGATGCGACATAGCGCCGAGCTGAAACATCACGGACTCGAGCCGTACGTCAATAAAGGCTTCATCGCGATGGAGGACGAGCGAGAGTCGGTTTCGAAGGTGCTCGAATATGCTTACGACGATTGGTGTATCGCGCAGGTGGCGCGCATGGTTGGCAACAGGCCCGATCACACACGTTTCAACGCACGTGCTCAGTCGTACAAGAACGTCTTCGATCGTGGTTCAGGTTTCATGCGCCCGCGCAGCAACGGCGGCTGGATCGAGCCTTTCGATCCGCGCGAGGTGACGTTCGGCTTTACCGAAGCAAATTCGTGGCAGTACACGTTCTTTGTGCCGCACGATATCGACGGACTGATCGAACTGATGGGCGGTCGTGAACAGTTCGCCCGCAAGCTCGACCAGATGTTTGCGGCGGAAAGTCGGACCACGGGACGCGAACAAGTAGACATCACCGGACTGATCGGGCAGTACGCGCACGGCAACGAGCCGAGTCATCACATGGCTTACCTTTACAACTACGTGGGCCAGCCGTGGAAAACCCAGTCGCGCGTGCGCCAGATCATGGATGAGTTTTATAAACCCGAGCCCGATGGTCTGATCGGGAATGAAGACTGCGGACAGATGTCGGCGTGGTACGTGTTGAGTGCGGCGGGGTTTTATCCGGTGACGCCGGGCTCGACGCTTTACGCGATCGGATCGCCATTGTTCCCCGAGGTGCGCTTCAATCTGGAGAGTGGAAAGTCGTTTGTCGTTCGTGCGGTGAATGCTTCGGAGCGCAATGTTTACATTCAATCAGCAACCCTGAATGGGAAGTCATATAACAAGTCGTATCTTCACCACGGCGATCTGATGAACGGCGGTGAGCTGGTTTTTCAAATGGGTCCGCGTCCGAATCCGGTTTGGGGAGTTGGACCAGGACGAGAGCCGTTTTCGCGAATCGATGCGCCGCGGATTGTTCCCACGCCGGTGATCCAGGCGGCGGGCCAGACGTTCAGAGCTCGTCTCAAGATCGATCTGGTGGGGATCGGGAATGAAGCAGTCGATCTTCATTACACGACTGACGGCACGGAGCCGGATTTCAGGTCTCTGAAGTTTGTTCGGCCGTTCTTTATCGACGCCAGTACGACTGTGAAAGTGGTGGCGGTTACGCGGAACGGGCAACGCAGTTTGGTCGTGACGGCGAAGTATCATCGCATTCCGCACGATTGGAAGCTCACGTTGCAGTCAAGCTACGGCTCGCAATATACGGGCGGCGGAGATTTCGCGCTGATCGATGGCATTCGCGGCACGGCGAATTGGAGTGGCGGCAAGTGGCAGGGTTACCAGGGCAAGGATTTTGTTGCCCTGTTGGATCTCGGCGCGGCGCAAACTGTTTCGAAGATCGGCGCGGGGTTCCTGCAGGATGTTGGTTCGTGGATCTGGATGCCGAGCCGTGTGGAAATTGAACTCTCGATGGATGGACGAACGTTTGGTCAACCCATCTCGATTGCGAATCAAGTTTCGGAGAAACAGGAAGGCGTGGTGACGAGAGATTTCGTCAAAACAATCTCGCCACAAAAGGCGCGTTACATCAGGCTGCGCGCGTTGAACTTCGGGAAGATCCCCGCCTGGCACCCGGGCAGCGGTGGCAATGCGTGGATCTTCGTCGATGAGATCTTTGTTGGAGAATAAGCCGCAGATGAACGCAGATCTTAATTTGCGTTCATCTGCGAAAATCTGCGGCTAAAAAGATCACCATTCCAAGGTAAACGAATACTCCGACGCGCCGCCCCTCGTATCCCTGATTCGGATCACGGCCGTGAAGTCGTTTTCACGCGAGGGTTGTTGCTCGATCAGGATCTCACCGCGGCCGCGCTTGTCTGTCAGTCTCACGGTGACGCGGCGATTCGGCAGTGAGTTTTCGAAGTTTGGCTGAGCGTCGTAATACGGAGTGCCACCGAGCGTCTCGACATCGGCAGTGCCGCCGCGAATCCGGATGCGCACGTCGTCGTCGACGCGTCCGCGCCAGGTCATGCGGCCGCTACGTCCGGTGTCGGGATATTGACCGCCACCGCCTCCGCCCGGTGAAGTGTTGAGCTCCCGCGCAATATCCTGCAGCGACCGTTGGACGTTGAACCAGTTAGTTCGCTGGACGTTGTAGCGTTCAACGGCGCGCGCGAGATTTTGCAGTGAGTCGAATGCGTCGCGCAGGTCCTGATTGCGGCGGCGGTCGACAACCATCCGGTAGAAAATTCGCGCCGCGCCCGCGAACTGGTAGGCCAGCATCACCGCTTCGGTATCGTTGCGTAAAGCGCGCGAATTGTTTGTCAAACTGTTATAGGTGGAATCCGCAAAATCATCCGCATCGCGCGACAGCCGCGACGCGAAGTCGGTCAACCGGTTGGCTTGACCAAATTGGCTAAAAGCAGGGGTGGCAAAGAGCAAGATTGCAACCACGATCAAAGGGCTTCTCGTAATCATAGCTCCTCCTGAAGTTTCATTCCGTCGGGGCTCGACAACCCGATAATTCCTCGCAATGCATTTCATGTCAATAATAATTTGGCCCACGTTGGCTCAATAATCGTCGTGGATATTCAGTTTGTCGGTTTTGAAGCTGTAAATAGTTTTCACGGCAGCGCAAGATGCGGTCTGTTCAAACCAGGCAGCAGAACACCATTCATACTGGCTTGCTACTCTCACGAGACGGTGTTTTACAGCATTCTGATGAACATAGTTCAATCTTGCCAAGTATGATCGTTCATAAGTGAGCTTTGTTTCCCAAAAGTTATACCAAACCTGTCGGCCAGGCGCGCTGTCTTCCAGGTTCACATCTATCGCACTCTTTGAATGTAAGTGCTTAAGGTAAATATCTAATCTTGCCGCATTCAATTCACTGCGGGCAATTAGATGGTAGTGATTCATGAAAACAGCCCAAGCTTCCAGTTGCCAGCTATAAAGCTTTGCCAGCGTTAGTATGTCGTTTTCAAGAGACGTCAACTTCTCTGAAGTGGAGAAGACCAGCTTTTTTTGAAGCGTCGCTCCGGTGACCATATAAATTCCATCAGAGCTAAGACGATGAATCGGTGCGTGAGGCCAAGGTTTAGTTGTCATGAGGACCATTCCTTAGTGTGAGAATTTATGTCGATCTAACTCGCTTCACGGAGGAAGTCAAGCCGTAACACATTGGGCGCCTCCTTGGAGTGCGGTGCCTTGGCACCGCTTTGGTCCCGACAGCAGCCACTCAGCAGGCCAAAGCG
>DASVGE010000414.1:0-4544 GCA_036379695.1 Pyrinomonadaceae bacterium | reverse complement strand
CAGGAGTCAAAATTCTTAGGAAAATATCGCATGCTGATCACCGACCAGGTCGCTACCGCTCCCTGTACTGACCCGATCCAAGAGTGACTCCGACTTTTGAGGCAAAGCGCGCCTAAGGCTGACCTAATGCATGGTTGAGTGCGGTTAAGAATCAGCCTCAGTTACCCCGCGATATGACTCGAACTGTCCGGACCAATCAAGCGGGCAGGTCTTTCCTTCTTTGAATTCGTAAGCAGTAAGAATCGATAAATCTTAATCAACACCAAAATTACATAGGTGAGTTTATACATGTTCGGCATTATTGGCACTCGTCGTCGGTTCACTAAATCACGACGCGTTGATATAGCCGCGCGCCGATCATTACCAGCACCACTGTCGAAATAAATAAGACAGCAAAATCCACCAGTAGCCCAAAATTGCTGACTCCGCCTTGCAGCATTAACGCACGCAGCGCGTCTACCTGGTAGCTCAGTGGGTTGACGAGCGAGATTACGCGGAGCCAGTCGGGCATCAATGAAAGCGGATAGATCGCGTTACTCGCGAAGAACAACGGCATTGTCAATAATTGTCCAATACCCATGAAGCGTTCGCGCGTCTTCACCAGGCAGGCGATGATCAGTGAAAAAGTCGAGAACAAGGCAGCACCGAGCACGACCACGGTAATCACGCCCAGGAGCGCCAACGGATGCCAGTTCACCTTTACTCCTAACAGCCACGCCAGCACGTAAATAATCATCGCTTGTGGAAGCGAACGGACAGATGCCGATAATGCCTTGCCCAGCACCAGCGCTGCTCGCGGCGTAGGGCTGACCAGAAATTTGTTTGTGATTCCGAGATCGCGCTCCCAGAGGATCGCTACACCCAGGAAAATCGAGACGAACAGAGCGCTCTGCCCCAGGATGCCGGGCGCGAGGAAATCGAGATAGGGAACCCCACCGGTCGGGATTGCGCGCGCTCTCGTGAACACTGCACCGAATAACAAAAGCCACAGCAGCGGTTGGATCGCGCGAGTGATGAGCTCGCTCGGATCGTGGCGCAGCTTGCGAATCTCAAACTCGGTGATTGCCAGTGTCTTACTGAAAAATGCGGTGACTTTAGCGAACGGGTTGGTTGGAATTGAGATCGGCGAGTCAGCCAAGCCTCTTAGCCGTGCGTCTTCCTCTTGAAGTCTCACGATAGCTTCCTCCCGATTCCAGTGTGTCCCCTGCATAGTGAACGAAAACCTCACCCAGTGTCGCTTGCTGATTACCAATGGATGCTTTTAGTCGAGCTGGAGAATCATCGATGACAATTTTTCCCCGGTGCATGATTGCAACACGACTGCACAGGCTTTCAGCCTCTTCCATGTAATGCGTCGTCAGAAATATCGTGGTACCGAAGTTAGCGCGCAGACGCTCGATATGATCCCAGACCGCCTGGCGTGCGATGGGATCCAACCCGACAGTCGGTTCGTCGAGAAATAGTAGGACGGGCCGGTGCAGTGTCGACTGGGCTATCTCCAGCCGTCTAATCATTCCGCCGGAGTAGTGGCGCGCAAGCTTACCGGCCGCATCGGTCAACCCAACCAGTACCAACGCCTCGTTGATGCGTAACTCCCGCTCAGCGCGCGGTATCTCGTATAGCTTGGCAAAGATCGACAGATTCTCATAACCAGTCAGCGAAGGGTCGATTGAGATCATCTGCGGCACATAGCCGATTGCGCGTCGCACGCTGCCGGCCTGGCGAGTGATCTCAAAGCCGGCGATGCGTGCCGTACCTGAGGTGGGCGGCAGCAATGTAGTGAGCATCTTGATGGCGGTAGATTTGCCAGCGCCGTTTGGACCCAACAATCCGAACACCTCTCCAGGCGCCACCGAGATTGTCATCGCATCTACCGCAGTCAACGCGCCAAACCTGCGGGTGAGTGCTTCAGTTTCCAAAATCATCATTCCAATCCTAGCGTATCCTATCCACAGATTACACAGATTGTTTTATGGAATCTGTGTAATCTGTGGATGTGCTATATTCTGTCACCTCGGTTCACCCTTGACCTCAATGAACTCAATGCATGCGAGTCCGGAGTTGTTCGACGGCCAGGCCGGTTTGTTCGAGCGGCGGGCCGGACTGCCGGAGGATTGCTGTCGCACCATAACGAAGAAGGTGATTGAGATCGGCGAGGCCGGATCGGGAGATCTGATTGTCGAGATCGGCGCCGGCACCGGGCAGATAGGTCAGTGGTTCGAAGCGCCCGTGCGCTACACCGGGTTCGACTTGTCCGCGGGTATGTTGAAAGAGTTCCGGCGCCACGTGGACTGTGATCTCATCCAAGCCGATGCTAATGCGAGTTGGCCGCTTCGCGAAGGAGTAGCGCGCGTGATTTTCAGTTCGCGCGCAATGCACTTATTGCAGCAGGAACATGTCGCTGACGAAGTATTCCGTGTCGCATCATCCACCGGCGCCACGCTGGTTCTCGGACGTGTCGAGCGAGACCCTGAAAGCGTCAGAACCCGCATGGCCCAGGAAATGAACGAACGCTTGCGCCGGCATGGATTCGCCGGACGTCGCGGTGAACGACACAACCGCAAGCTGTTCGAATTGTGTTGTAGCCGTGGTGCGGTAGCCCTCGAACCCGTGGCTGTTGCGCATTGGCGAGTCTCAGCAAGTCCCCGGCAGTCGCTCGATTCATGGCATGCTCTTTCTGGTTTGGGAGGCATCGCGGTTCCGGCCCCAACTCGAGCAGAGATCCTAAGGGAACTGGAAGATTGGGCAGAACAAGAGTTTGGTGGACTGGATCACGAGTTTGAATCCGAGGAAACTTACGTACTTAAATCTCTCCGTGTACCATCCAATCACGGAGCCTAATTCACAAAACAAAAACTAAATGCAAAATGACCTTCTCACCGAACTCGGCAGATCGCTGCTGAGTTCCTCCCTCGACGATGAACGTTTAATGTCTCAAACCGGCGAGCCGCCTGCGGTTGAGATACTGCCGGAAGCCAACGTAGTCAAAATCGGCGGCCAGAGCATCATCGACCGGGGCCGCGTAGCGCTCTTTCCGTTAATTGAGGAGATTGTCGAAAATCTCGGCTCCCACAAAATGATCATTGGCACGGGTGCGGGCACAAGAGCCCGACACGCTTACAGCGTCGGACTCGATCTCGGACTTCCCACCGGCGTGCTGAGTGTGCTCGGAACTTTCGTCAGCATGCAAAACGCGCGAATGCTCAACTACCTGCTGGCCAAGCACGGAATTCCTTTCATTGAGCCGGCGCAGTTTGCGCAGCTTCCGCACTACCTGGCCGAACGCGGAGCAGTGGTTTTCTTCGGCATGCCTCCTTATGTTTACTGGCACGCAAATCCGGACGTCGGCCGCATTCCTCCGAACCGAACAGACACCGGCTGCTATCTCGTCAGCGAAGTCCTGGGAGCCCGGTCGATGATCTTCGTGAAGGACGAAAGAGGTTTGTACACGGCGGATCCGAAGAAGGATCGCAATGCGAAGTTCATCCCGGCGATTACCGTCGGCGAACTCGAGCAACTCGATCTGCAGGACGTCGTCGTAGAGCGCAGCGTTATCGACCTTTTGAAGAACGCCACTCACCGACACTCGATCCAGGTCATCAACGGACTCGAACGCGGTAACCTGACGCGAGCCCTCAATGGCGAGCATGTCGGCACAATTATCTCTGCCAACTAGATCCGAAAAGGGAGAACACCAATTGACCGACTCACTGAAACCGAATGACGGGCGCCATCACGTTCAATCGATGCTCATGCGCGAGAGCCTGCTGGACAAGGATGTGCAGAAATCTACCGAGACCCCGGTCTACCGAATGCTTCCCGAGGCGCATGTGATCAAGATCGGCGGCCGATCAGTGATGGATGCCGGACGAGCGGTCGTCTATCCCGTAGTCGAAGCGCTCGCGGACTGTCTGAAGACGAAAAAGCTGATCATCGGAACCGGTGGAGGCGTCAGGAGCAGACATGTTTTTTCGATTGGAATCGACCTCGGCCTTCCAACCGGCGTTCTGGCTCAATTAGCACTCGCTGATTCACTTGGTAACGCGCATATTCTCGGTACGCTGCTGTCGCCCTACGGCGTGGTTGCGATACCGCCCGAAATCTTTGGCCACCTGCTGCCGCTTTTCATCACCAGCGCTCCTGGCGTGATCTTTAACGGCGACCCGCCGTATTCGCTCTGGGAACATCCGCCGGCAATTGGACGCATACCGCCTCACCGCAGCGACGCGGGATCATTCCTGCTCGCCGAATGCTTTGGGTGCAAATCTCTCACTCTGGTAAAAGATGTCGACGGCCTGTACGACCGCGATCCGAGAAGCCACACTGACGCCAGTTTCATCCGCGAGATTGACGCGGCTGAGCTGAGGAAACGCAACCTCGAGTCGCTGCCATTCGATCGAGTCCTGCTGGATTTGCTCGACAACGCGAGACTGCTAAAGTCGTTTCAGGTTGTTAACGGCCGGCACCCGGATCGAATTGCCGCCGCCCTCGACGGTGAGCACGTCGGCACCGTCGTACATGCGAACCGAAAAAGTTTATGAGCC
>DASVGE010000413.1:0-21516 GCA_036379695.1 Pyrinomonadaceae bacterium | reverse complement strand
GGCCACAAGGATGAGCGCGCCGAGTCTCATGTTGCGGTTTCCACTTGCCGATGTGGCGGTGGTAGCCGAAGGATGTGAATGCGGAACTCGCGGGCGCTTTCTGGCTCGGTTGATTTTTCGATGTCTACTTTCAGGCACGAGCGTTTTTATACAGCATTCTCCCGCAAAGGCGCAAAGGGGACCACGGATCTGACGGATTATTTAGCGAATATCCGTTCTTTTATCCGTGAAATCTGTGGCTCGCTTTTGTATTCTTCCCGTCATGCCACTTGTAGCCTTAATCCCGAAACCAAACACGCCGGTCGAAGTACGTGAAGTTGCCGAACCCGATCTCGAACCCAATTCCGCGCTGCTCGAAGTCGAAGTCTCTGAGGTTTGCGGCACGGACGTTTACCTGCAACAGGGACGGCTTGCGGGGGTGCCGTATCCGTTGGTTCCCGGACACGTGTCGGTCGGCCGTTTACAAAAGATTCGCGGCGAACTGTTTGACGTGGAAGGCAAGCGGTTCAGCGAAGGCGAAAGAGTCACGTTTCTTGACGTTCATCGCACCTGTAATGCGTGTTGGTATTGTCTCGTCGCGAAAGCCGGAACACGCTGCCCACAGCGAAAAGTTTACGGCATCACTTACGGTCTCGATGACGGGCTCTGCGGCGGTTGGGCCAGTCACATCTACATCAAACCCGGCACACGTTGCATCAGGCTCGATGCCGTGCCCGAGAATTTCATGGCGGGTGGCTGCGCGCTCCCGACGTCACTTCACGCAGTCGAACGCGGAGACATAAAGATTGGCGATACTGTCCTGGTGCTCGGATCAGGACCGGTCGGGATCAACGCGATCGTGTTGGCGTTGATGCGTGGCGCGTTGCGTGTGCTCTGCATCGGTGCGCCCCAAGCTAGACTCGAAGCCGCGAGCCACGCTGGCGCCTCAGCGACGCTCAATATAGAAACTCACAACGAAGCGCAACGATTAGATTGGGTCATGGAAAACACTGCGGGGCGCGGCGCTGATGTGACGATCGAAGCGACGGGCGCGCCCGATGCTGTTGTTCAGGCAATGCATTTCACGCGCGATGCGGGAACGGTGGTCGTGGTCGGACAATACACAGACCACGGCCTCACTTCATTCAACCCGCATCTCGATCTCAACAAGAAACATCTCGACGTGCGCGGTTGCTGGGGATCCGAATTTTCTCACTTCTATCGCGCCGCTCAGATCGTGGCGCAAAGACCGGGTGTGTGGGCGGAGATGAAACTGGTACGGTACGGATTAAATGAAGCGAATGAAGCGTTACGTGATGTTAAAGAAGGACGCGTACTGAAAGCACTTATAAAACCATCCACAGATTACACAGATAATTAAACAATCTGTGTAATCTGTGGATGGCTTTCCTATCGATCAGGACCACGAGGCCCACGTCCGCGACGCTGACGCTCCTCGCGCATGCGTTGAAACTTTTCCCATTGCTCGGGCGTCAAGACGGTCTGCAATCGCCCATCGGCCTGACGACGAATCTCAGTCATCCGTGGTTCCATCTCCTGGCGCGCCGCGCGCAACTGCTCGCGTGTGTCGCCGAAGATCTCCTGCACCTTCGTCTTTTGATCGGCAGTCAGTTGCAGCCGTTCCGCCAACTCATCGATGCGATTCCGCGGACTGCGATCCCAGCGACGATAAACGTTCACCGCAAGGATTCCGGCCGTGAACCCGAGCACGAAGATGATCACGGTCGCTATCCGAACTTGCCATCTGTTCTTAGCAACGTTGTTCATTGACTACCTCGCTTCGTCGTCATCTTCGTAAATCGTACTGAGCACCTGGTCGTAAGTCATTTGCTCGTCACTCACTCCCATGATCACCGACTCCGCCGACATAGCCGACGCTGTTGGTTCGACTGCCGGTGTAGCGGGGATCACGAAACTCAACACCGCGAGCACAGCAGTAGTGACAGCCATCGTCGATACCAGCGCTTTCGCGGAGCTCCACAGCCGCCACATGGCCGGCACGTTCTCCGCCGCCTGCTGCTCGCGCCACGCCGCCATTACTCTCGTCTGGAAAAATGGTGACGGCTCGATCGTCGCCTCGGCACGGTTCTGCAAAATGATGGTCGAGAGTCGCGCCGCTTCGTAAGCGTCACGACACGACACACAATCCCGCACGTGAGCCTGAACCTCGCTCAGTTCGCTCTCCGAGAGGCTCAGGATCGAGGAGTTATCCAGAACTTCGATGATGTGCTTATCTTTCATTTTGTCACCTGCCCCAACAACTTCTCCATCGCTTCACGAACTTTACGTCGCGCGCGAAACGCCCTCACTTTAACTTTCGACTCGGACCATCCCGTGGCCTCCGCCACTTCCTTGATCGACGCGTTTTCACCATCGATCATCAGCAACGCCTGCTGATCCTCGGGTGGTAAGACCGACAGCAACCGATCGGCGAGATCTGTTGCCACCACACTGTTTTCAACTGAAGGTTGCACGCCCTCGTCGCCCGACTGCTGATCCAACCAGCTCTGCTCGTCATCGGTGAGATCTGAAACGGTAAACTCAGGTCGCCGTTTCGCTCCTCTCACCATATTCAAACACGTGTTGGTCGCGATCCGTGTTAACCAGCCTTCCATGGACCCGCGGCCTTCAAAACTCCCGAGCTGGGTAAATGCTTTCAAAAAAACTTCCTGCGCCGCTTCTTCAACCAAACTTCTTTGCCGGAAGAACCGGCTCGCTACACTGAATACGCGCGGGCTGTAGCGTCTGACTATTTCTGCAAAGGCAGACTCGTCTCCGTCCTGTGCCTGACGCGCCAGGTCAAGTTCCAAGGCCTGTTCGAGCCCACTCGTCGCCAGTTGCGGTTCCTCATCGGTCTAACGGATGGCGGATTCTTCAAAACTCGAATCCGCCAACTCCGTGGGGGAAACGCTTACTGCTGCATGTTGCGATGACGCCGCTCGCCACGTCGTGACTTGAACTGCGCCTTCGACTGTTCCAACTGGGCTTTTTGCTCAGCCGTCAAAACGGAAAGCATTTCCTGGTGAAGCTTGTGGCGCTCACCCATCAGCTTGGCCTTGAGACTCGCCATTTCCGTCAGTTTCTGAGTTGCCAGTGCTTCGTTGAACGTACCGCCTTCGCTTGCCTGACGCAACTCCTGGCGCTTGGCTCGAAGCTGTTCGCGCAGGGGTTTGTTTTGTTCCGCAAAGCTTTGGCGGATCTGCTTCAGCTTGGTCTTCTGGTCCTCAGTTAGATTGAGTTTTCCGAAGAATCCACCGCCACGACGCATGCCGCCCCAGCGATGTCCTCTGTGTTTACCTTCACGACGCTCGGTGCGTGTGCCTTGCTGATTGCTTTGATCGGGCGTGGTCGTCTGCGCAAACACAATCGAACCGGCCAAAGCAATCGATGAGATAGCACCAATCGCCACTGTCTTAAACCGTTTGTTCATCTAAGTCCTTACTCCTAAATAGTTCGTCAATTCCAGGGGAGTGTCCTGACCAGAAAGACACCAGCGAACGGCGGACGGTTACAACAGATAAATGCGAAGGTCTGTAACCAATGTTCCTGTGCCGGTGTCTGTAGACATGGGTACGGAAGCTGCGTTTAGCACTTGGAAATCGGCTATTTACAGAGGAATCGCATGTCGAGTCAAACAATAAAACAACCGTTGGTGGGTGGAATCAGTACAGGCAACAGTAGTCTTGCCTGGCTTAAACAATTTTGGGCCAGGTTGCTGCTTGGCAAAAAGAAATTACTGTTGGGTGGCGGTTTCATGGCAGCAGTGGTGCTGGCAGGATTTTATTTTGGGGCCTCTGATTCCGGCACTCCGCAGTACATGACGGCGCGCATTGAAAGAGGAAACCTGCGCAACACGGTTACGGCAACCGGAACGCTGCAGGCTGTCACGACAGTGCAAGTCGGCAGTCAGGCTTCGGGAACGATTTCCGAGCTTTATGCTGACTTCAATTCAGTCGTTAAAAAAGGACAGGTGATCGCGCAACTCGATCCGTCCACTGCGAAGGCGCAAGTGGCTCAGGCACAGGCGAACCTCGAGCAGGCTCGCGCAAGTTTGGCCAACGCTCGTGCTGCTGTCGTGAATTCGCGCGCGGGCGTGAGTGATGCGCGGGCGCGAAATCTCGCAGCGAAGTCGACAGTGCAAAACAACCAAGCCGGCGTGTCGGCTGCTGAGGCGAACGTCGCTGTGTTGAAAGCTCAGCAGGACGACGCGATGAGTCTTCTGAAACAGCAGGAGTCGTTACTCAAAGCGGGTGTGATTGCGCAAAGAGATTACGACGTCGCGGTGACCGCGTACAAAACTGCGGAGGCGCGTTACAACCAGGCTGTGGCTCAGTTGAACCAGGCGAAGTTAACGGAACAGTCGGCGGCGAGTGCGGGTATTGCGCAGTCGCAGGCGACGGTTGAACAGTCGCAGGCGCAGGTGGCGCAGGCACAGGCACAGGTGCAGCAGGCGCAGGCGCAAGTGCAGCAGGCGCAGGCCGCGTTGAGTGTGGCGCAAGTGAATCTGAGTCATACGACGATCACGTCGCCGATTGACGGCGTCGTGGTTTCGCGTGACGTGGACGTGGGCCAGACAGTGGCGGCGAGTCTTTCGGCGCCAACGCTTTTCACGATTGCGAACGACCTGAAACAGATGCAGGTCATTGCGAACATCGACCAGGCTGATATTGGTCTGGTGGAGCAGGCGAAGTCAGTGCGGTTTTCGGTTGACGCGTTTCCGGGCAAGGACTTTGACGGCAAGATCGAGCAGATGCGCCTGAACCCCACGAACGTGCAGAACGTGGTGACTTACAACGTTGTGATCGATGTTGAAAATCCGGAGCAGAAATTGAAGCCCGGTATGACGGCGAATCTGACGATTACGATTGACGAGCGTAACAACGTGTTGAAGGTGCCGAATTCCGCGCTCCGGTTCACGCCGCAGGATGCGAGTGGACAGCGGGCAGGTGGAGGCGGCGGCAATGGTCAGGGCCAGGGTCGCAGGCGCCAGCAGCAAGGTGGTGATAACGCGGCTCAAGGTGAGGGTGGCCAGAACCGGTTTGCGCCGGCGTCGGCTCCAGTGCTTCCGGGTCAGGTGCGTGTTGTCTGGGTGATGGGCCAGGACGGCAAACCCGAGCGCCGCAGGATCACTGTTGGGTTGAGTGATGGCGCGGCGACTGAGGTTGTCGATGGTGATCTGAAGGAAGGCGATATGGTCATCACCGGGCAACAGATCTCCGGATCGAACGCCTCCTCGACAAACACGTCGAGACCGCCAGGATTCGGTAACGCGCCACGCACGGGCGGCGGTGGTGGAGGCCGCCGGTAATTTAGGTGATGAATATAGGTCCTATAAATCCTATAGGACCTACTAAGTTCGGGAGAGAAGATGTCAACAACGTTTGCAATAGAGCAGCAGCATTCGCCGGCGGTCGTCGTTGGCGCGCCCGTTCCGGAAGGTCGTCCGGTGATCCAGTTGGATCACATTCACAAGATCTACACGATGGGCGATGTTGAAGTTCACGCGCTGCGTGGCGTATCGCTGACGATTCGTGAAGGTGAGTTTGTGGCGATCATGGGTGCTTCGGGTTCCGGCAAGTCGACGACGATGAACATTATCGGTTGCCTGGATCGTCCGACGCGCGGCAGTTACATCCTCGACGGCGAAGATGTTTCGCAGTTGTCGAAAGACGAGCGCGCCGACATTCGCTGCCAGAAGATCGGCTTTGTGTTTCAGGGTTTCAACCTGCTCTCGCGCACGTCGGCACTGGAAAACGTCGAACTGCCGATGCTGTACCTCGGCGTTGATTCAGCGACGCGTCACCAGCGCGCGATGGAAGCACTCGCCGCGGTTGGACTGGCGGGACGCGAGCAGAATCATCCGAACCAGTTGTCAGGCGGACAACAGCAGCGTGTCGCGGTGGCGCGTTCGCTCGTCAACAATCCAGCGTTGATACTCGCGGACGAACCGACCGGCAACCTCGACTCGCGCACATCCGTTGAAGTGATGGAGATCTTTCAACGTCTGAATCGTGACCGCGGCATCACCCTCGTGCTCGTCACGCACGAACCGGATATCGCGCAATACGCTGACCGCGTGGTGGTCTTCAAGGACGGCAAGATCAAGTCGGATCAGCAGGTGCAGAATCCTCGTGACGCCGCTGAAGAGTTGAAAAACCTGCCCGTGATTGATGAGGACGACGACGAGGAGTAACTGATGAATTTCTTAATGATCATTCGCGTCGCCTTTCGCGCTCTTGTTCGTAACAAGATGCGCGCGGCCCTGACTATGCTTGGCATCATCATCGGCGTCTCCGCTGTGATCGCGATGGTGAGCATCGGCCAGGGAGCGTCGGCGTCAGTGCAAGCGCAGATCGAAAGTATTGGTACCAACCTGCTGTTCGTCAGCGCCGGCGCGCAGAACGTCGGCGGCGTGCGCAGCGGTACGGGCGACACCGGCACCAACACGCTAACTGTCGACGATCTCGAAGCGATCAAGCGCGAAGTGCCAAGCGTTTCGATGGTGACTCCAAACGTGAACGCGAGATCGCAACTCGTCGCCGGAAATATGAACTGGAACACCTCGGTTACGGGTGTGAGTGAACAGTATCCGGAGATTCGCAAGTGGCCTGTGGCGACCGGCTCGTTCTTTACCGATTCCGACGTACGCTCGGCAGCGCGTGTCATCGTGATCGGGCAAACGTTGGCTGACAATCTTTATGCGGGCACCGATCCGATCGGCCAGGATATTCGCGTGATGAATCTGCCGTTTCGAATCGTCGGCGTGCTGGCTCGCAAGGGTCAGGATCCGCAGGGACGCGATCAGGACGACGTCGCATTTGCGCCTTACACCACGGTGCAAAAGAAGATCCTGGGTCGAGACCGCATTCAGATCGCTTTCGTCTCCGCGATCTCGCAGGACGCCACTTACACGGCGCAGTCGCAGATTACTGACTTGCTGCGCCAGCGTCACAAGCTCACGGCAAATGAGCCGGACGATTTTACAGTGCGAAACATGACCGACGTCGCCGAGGCTGCGAATGAGACCAGCAAGACGATGACGATCCTTTTGGCGTGTATCGCCGGTGTGTCGCTACTCGTGGGTGGCATCGGCATCATGAACATCATGCTGGTTTCCGTCACCGAGCGTACGCGCGAGATCGGTATTCGCATGGCTATCGGCGCGCGTTCATCCGCTGTTCGGAGTCAGTTCCTGATCGAGTCGATCGTGCTGAGTCTGACGGGCGGAACGGTCGGCATCATTCTCGGCGTCGCCCTGTCGTTGGCAATCCCGGCATTCCTGGGCTGGCCCACCCTCGTCTCGATGATGGCCATCGTCGGCTCAGTCCTATTTTCTGCGGCGGTGGGAATCTTCTTCGGCTACTACCCCGCCCGCAAAGCCGCGTCGCTCGACCCGATCGAAGCACTACGCTACGAGTAAAGCGCAGCCACGGATTACACGGATAGATTACGGATAGCACTTAATCCGTATCCATCCGTGTAAATCCGTGGCTAATTCGGTTACCATGCGCCGCATGCATCGAAGGACACTCCTTGTTCTTTTCTTAACAGTCAGTCTTCTTCTCGGTTCCGCTACCGTCGCTCAACGCACTCCGCCCTCAGCACAGAAACGCCCGCGATTGGTGCTGCTCATTGTGGTGGACCAGTTTCGTTACGACTATCTGGAGCGGTTTGGGGATCTGTTTGTTCAGAATGGGTTACGGCGGTTGTCGCGTGAGGGAGCGTCGTGGACGCAATCGAATTACGACCATTTCCCGACTTACACAGCGCCCGGGCACGGCACGATGATGACCGGGGCTTATCCGGCTGAAACAGGCATTATCGGCAACGAGTGGCTGGACCGCGCTGCGATGAAAAGAGTGACGAGCGTTTCTGATGAAACAGTGAAACTGCTTGCAGGAGGACCAAACGACACGGCGTCCAGTCCATCACGCCTCATGGCTTCCACAGTCGGCGACGAGCTGCGACTCGTAACCAACGATCGCGCCAAAGTGATCGGTATCTCCGTCAAAGATCGTTCAGCCATTCTTCCCGCGGGGCGTCATGCGAACGCCGCATACTGGTTCAGCACTACGTCGGGCAACATGGTGTCGTCAACTTACTACTTCAATCAACTGCCGGACTGGGTGACGACTTTCAACGCTACACGAGCAGCGGACAAGTACTTCGGCGCCAAGTGGGAACGCTTAATCGCGGAAGACGAATACGTAAAGCGCGCCGGACCCGACTCGCCTTCGTGGGAAACCGTCACCAGTGCGGGAGACACCAACGCCTTTCCGCACATGATCACGGGCGGCGTGACATCACCCAAATCGGCGTTCTACTGGGCGCTCGACTATTCACCGTTCATGAATGACATACTCGTCACGTTTGCCCAGCAGGCGATCGTCAACGAGCAATTGGGTAAGGACGACGACACAGACGTTCTGACGGTTAGCTTTTCAGCGAACGATTACGTGGGCCATCGCTATGGGCCATACAGCCAGGAAGTCATGGACGTCACGCTCAGAACCGATCGCCAGATCGCAACGCTGCTCGATTTTGTGGATGCGCGTGTGGGGTTGGCGAACACAGTGATAGCGTTAACTGCCGATCATGGTGTGTCTCCGATTCCGGAACACGCCGCGGCACTCGGGATGGGCGGAGCACGATTGAAGACCGCGGATCTTTTCACGGCGGTTAGCAAAGCGCTCACGGCGAAATACAACCCGCAAGGCAAGTCACCCGATCCTTCTGCTGATTACCTCTTGAAGTACGGTGATGGCGCGTTGATGCGGGAATATTTCATAAACGGCAATCTCTACTTCAACTACGACGCGTTGAGACGTGATGGTGTGAATGTCGAGGAGTTTTCGCAGGTGGTGGTGGCCGCGGCGCTGACGGTGCCTGGCGTGGCGCGAGCTTTTAGTCGCACTCAGCTACTGCGTGGCGCGACGTCGATCACGGATCCGATCGAACGCCGCGTGCTGCATGGTTTCTCTCCATCTCGCAGTGGCGACGTGGTGGTGCTAGCCGAGCCCTTCAAGTATTTAGGCGACACGATCACGGCAACGCACGGCTCAGCATATTCTTACGACACACACGTACCGACGATCATCATGGGAACAGGCATTAAGCCCGGTCAATACTTCGAACCAGCGACGCCCGCGGACATCGCTCCAACCTTGTCGGCACTGCTCCGCATAACGCCACCAAGCAACGCCACCGGCCGTGTTCTAATCGAGGCGCTGCGAAGGTAACAAGCAAATTCACCCAGAACCAGCCAGAACTAGAACCAGCCAGAATAGAACCAGTCAGAATAGAACAAGTCAGAATAGAACCAGCCAGAATAGAACAAGTCAGGAAGAGGGGCTTGCCCCCGCTGTTCGAATTCCCTGATCGGCGGGGGCAAGCCCCTCTTCCTGACTTGTTCTATTCTGGCTGGTTCTATTCTGGCTGGTTCTCTTCTGGCTGGTTCTAGTTCTGGCTGGTTCTCTTCTGGCTGGTGCTCTTCTGGCTGGTGCTCTTCTGGCTGGTTCTCTTCTGGCTGGTTCTATTCTGGCTGGTTCTAGTTAACGTTTTGAATTGTTTCTAACGCTTGTAATTTCGCGCGTATTCGGGGACTTCGATCCCGTCCGGCAGGCGCGGGTCTTTGATGGGTTCGCCAGCCTCTAGTCTCAACGGCACGACGCCCGCCCAAACCGGCAACGCATAATCCTCTTCATCATCAAGCGGTGGCCCGGTGCGAATCTTTGCCGACGCCTCTTCCAGCGGGAGCCAAAGCACTGTCGTCGCCTTCAACTCCTGCTCGTTAGGTTCACGCACATCCGCCCAACGGCCGCGCACGATGTGTTCCGAAAGCGCCAGCAGCGCCGCCATCTTCTCTTCCCGATCCTCGATCAACGTCGCGCGTCCAAAGATCACCACCGAGCGATAATTCATCGAATGATGAAACGCCGACCGCGCCAGCACCAGCCCATCGATAATCGTCACCGTCACACAAGCATCAACTCCACCCGACAGCGTTCGCAACATCCGGCTCGCCGCCGAACCATGAATGTAAAGCCGATCATCCACGCGTGCGTATCCAGTCGGGATCACGAACGGTTGCCCTTCCGGCGCAAAGCCTACGTGACAAATAAAACCCTCGTCCAAAATTCCGTAGACAGTCTCACGATCGAAATGACCGCGTTTCGGAAGCCGCTTGAGCTTCGTGCGCTCGGTTTGAGTGAATGTCATGTTATAAATATGCCACAGATCAGTATCATCCGCGTTAATCGCCGAGGAGAAAAACATGCGCTTTCCACTGCCCCTGCTCGTCATCTGTCTGCTCGCCTCAACCGCTCTCGCACAAAACGGCGGCACGGTTAAGTCGCCGCTTGAAGAAGCGTTCTCGCGACTTGAATATCGCAGCATTGGTCCCGCGATCATGGGCGGCCGCATCGCCGACGTCGAAGGCGTCCCCGGCGATGCCAACGTGGTATACGTCGCCAGCGCCTCCGGAGGTCTGTGGAAAACTACAAACGGCGGCGTCACCTGGAAACCGCTATTCGAGCGACAAGGCACAATCTCACTCGGCGACATCGCACTCGCGCCAAGCAATCCGGAAGTCGTCTGGGTTGGCACCGGCGAGTCAAACGTTCGCAACAGCGTTTCGTTTGGCGACGGCGTCTACAAGTCGACTGACGGCGGCAAGACCTGGCAGCACATGGGTCTCAAAGAAACGGAACGAATCTCCGCCATCGCCATCCATCCGCAAAACCCCGACATCGTCTACATCGGCGCACTGGGCCATGCTTTTGGTCCAAACGAAGATCGCGGCGTGTTTATGACTACGGACGGCGGTAAGACCTGGAACAAAACTCTCTACATCGACAATCAACACGGCGTCGCGGATCTCGAGATCGATCCCACCAATCCAAACATTCTTTACGCCGGCATGTGGAGCTTTGAGCGCAAGCCGTGGACGCATCGCAGCGGCAGCGAGAAAGGCGGAGTCTACAAATCCATCGACGGCGGCCGCACCTGGAACAAACTCACGAATGGCTTGCCCAAACTGATGGGGCGCATCGGCATTCGCGTTGCGCCGAGTAATCCCAACGTCGTTTACGCCATCGTCGAAGCCAAGGAAGGCACGCTTTATCGCTCAGACGATCGGGGCGAAACCTTCAAACTCGCCTCGAAGCAGGAATCGATTGTTTCACGTGGCTTTTATTACACGACCGTCCGTGTCGATCCTACAAATGAGAATCGCGTTTATGCTGTCGCCTCAACTTTGTTCGTGTCAGTTGATGGCGGAAAAACTTTCCGCTCGATTACCAGCCGTTCTCACATCGACTTCCACGCGCTCTGGATCGATCCCAGGAACCCGAAACGCATGTGGCACGGTCAGGACGGCGGCATCGGCGTCACCTATGACGGCGGCGAGTCGTGGGAAGCGGTTTACAACATCCCGCTGGGCCAGTTCTACCAGGTTCACGCAGACAATCGCCTGCCCTTCTACTACGTAATGGGCGGGCTACAGGACAACGGCTCATGGGCCGGACCGAGCCGCACGCGCGAGCCCGCCGGCATCATGAATGACGACTGGCGCATGGTCAGTTTCGGCGACGGCTTTTACGTGATCAATAACCCGGACAATCCCGATCAGTATCTTTCCGAATCGCAGGGCGGAGACATCGTCTGGACTGACTTCGGGAATCGCGAGCAGCAGTCAGTCAATCCGTGGGGCCGCGGCAGTGGCGGTGGTCCAGCGGAGGGACAGAAGTATCGTTTCAACTGGAACTCGCCGATCGTGTTTTCACCACACGAGAAGACCACGGTCTATCTCGGCGGAAACGTCGTCTTCAAGACGCCTGACTTCGGCAAGACGTGGCAACAGATCAGTCCCGACCTGACCACGAACGATCCGGCGAAGTTGAAAGACTCCGGTGGTCCGGTTGCGATTGAGAATACGACTGCCGAATATCACGCGACGATCATCAGTATCGCCGAATCACCCGTGCAGAAAGATCAGATCTGGGTAGGCACTGACGACGGCAACCTGCAACTCACCACCGACGGTGGCAAGAACTGGACTAACCTCGTCAAAAACGTTCCCGGCGTCGCCGCAAACTCGCCCGTTTCACACGTCGAGCCATCGCGCACGAACGCACGCACCGCATACGTGTCATTCGATCGTCACATGTTCGACGACTTCCGGCCGTACATCTTCAAAACCACCGACGAGGGAAAGAGCTGGACCAACATCTCAGGCAATCTGCCCGCAAAGGCGTACGTGCAGATCGTCCGCGAGGATCCGAAGAACACGAATCTGCTTTACGCGGGCACGGAGCTCGGCCTGTTTGCTTCGTATAACGGCGGCAAAGACTGGCTCGCGTTGAATCTGAAGAACCTTCCGAACGTCGCCGTCCACGATATCGTCGTACATCCGCGCGAAAACGATCTCATCCTCGCCACACACGGTCGCAGTA
The DNA here is from genome assembly GCA_036379695.1 of Pyrinomonadaceae bacterium. Taxonomy (GTDB): domain Bacteria; phylum Acidobacteriota; class Blastocatellia; order Pyrinomonadales; family Pyrinomonadaceae; genus PSRF01. The sequence goes on along the minus strand of DASVGE010000413.1, from coordinate 9,064 downwards.
TCTGGATCTTCGACGATGCCACCGTGCTCCAGCAGATGTCGCAACAGATCCTGAACAGCAACGCGCACCTGTTTTCAGTACGACCGGCGCTGCGATACACGGCCCGCTTTACGCGCTACGGCATCGGCGACAAACAGTTCACCGGGCCTAATCCGCCGGCGGGCGCGTTGATCACCTACTACCTGAAAGAAAAACTCGACGACAAGGCGACGCTCAAAGTTCAGGTCTTCGATCGCGACGGGAAGCTGGTTCAGGATCTCGAGCGTCCGTCACGCGAGAAGGGTTTGAATCGCATCGCGTGGAACTTGCGACTCGGCGGTCCTGAAGTCCGGCGTCCGCCGACCGAGGAACAGATCGCGTTTGGCGGTGGGCCGCGTGGTCCACAAGTGCTGCCCGGGACTTACACAGTGAAGCTCACGGTCAACGACAAAGTCTTCGAGGAACGAGTTGAAGTGAAACTCGATCCGAGCATCAAGACCTCGGTTGCCGAACTTCAGGAGACGTTCGACATGCAGGTCAAGCTGCGCGACATGCAATCGACGATGAATACGTCTTTGCGATTCCTCGATAGTCTCAAAGAGCAACTGAAGCAAGCGCAGACCACGATGAAGACGCTGAACAAAGAGCCTGACAAGGACCTGATGAAAGCGCTTGAAGACTACATCAAGGAAGTCGATAAGTTGCAGGATCGACTGGCGGCGCGGACTGAGGGACTCGGTTTCGGGGGTAGGTCGCAGGTAGTCGATGATATCGGCGGGTTGTACTTCAACCTCGATACGAACTTCGGACCAACGTCCGGGCAAAAACAGTACTTTGCGGAGTTCGAGCCGGTCTATCGCGCTCGTGTTGAAGAGGTGAACAAGTTCTTGCGTGAGACGTTGCCGCAGTGGAACGATAAGCTGCGCGCGTGGAATGCACCGACATTGACCACGCGCAAGCCTTTTTAAACCACAGATCACGCTGATCTGTGAAAATCCGATTTACACAGATCAGTGAATATCCGTGAACCGGATGTTGCCGTTGATGCCCTTGGCGGTGATGCCCGTGCCGCCAGTGCCGATGCGCGCCCAGTAATGTCCGCGCTTTGTCTTATCGATTTCGACGTTTGGCAAATCGGAACTAACCCGTCCATTCATGCCGCGCGCATCGAAGTCGGCGTTCACGTCCGACGCCAGTTGCAGTTCGATGTTGCCGTTAATGCCGTTGAGCGTAACGCCGTCCGCGTCGATCTTCTTCAGACCAACCACCATGCTGCCGTTGATCCCTTTGAACGTCGCTCGTCCGACAGCGCTGCCGACCTGAACACGGCCATTGATACCAGCAGCTTCGACCGAACCCTCGATGTCGCCGGTCACAAATGATCCATTCACGCCTTTAGCCGAAAGCGAGATCTGTCGCGGCAGTTTCAACGTGACCTTTTCCACCGCCGACGATCCCAGGAAGCGAGAGAAGAAGCCTGCGTCACTTTTTTCTCCACGGATGCGCAAGCTGTTTGCGTCCGCCTGGATAGTTACTTTGCGGCGATTGAGTGACTCCTGAGTCGAGGCAGTCCGTTCGACGTAAACTTCAGCAGTCTTGCTGTCGGAAGTTTCAATCTTCACGGCGCCATTCAAGTCGGTTAGCTCAACTCTTGCACCCGGTGAAAGTTCATAACTCTGCCGTATTTCCTCGCGCACGTCGCTGGTATTGTTGTGCGAGACCAGCCCGCGAATCTCTGCCACACTGCACGAAGAGTTACGAACGACCACGCCTGCCACGCCGGCAATAGTTACCAGAACGATGAGTATTACTAAGCGTTTCATGTTTTTCCGGCCTCAAAAAGGGATAAAAATTACACTCGTGGTCTTTAACGACCGAGGTCCAAATTTTGTTTCGCTGAATCTTCGCCTTGACACGGCGTTTCTCGCGGACATAGAGTTTCGCGAACCATGCAAAGGGATCCCAGGGATTTGAAAGTTTTACTGGTTGAGGATTTTGAGGATACGCGGCTTTTCATGCGCCTCGAACTCGAAGACCAGGGCTTCATTGTGTTTGAGGCTGAAAACGGGCAGGTGGCAGTCGAAACTGCGATTCGCGAGACACCTGACGTAATCCTGATGGACCTCACGCTCCCGCTCATGGATGGTTTCGCCGCGACAAAATTGATTCGTCAAAACGAGAACCTCAAAACCGTCCCCATCATCGCCGTGACCGCACACCAGGAGGACGACTTCCGTTCCACCGCACGCGCCTCCGGCTTCGACGCCTACGTCACCAAACCAATCGACGTAAACTGGCTCAAAGAACTAATCGCCGGCCTATTGATTTAGCCACGGACTTACACGGATTTCATTCACGGATCTAAACAAATGATTTATCAGATCCGTGAATGAAATCCGTGAAAATCCGTGGCTAAAAACGTGCCTCGATTAGACCATCGTAGGCTTTCCCATGCTTCTGCGTGAGTTGTGGATACGTGGCGTGCTCGGCCTTCAGACCCTTCAAGGCAAGTTTTCGCTCAACTGCCTTAATCTCGTTAATCCTTCCCTCAATCTCCATGAACAATCCGAACGGCAACACGTCGATCACGATCTCGGTATTCCCTAACCGCCACGTCTGCCGCCGCTTCTCATAAACAAGCGCGGGCGTAAACCCGAGCGCCGCGAGAATCGCCTCCATCGCCTCCGGGTCCGCGACCTCCGTCTCTTCTTCTCTTTGCTGTTTGATCGCGGACGGACTCGGAAGACGTCTCTTGTACGTGAGCGTCGCATTCTTTCCGACGCGTCTCAACCGCAACACACAAGATCCGGTTTCCAACGGTTGACCCCGGTAAAGCGTGTTCTCCTCAAAGTCCTCTCGTTCCAGGCTCGCACCAATCTCCGGCAGACGCTTCAACACCGCATCACGCTGTCGCTTCGTCAACCGAAATTTTTTCTCGACTTCGATCATGCTTCCGACTATGTTTGCCTGGCCCAACGCAGCGCTTCGGTAACAGACGCGCGCTTGCCGTACATCAACATCCCGACACGATAAATCCGCGCCGTCACCCACATGATTGCCAGCACACTGCCAAACCCGATCAGCAACGAAAGCGCGATCTGCCACAGCGGTGGTGTCTGCGTCACGATACGCACCAGCATCGACACGGGCGCAGTGAACGGAATCATCGACACCCAAAACGAGAAGTTCGAATCAGGGCTGCGACTCACCGGGTAGAACAAGTAAAAGCTGACCACCAGGATCAGAATGATCGGCACCGCCAACTGCCCGCCTTCCTGCGCAGTTGTCACCATCGATCCGACCAGCGCGTAAATCGTCCCGTAGATAAAATAACCGAGCAGGAAGAAAAGACCGAAGTAAATGTAATGTGAAATCGGAACGCTGGGAATATTCCCTTTGACGCCACTTGCCGCGAGTGCGCTTGCGCCATACAAAACAAAAACGCTGAACGCCAGTCCCCAGATCGCAAACTGCGTCAACGCCACGAGTGAAACGCCGACCAGCTTGCCCATCATCAACGTAAACGGTTTCACCGACGAGAAGAGGATCTCAGCGATACGCGTTTCCTTCTCTTCAATCACTGCCCCGAGGATTATCTGACCATACATCAGGATCGCGATGTACATCACCAACCCGACGCCGAACACGAGCGCGAACCTTTCACCCGAATCGCGTTCCTGCGTGCCGGCGCCGATCCTCACCGCCTGCAATTCCGCCGGCTTGAAGAGGTCCTGCCTGGTCTTTGTATCAACGTTCGCTTCGATCAGCCGTTGTTGCCGCACGGCGCGGTTCAAAGCTGACGAAAGCCTGCCGTACGATACAAGATCGCCGGCATTGCGTGTAAAGAAGTCTGCTTTTCCGCTACTGAGAAAGTCCGGCGGCAGGATGATGTAGCCATCAAGCTCTTTGGCGTTTAGTCGCTGGTCCAAAGTCGCTCGGATCTGCTCGGTTGGCTGGTTCGCACTTACTTCGTCCAGTACGAATTTTCCTCTCGAGCCGAAACCGCGTCGTTGAGACGTGTTGTCGTTCTGCCCCGTTGTCGTAGTTGCCTGGTCTGGCTCGCTGGACAACTCTTGCTTGAGTTGAGCAAACATCTTGCCGGTTTGGTCCACAACGGCGACACGCAGCGGCGGGGTCTCGATATTCAGAATAATTGCCGGCACGAGCGCAAACAGCGACATCACCAGCGGCAGCAAAATAGTCGAGACGATGAACATCTTTGCACGCACACGCTGCATGTATTCGCGTTTGACGACTGTCCACAACTTCATCATGTCGATTCAGTCACTTTCGTGATGAAGATATCGTTTAGACTCGGTTCCACCATCTCAAACTTTCCGATAACCGCGCCCGAGCCGATCAATCGTTTCAGCAGTACTTGCGCGTCGGCTCCGGCTGCGAGCAGCGCGTGCGCTTCATCAGCGTGACGCACTACCTTGCTTACGAGCGCCGGGTCGTCAAGCACACCGTCGCCACCCTCGCAACGCACCGCGACCGAATTGCGTCCGAAGCTCCTTTTGATCTCGCGCAAACTACCGTCTAACACCTTCTGCGAACGGTTGAGCAGGCAGATGTCGTCGCAGAGCTTCTCTGCTACTTCCATCTGGTGCGTGGAAAATATGATCGTCTTTCCTGCACGTTTGAGATCCAGCACGATGTCTTTCAGCAGCTCGACGTTGATCGGATCGAGTCCGGAAAACGGTTCGTCAAGGATCAGCAGATCGGGATCGTGAATAACCGACGTGATGAACTGGATCTTCTGCTGCATCCCTTTCGACAGCTCCATCGATCGTTTGTTCTTCCACTCGGGGAGCTTTACGCGCGCGAGCCACTCGTCGATCTTCGCCTCAACTTTCCTGCCGCGAAAGTTCTTCAGCTCCGCGAAGAACCGCAACTGGTCCACGACGCGCATGCGGCGGTAGAGCCCGCGTTCTTCCGGCAGGTAACCGATGCGGTCCTGTGTCTTCTGATCGATCTTGTGACCAAACAGCGAGATGCTTCCCGAATCGGGCGCGGTGATGTTGACGATCATCCGGATCGTCGTAGTCTTGCCGGCGCCATTCGGCCCCAACAGCCCGAACACGCGCCCGGCGCGCACGTCGAGACTCAGCTCCTTAACGGCGGTGAACTCGCCAAAACTCTTCGTCACCCGATCGAGTTTTACGGTTATCTCACTCGCAACCATGCAGGTTCTTTTATCATTGATGCCAGAAAAAAGCACAAAAGCCACCAGGGTTTCTGTTCCTTTTATGCTTCTTTGTGGCATATTTACAGCACGTCACCCCCTTGCATTTCGGTCATTCGAACGCAGTTATGCCGGCTCGTCGCAACTCTTCCAAATACCTGATGGTGTTGTTTGTGTTGACCTTGTGGTCGACAACCTTCGCGCAAACCACGCCTCAGACTCCGAAGCGGCAGGACGACGTTGTACGTGTTTACACCGAACTCGTCCAGACCGACGTGATGGTTTTCGACAAACAGGGAAAATTTGTTAACGGTCTGACCGCGGACAAGTTCGAGTTGCGCATCGACGGCAAGCCACGACCTATTGAAGGTTTCGAACTGATCAAGGCCGGAAGTAGCGAAGAGAGCCAGTTGGCAGCCGCGCGCGGCGTCTCCACACTCAATCTCAAACGCCCAGTGCCGCTGGATCGCGGTCGCATCGTCTTTTTCTACATCGACGACTTTCACATGGACCTGACGGGTATCCAGTCAGCGAAGAAAGTCATCAGTTCGTTTATCGAGAAAGACATGGGCCAGAACGATCAGATCGCAATCTCATCTGCCAGTGGACAGATCGGATTTCTGCAACAACTGACAAACGATCGCATGATACTGCGAACCGCGTTGGATCGGCTCAAGATGAAGTCCTACTATGCGGGCGATAATGCTCAACCGGCGATGACCGAGTACGAAGCGGAGTTGATCGAGCGTCACGATCGTGACGTCCTCGAGGTTTTTGTCAGTGAAACCATGCGGCTCAATCCGGGAATCACGCGCGAGTCAGCCGAAGCAATGGTCCAGTCTCGCGCGCGGGTAATACAGTCTTACGCCGCTCAAATAACTCAGAACTCGCTGACACCTCTGGAGGGTCTGATCAAAACAGCGCGGAACCTGCCGGGACGCAAAGTCGTGTTCTTCCTTTCCGGAGGATTCCTGGTCCGCAACCAGCAACGCGATCTCGTTGCGAAGATGCGCGACATCACCTACGCCGCAGCTAAAAGCGGTGTCGTGATCTATTCGATGGACACTCGTGGACTAATCGCTTCACTCACTGATGCCAGCACCGACGGCCTGTTTGATCCATCCGGACGACTCGACCGAGCTAAGCACGGTGAGCTTTTAGCCACGCAGGACGGCATGTACGCGCTGGCGGCCGACACCGGCGGGAAGGCCATCATCAACACCAATGATCTGCGGCAGGGACTGGCGCCCGCTCTCGAAGAAACCTCAACGTATTACCTGATCGCGTGGAAGCCCGATGCTGAGTCGCAGAAGCAAAGTAGATTCCGGAACGTTGAAGTGAAGGTTGTCGGTCGTCCGGAACTTACGGTCAGAGTCCGCAAAGGTTATTTCGATTTGGATTCGGCTCCGCCAACGGTTGCGAAAGCGCCGGCGCAACCATCGGTGCCGCAGAGTGCGCCGTCGAAACTGCGCGAGTCGCTTACGGCGCCCTATCCTGAGAGATCGTTGCCAGTGCTGTTGAGCGCCGACTACTACGACGTCGCCGGCAAAGGCCCGGTGCTCTCGACCGCCATCCAGATGCCCGGTGAGTTTCTGGTCTTTGGTGAACAGCCGGACGGAAAGATCCAGGCCATCATCGATCTGAGCGGCATCTTTCTTGACGAAAAAGGCATTGTCAAATCGAGCTTCATCGAGCGAATCGTAACGACGGCGCCGAATCTCGAAGCGACCAAAGATAATCGCAACGACATCACGTTTACATATCCGGCGAGATTACCGCCGGGACTTTACCAGGTACGAGTCGCGGCGCGTGACGATAAAAGCGGCAACATCGGAAGCGCACACGCGTGGATCGAGATACCGGATCTGGCGAAGAAGAAGTTGACGTTGAGCAGCCTGCTTTTGGGTGAACGCACGCAGGCGATGATGACTAACGTGTCGAGTCCCGGAGGCATCAGTCCGGTTGCGCTCAGTGCGAGTCACCGCTTCGGGCGTGAATCGACGTTGCGCTTCCTTCTCTTCGTTTACAACGCAGTGTTGTCGCCCGTGGACAAAAAGCCGGACGTCGCCGTGCAGGTTCAGGTCATACGTGACGATCAACCCGTAATCACGACCGCTTTGCGAAAAATCAACGCTGAAGGTGTACTCGACCTCGCGCGACTACCTTACGCCGCGGAAATCCCGTTGGAAGAGCTGTTGCCGGGTCGTTACCTGTTGCAAGTGACGCTGATCGATCGGGTGTCAAAGCAGAGCACCACACGCCAAACTCATTTCGACGTCTACTGATCCTCGCCTGTGCCTAAGCCCTGGAAACCGACCAAGGAACAACTCCTCGCGGCGACTGAAAAGACGGTTCGCGACGTGATCGCACCCGACCTGCGCGTGCTCTTCTGCGGCATCAATCCGGGACTTTACACGGCCGCGGTGGGCCATCACTTCGCGCGCCCGGGCAATCGCTTCTGGCCCGCTCTGTACGCTGCCGGCTTTACTGATCGTCTGCTGTCGCCGTTTGATGAACGCGAACTGCTGAAAAGTGGTTACGGCATCACCAACGTCGTTCAGCGCGCGACCGCAACCGCAGACCTGTTGACTAAAGAAGAGATCGTCGCATGCGGCGAACGATTGCGAGCGAAAGTTCTTCGTTACCGCCCCAAGGTCCTGGCCATCCTCGGCCTCGGCGCCTACCGCACCGCCTTCAACCAACCCAAAGCCATCGTCGGCCCCCAACCAACTCTCATCGGCAACACCACCTTGTGGGTCCTCCCCAACCCAAGCGGCCTCAACGCCAACTACCAGCCCGCCGACCTCGCCAGGCTCTTTAGAGAACTAAAAGAATCCGTCTCTTAAGATCCGTCTAATCCGCCTTTGTCATTACACGTAACGCCTCGTTTACGTTTGCAGATGAGGAATCGTGTAACGCGCGACGATGGCTGTGATGTTGTCGTGGCCACCACTGTTCAAAGCTAAATTCACCAGGCTGCGGCACGCCGACCGCGCCGAGTCCGCCGTTGTTAAAACGATCTCGATCTCGTCTTCCGGCACCATGTCCGTCAGGCCATCAGTGCAAAGGAGTAGTTGATCACCATCCTCGAGGAAGTAATCGTGAGTATCAGGACTGCACTCGCATTGCGGTCCACCGAGAGCTTGCATCAAGACATTTCGCAACTGATTGAGGAGTTGATCGTTCGCAGGATTGATGCCCTCGTCCAGCAAGCGTTCGGCGACTGTGTGATCGCGCGTTAATCTCTGGAGCTTTTTGTTGTGAAGCAGGTAAGCGCGGGAATCGCCCATATGGCCGATGATGAGGCACTTGCCATGACTTAGCGCTACTGTCATGGTCGTACACATGCCGTTGAGGGATGCGTGCGCGGTTGCTTGTTGGACCAACGCGGCGTTGACGCGACGAAAACGATCCTGCATGCGCCACATAACCGTGTTTATCTGATCGGGTCCCCATCTGAACTGCCAGTCGGGAGTACGCAATGCGAGATTAAGCAGGGTAAAGATCGCGTGGCGGCTTGCAACGTCGCCGGCGGCCTCGCCACCGACTCCGTCGGCAACCACGAATCCGTAAGCGGTCTCCTCAAACCGGTCACCGGCACGGTCGGTCAGGCTGGTGAAGACTGTCTCCATAGCCCTGCCACCGCGAACGACGAGATAGTGATCTTCATTGGTACTCCTGACGAGTCCCTTATCTGACATCGCAAACACATCCACGTCAATCAACGAGGAAAATGGCTTCGGCAGCATTGCTTCCGGCTGCAAACGATCGTCGTTAAAAGGAGGAGGTTTGTTACTCATGACTAACCTGATGAGGCTGAGTGTTTTCTTAAGATGCCACGGGCCTGTCCCGTGGGACTCACAGCGTAAGATGCCACGGGCTTGCCCCGTGGAGTCTCAC
>DASVGE010000412.1:0-7441 GCA_036379695.1 Pyrinomonadaceae bacterium | reverse complement strand
AGCCATTCGCGCTGCCACACGGCGTAGTCGGCGTACTGCACCGGCAACTCTGCCAACGGCGACTCCAGGCCTTGCGAGAAAGCGTTGTAGAGCGCGGCGACTTCTTTCACGAACACACTCATGGACCAGCCATCGAAGATGATGTGATGAAGTGTCAGCAACGCGATATGCTGCGTCGCATCCAGCCGCAGCACAGTCGTGCGCATTAACGAGTCTGTGGCCAGGTCGAACGGGCGTACGGCCTCGGCGCGGGTTAATCGCCTGGCTTCGACATCGCGTACGGCTTCGGGCAGCGCACTGAGGTCCACCAACAGCAGACAGATCTCGTCAACGTGAGCCTCGGGGCGGATGACCTGCACGGCCTTTCCTTCGACGGTCACAAAATTGGTTCTTAGAACTTCGTGACGGCGCACGATCTCGCGTAACGTGCGCTCCAGCGCCTGAAGGTTGAGAACTCCGTTGAGGCGCACCGCCATCGGCATGTTGGAGAGCGGGGACTCCGGTGTTAAGCGATCGATGAACCACAACCGTTGTTGTGCAAACGACAGAGGCAGTTCAATGTCGCGCGACCTGCGCACAATGGGCGGAGCCTGGAGCGAGCTGCCCTGATACATCTGCTGCTCGATCTCAGCGGCCAGCATTGCCACGGTTGGCTTCTCGAATATGGCATATACCTCGGCATCTACGCCGAAGGCTTCCCTGATGCGGGAGACAACCTGCATCGCGAGCAGCGAGTGGCCGCCGAGTTCGAAGAAGTCGTCGTTGATCCCAATCCTGGTTGTGGGCAGCACGTCGCTCCAGATACCGGCGAGCACTTCCTCAACTGGCGTGCGCGGTGCGACAAAATTCTCGTCGTTCGTCCACACGGCTTCCGGCGCCGGCAATGCGCGACGATCTACCTTTCCATTCCTCGTCAACGGCAACTCCTGGAGCTGCACGATCGCAGACGGGATCATGTAGTCCGGCAAGCGTTGCTTCAGTTGTTCGCGCAACTCACCGGTATGAATTCCTTCATCTGCCACCACGTACGCCACCAGCCGCTTCTCTTCACCTTCTCCGAGGGCAACCACGACGCACTCGCTCACTCCCTTTTGTTCGCGCAGTGCGTTCGCGATCTCGCCCAACTCGATCCGGAACCCACGCAGCTTCACCTGATCATCCATGCGGCCCAGATACTCCAACTCTCCATCCACGCGCCATCGCGCAACGTCACCCGTCCGGTACAAGCGCGCTCCGGGTTGGAGGCTGTACGGATGCGGCACGAATCTTTCGGCAGTCAGTTCGGCTCGATTCAAGTAGCCACGCGTGACACCCAAGCCACCGAGGTATAGTTCGCCCGTTACTCCAACCGCCACGGGCTGCATGTAGTTATCGAGCACGTACGCTTGCAGGTTCGCTATCGGACGGCCGATCGGTGGCTGTCGCTCGCCGTCGAGTGGGCCGGACATGATCGCGATCACGGTTGTTTCGGTCGGCCCGTAACCGTTGACTAAGCGCCGCCCGGTGCCCCAGCGCGCTGCCAGTTCAGCGGAGCATGCCTCACCGATGGTTACTACCGTCCGCAAACAGGGGAGGCCATTGTTATCAATGGTCGCCAGCGCTGTCGGCGTCGCCATCAGAAACTCGATGGAGTTCTGCTCCAACAGTTCACGCAAAGCAGGTCCGGCCATTGGGGTCTCGGGTTTGGGCACAGACAAGGTCGCACCACGCAGCAGTGAGACGAGTAGTTCACCGACCGACGCATCGAAACTCAACGAAGCGCACTGCAAGACGCGGGTTCCGGGTTTCTCGCCGAGTGGGCCTAACCACGCTTGCGAAAAATTAACGGCGGCTGAATGTGGCACCACCACGCCCTTCGGTCTCCCGGTTGAGCCCGACGTGTAGATCACGTAAGCCGCGTTGGCCGCAACCGAATGGCGCGTCGGATTTGTCGTCGGTTGCTCTTCGATCTGCGGCCAGTCGCTGTCTAGACTGAGAGTTTGAAATGAAGCGGAAACGAACGTCTCCAACAAATGATGTTGCGTGAGCAGTACTGCGACACCTGCATCAGCGAGCATGAAGGAGAGCCGCTCCTGCGGGTAGGAAGGATCGAGAGGTAGATAGGCGCCGCCGGCTTTGAGCACGCCAAGGACACCAACCAGCATCTCCACCGATCGTTCCACCAGGATCCCAACCAACGACTCTTCACGCACCCCGGCGCTCTGCAGATGATGCGCTAGTTGATTGGCGCGATTGTTTAGCTCTCGATAAGAAATTTTCTTACCGTCAAAGATCACCGCGATCGCCTCGGGCGTGCGTTCGACCTGCGCTTCAAACAAATCCTGAAGGCATTCACTGACTGTCTCGGGCACATCAACAGTGCCTTCGCTTTTGTGTTTTTTGTGTCTTTTTGTGGCTAATTCATCTGCTTCGGCCCACTCGTACAGTACTCGCTGCTGTTCCGCCTCAGTCAGCATCTGCAATTCCGACAGGCGCTGCCCCGGCTCGGAGACAAAGCTTTCCAGTAATGTTTCGAAATGGCTCCCGAGCCGCTTGATGGTCGACTCGTCGAACAGGTCGGTGTTGTATTCCAATGCTCCACTGATAGCATCGCCGGATTCGCTCATGTGCAGCGTCAGATCAAACTTGGCCACGCTGCTTGCTTCGCCCGCTGCACTCAGACTCAAGCCCGGCAACTCCAACAACTCCTGTGAGGTGTTGTGGAAGGAAAAAACGACCTGAAACAACGGCGCGTGACTGAGACTGCGCTCAACCTGCAACTCGTCTACCAACCGCTCGAACGGCAACTCCTGGTGTGCGTACGCGCCCAACGCAGCGTCTCTGACTCGCCTTATCAACTCGCGCGCGGTTGGATTGCCTACGAGATCAGTGCGCAGCACCAGCATGTTCACGAAGAAACCGATCAAACCTTCAGTCTCGACGCGATCACGTCCCGCAATCGGCGTCCCGACACAGATGTCTTCCTGTCCCGAGTAACGCGCCAACAACACTTTGAACACCGCCAGCAGCAACATGAACAGCGACGCCCCTTCAGCGCGGCACAACTCATTCACTTTCGCCGTCAACTCCCGCGACACCACCAGTCCCACGCTCGCGCCGCGATGCGTCTGCACCGCTGGTCGTGGCCGGTCCGTCGGCAACTCTAGCAACTCCGGCGCGCCTTCCAACTGCTGCTTCCAGTAACCGATATGCTGGTCCAACACTTCGCCCTGGAGCCATTCGCGCTGCCACACGGCGTAGTCGGCGTACTGCACCGGCAACTCGGCCAACGGCGACTCCAGTCCTTGCGAGAAAGCGTTGTAGAGCGCGGCGACTTCTCTTACGAACACGCTCATGGACCATTCGTCACTAACAATGTGATGGAATGTCAGCAAGGCGATGTGTCGCTGGTCATCGATCCGCAGCACAGTCGTGCGCATTAACGAGTCTGTGGCCAGGTCAAACGGGCGTACGGCCTCGGCGCGGGCCAGTCGTTTCGCCTCCACCTCGCGCAATGCTTCAGGCAGCGCACTGAGGTCCACCAGCGGCAGACAGATCTCGTCCACGTAAGCCTCAGGCCGGATCACCTGCACAGGCTCACCATAGACCGTCACAAAATTGGTTCTTAAAACTTCGTGACGCCGAACGATCTCGCGCAACGTCCGCCCCAACGCATGAAGGTTGAGCGCTCCATTCAAGCGGACGGCCATCGGCATGTGATAGAGAGGCGATCCCGGCGTTAACCGGTCGATGAACCACAACCGTTGTTGCGCGAACGACAGCGGCAGTTCAACCTCACGCGACGTGCGGACAACAGGCGGCGCATTGAGCGTTGCGCCTCGATACATCTGCTGCTCGACCTCAGCCGCCAGCAGCGCCAGGGTCTGCTTCTCAAATATGGCACGCACCGGAATCTCGACGCCGAACGCTTCCCTGATACGGGAAACAACCTGTGTCGCCAGCAGCGAGTGGCCACCGAGTTCGAAGAAGTTGTCGTTAACGCCGATCCTCGTCGTGCGCAGCACATCGCTCCAGATACCGGCAAGCACTTCCTCGAAGGGTGTGCGCGGCTCGATGAAAGCAACTTCCTGCTCCGGCCTCGAGAGGTCCGGTGCGGGCAGCGAGCGACGATCAACCTTTCCGGTCGAGGTGACCGGGAACGAGTCGAGCATCACGAAAACTTGCGGGACCATGTATTCAGGCAACCGGTCTTTGAGAGACGCGCGCAGTTCGGCGTTCGTCACCACCTGACCGTCATGGACCATGACGTAGGCCACCAGTCGCTTCTCACCCGGCGCATCTTCGCGCACGACCGTGACGGCTTTACGAATCGCCGGGTGCGCGCAAAGCGCAGTTTCGATCTCGCCCAGTTCGACACGGAAGCCGCGAAACTTCACTTGATGATCAATGCGACCGAGAAGCTCGATGTTGCCTTCGGCCGTGAAGCGCGCCAGGTCGCCTGTCTTGTAGAGGCGTGCGCCAGGCTCACTCGTAAAAGGATTCGGCACAAACTTTTCAGCGGTCAGAGCGGGACGGTTCAGGTATCCGCGCGCGAGCGCGACGCCGCCAATGTGCAGTTCACCCGCGACGTTGATCGGCGTGGGCTGCCCGTGCTTATCAAGAATGTAGATTTCGGCTTTCGCGATGGGTCGTCCGATGGAGGGTAGTAGTGGCCAACTGCCCGGCGTGTCGTCGAGCTTGAGGGCGGTGACGATGACATGGGCTTCGGTTGGACCATACTGATTGTAGAGCGTGCAGCCGTTGAGTTTTCGGAACATGCCGGTGACCGCCGGCGTCACTTGCAACTGCTCGCCCGCAGTGACGAATTCTCGTAGTTGCGCCGGCACGGTCTCGTCCTGTACGCCGGCCAGTTGTTGCAGCACGATAAAGGGGGCAAACAGCCGTCCGATCTTTTCATCGGCGAGATACTGCCAGAGCGCCATCGCATCACGGCGTACCTGATCTTCGACGAGCACGAGCGTTCCGCCTGCGCCCCAGGTCGAGAAGGTTTCCTGAACGGAAACGTCGAAGCTGAGCGAGGCAAACTGCAAGGTGCGCAATCCGGGGGTGTTGATTGAATTAGCTACCTGCCAGGTGATGAAATTGAGGATCGGGCGATGGGTCATCATCACGCCCTTCGGCTGACCGGTCGAGCCTGACGTGTAGATCACGTATGCAAGACTATCCGAACTCGCAACCCGCGCGCTTAAGTTTTCAGAGCTTTGCTGTGCGATGGTTTCCCAGCCGGAGTCGAGACAGATAGTGCGCACGGGAAACTTGTCGCTGAGCCGTTGCTGCGTCAGCAGGATTTCGATCTGCGCATCCTGCAACATGAATCCGAGACGCTGTTCGGGGAAGGTTGGATCCAGCGGGACGTATGCACCGCCGGCTTTGAGAATTCCCAGCACGCCAACCATCATCTCCGTCGAACGTTCCATGGAAAGCCCGACACGCACATCCGCGCCGACGCCCAATTCACGTAGATGTCGCGCGAGTTGATTGGCGCGGCTGTTCAACTCTCGATAAGAAATCTCCTGCTGATTGAAGACCAGCGCGATTGCCTCGGGCGTGCGCTCGACCTGCGCTTCAAACAAATCCGAAAGGCATTCACTGACTGTCTCGGGTACATCAACTGTGCCTTCGCGTTTGTGTTTTTTGTGCCTGTTTGCGGCCAATTCATCCGCTTCGGCCCACTCGTACAGCAACCTCTGCCGCTCTGCTTCCGTCAACATGTGCAATTGCGACACGCGTTGCGCCGGATGCGATACAAAACTTTCCAGTAACGTCTTGAAATGGTCCCCGAGCCGCTTAATGGTTGTGTCGTCGAACAGGTCGGTGTTGTACTCCAGGGCTCCGCTAATCGCGTCGCCCGATTCTTTCATGTTCAGCATCAGGTCAAACTTGGCTACTTCGCTCGCTTCGCCCGCTGCACTCAAACGCAAGCCTGGCAGTTCCAACACTTCCTGCCCTGTGTTGTGCAAGTTGAAGAGAACTTGAAAAAGAGGCGTGTGGCTGAGACTGCGTTCAACCTGCAACTCGTCAACCAGTTTTTCGAACGGCAACTCCGGACGCGCGTACGCATCAAGCGCTACGTTTCTGACTCGCCGCAACAACTCGCGCGCCGGCGGGTTGTCCGAAAACTCCGTCCGCATCACCAGCATGTTGACAAACAGCCCGATCAACCCTTCGGTGTCTACACGACTACGACCCGCAATCGGCGTCCCCACGCTGATGTCTTCCTGTCCCGAATAACGCGCCAGCAAGACTTTGAATACCGCCAACAGCAACATGAACAGCGACGCCCCTTCGGCGCGGCACAACTCACGCACTTTCGCCGTCAATTCCTGCGACAGCACCAGCCCCACACTCGCACCACGATGCGTTTGCACCGCTGGTCGTGGCCTGTCTGCCGGCAAGTCGAGCAATTCCGGCGCACCTTCCAACTGCTGCTTCCAATAACCGACCTGCTGTTCCAACACCTTGCCCTGTAGCCATTCACGCTGCCACACCGCATAGTCGGCGTACTGCAGCGGCAACTCTGCCAACGGCGACTTAAATCCTTGCGAGAAGGCGTTGTAGAGCGTCACCACTTCTCTCACGAACACGCCCATGGACCAGCCATCGAAGATGATGTGATGGAACGTCAGCAAGGCGATGTGCTGCGTGGCATCAAGCCGCAGCACAGTCGTACGCATTAGCGAGTCGGTCTCCAGATCAAACGGGCGCGTGGATTCAACGCGGACCAGTCGCTTCGACTCCACCTCGCGCATGGCTGCGGGCAGTTCACTGAGGTCAATCAGCGGCAGACAGCTCTGGTCCGTCTCAGGCCGGATCACCTGCATCGGCTCTCCGTCAACAATCACAAAATTCGTTCTTAAGACTTCGTGGCGACGCACAATCTCGCGTAACGTGCGCTCCAGTGCAGCGAGGTTGAGGGTTCCATCCAGACGCACCGCTAGCGGCAGGTTGTAATGAGACGACCCGGGCGTTAAGCGATCGATGAACCACAACCGTTGCTGCGCAAACGACAGCGGAAAATACTTCGCCCTGCTGGCCTGCTCCCTCGGCAGTCGTGCGAGGAGCGCGCGCTTATCCTGAACGAAGCTCTCGTTGATGGCATTGATTGTTTGGCTCATGTTTAGACCTCTGACTGGCCCTGCACGAAGAGTTATGTGAGGCACGCTTGGTTGCGGCTTCGCCGCCCGATGTGAGATACCGTCTCGAAATTAAGATCCGATCATGAACTTGACTCATTGCCCCCGGCTTCGCCGCCCGATGTGAGGCGAGGCTCTGCCTCGCCGTCGAGGTTTTGTGAGGTTTTTGTATAGACCGGAGACATCCTAAACACATGTTCGGAGACATGGTAAACACTTTTCCCGTTGCTGATACCTTTCGTCTCGAAAGGAGTCGAGAGGATGCCCTGGAGAGTGAGTTCCACCATGTCAGAACGTCATCAGTTCGT
>DASVGE010000411.1:0-18700 GCA_036379695.1 Pyrinomonadaceae bacterium | reverse complement strand
CATGGCTGAGCTGCTCGGCTTGCCGCATGCGACGATCGTGATTGAGCTGGACGCTGCGGCTGACAAGCTGCGCGTGAAGCGAGAGCTCGAGAGTGGCTGGTACCAGTGGTACGAGATGCCGCTGCCGGCGTTGTTAACGATCCAATCGGGCATCAGCCAGATTCGTTACGCGACGTTGAAGGGAATCATGGCGGCGAAGAAGAAGGAGATCAAAGAAGTGACGCCATCGGCGGAGCTTGTTGGACGTCCTTCACACCAGCGCGTCGAGAAGATCTACCTGCCGCAAAAGACCAAGCAGACGCAGATGCTCGGGAATGGTGATGCGAAAGCGGGCGCGGCGGAGTTGGCGCAGAAGCTGCACGTTGAGGCGAGGGTCTTTTAGCCACAGATTTACACGGAAAAAAACGGATGAGTAGCGGAATTCTAGTATTCATTGAACATAAAGGTGGGGTTGCGAACCGCAGTTCGGCTGAAGCGATCGCGGCGGCGCAGGCATTGGGATCGGAGTTGCAGCAGAGTGTGAGCGCGGTTGTGCTCGGCGCGGATGTCGCGGGGCTGGCGCAGGAGATTGCGGCGTACGATGTTGCGAAAGTGATCTGTGCGACGAATCCGAAACTGGCTGACTACACGCCTGACGCGTATGCGGATGGAATGCAGCAGATCGTCAAACAGGTCGATCCGAGTTTCGTCTTCTTAACGCACACGTACCAGGTGCGCGACTTCGCTCCTAAACTAGCTGCCCGCTTCGGGAAATCACTGATCAGCGACTGCATTCGGGCCAAAGCAGATGGCGGCAAGATCGGTTTCACGCGCCGGATCTTTCTCGGCAAGCTCGATGCTGACGTTGTTTCGGACGGTGAGCCGCCGGTGTTTGCGACGTTTCAGAGCGGGGCTTATCGTCCCGATCAGGCGGCGAAGGGCGGCAGCGCGCAGGTCGAGAACGTTGCGGTTGAAATCGGCGACGTACGCATGGTTCCCGAGCCTCCCTTCCAGGAAGCTAAACAGGCTGTCGACCTGACGAAGGCAGAAGTGATCATCGCCGTCGGGCGTGGCATAAAGAGCAAAGACAACCTGGTCCTGGCTGAGAAACTGGCGGAAGCGTTGGGAGGAGATCTCGCGGCCTCGCGGCCGATCTGCGACGCCGAGTGGTTACCTATCGATCGCCAGATCGGATCGTCCGGACAAACAGTAGCGCCGAAGCTCTACGTCGCTCTTGGTATCTCAGGCGCTATTCAACACCTCGTCGGCATGAAGAACTCCGGCACGATCGTCGCAATCAACAAAGACCCCGAAGCCCCGATCTTCGACATCGCAGATTACGGCATCGTCGGAGATCTATTCGAAGCAGTCCCCGTACTCACCGAAGAGATCAAGAAGATAAAGGGAAGTTAGCCACGGATTCACACGGATGAAATCCGGATTTTTATCCGTGTTATCTGTGGCTCGCTTTTTTCATCTCATCCACGACTTCCTCGGGTTTCCAGTCGTTCCCGGTGTAGATCTTCCCGACGCGTCCATCGGGTTTCACGATCACCGTCCGCAGTCCATGGATAATCTGATCCTTATCGGGGAAATAAGTTAGCCCGAAATACTGCGCGATATCCTTGACCTGTTGCGTCGTCCCTCCGGCAAACTCCCAGTGCGCAAACGTCTCGTTCTGGTAACGCTCTGTGTGGGCGGCGCCGTAACTGCGCAGCACCTCCGGCGTGTCGTACGAAGGGTCGATGCTGATGCTGAGCAGGTGCGTCTTGCCGTAGAGCTCCGCATCCTGGCCCAGCGCGCGTTCGATCTGGGCGAAGTTGTTGGACATCAATGTGCAATATTCGGGTACGGGACAACGGGTGTAGATGAACGTCAGCAGCAACGTTTTGCCGCGATAGTTATTAATGCGAATCTCGCGATTGTCCTGATTGCGGAGCGTGAAGTTTGGCACCTCATCGCCCTCTTTCGCTATCACCACACCCGGTATCGCCGCCGGCGCGTTGCCGCTCTGTCGCGTGATGATCAAATCCTCCAGCCAAGCCTGCGAACCATCGACGACGAGCGTCGCCGTAATCTGATCGTCCGGCGCGAGAATCTTCATATCCGCCTCGCTCAGCACCGTAAAAGGCATCGTCATCGCCGGCATGTAGCCCTTGATGTCCTCATGCGACACCGTCACCAGATGCTTGTCAGGCTCAACTATCAGCACCTTGCCTTTCAGATCGTAGCGCTTCTCGCTTCCACTACGACGACAGGCCACGAAAGAAAGACATAGCGCCACAAAAAGGCACAAAAGGCACAAAACCGGTTTCCTCGAAGAACATTTTGTGATTTTTGTGCCTTTTAGTGGCTTCATTTGATCGGCTCGAGTTGATTGTTATAGAGGCGTTGATAAGTCCAGTAATTCGCCATCACCTTATACACATAATCCTTTGTTTGCGTGAAACCGATCTCGGGGACGTAGCGATCCGCTTCGGTGGCGCGCGAGCGACTGATCCAGCGTGCCAGATTGTCGGCTCCCCCATTATACGAACCGGCGACAGCCTGTGGCTGATTGGGAAACTGTTGAAAGAGGTTCCCGAGATACTGCGAGCCGAAACGGATCGAAGTGTAAGGGTTGTAGAGATCGTCCTGTTGGAAATTTTGCAGCTTCAGTTGCGTGGCGATCTCGTTTGCGGTTGAGGCGATGAACTGCATCATGCCACGTGCTGCAGCAACTGATTTCGCGTCTGCCTGGAAGCGTGATTCCTGTCGCGCGATCGAGAGCACAAAGCGAGGATCGACCGTCGGTGTCGCATTCTGCAGGAGCGACTCGCGAAACGGCACCGGGTACAGGAGTTCGACCAGCTCGCGCGGCGCGAGCTCGATCACGTAGTCTGCCGGAACTGTTTTCCAAACCTGTTCAGCAAACCGCACGGCGCGATTCGGAATGCCGGCGCGCAGCGATAACACGGCGATCGTGTAGTCTTCGTCTGTGGCGCCCGTTGACCTGTTCTGTGCACGCGTGGCGAACAACTCCGGAAGCGCTTCGTCGTAAAGTCCGAGGAACAGAAGGTCATCAGCGAGCGCGTCCGGCTGTTGTTTCAGCAGCGAGATCTTATTGAACTGAGGCAAGCGGTAGGCGGGTAGCGCGTTGTATGCAGCCTGCGCGTACCTCAATGCCTCCGCGCGAGTTTGCGGATCGTCGGTCAGTCTCAAGCTCGCCTGCGCCGCCGCACGTGACTGCTCCCACTGCCCGGCCGCGCCCTGCACTTTGCTCTGGTTTAGTAGCGAATTAAGTCGCATACGCACCAGAGTTCGAGACTTTTCGCCTGCTGCCAGACTCAACAACCTTTGCGTGGCGCGCGCGCCGTAATACTCGTTGCGCCCGTCAGGAATCGACAGGAAAGCTTCTATGGCTTCCTCAGTCCTGCCGAGTTGTTCGAGCGCATACGCGCGCAGGAAAGTGAGCTCCATCGTACTGGTGCCGCCGCCAACGCGAGTGCCACCGAGATCTGGGAACTTCAACAACTCGTCTGCATCGCGCACGACCGTGGACCAGCTTCCCTGGGCCATGTGAATGCGCAGTTGCGCAAACAAAGCGAGCGCGCCACCGAGATCGTTTCCGAAGTGTGCGCGCGTTTGTTGCACCCAATTGAGCGCTTCCGTGTAGCGGCCCGCTTCGTGGAGAGTGTCGATGAGATTCAGGTAAGTTCGTTCGGGACTCGGTGCATCTGGAAAGCGATCGAGGAGGAGTTTGTAAGCGGCGACCGCATCGTCAAAGCGCTTCAAGCGCACGTAAGTGGAACCGAGGAAGCCGAGCGCCTCGCGTGCGCTGCTCGACTGCGGGTGTGAATCAAAGACTTTTTGAAAGAGTTTGGCGGCTTCGTCGTACTTCGTTTCGTTGTAGAGCCCGCGCGCGATCTGAAACATCGCATTGGGTACGGTAGTGCTCTGCGGGTAACGATCGACGACTGCCTGGTAATGAACACGTGCGCCGGCAAAGTCGCGGTTGAATTGATAGACGGAAGCACGGAGCAGGTGATCGGCTTCAGAAAGCGTAGGGGCCTTGTTATCGAACGAGTCCAGTTGTCGTACGGCTTCGAGGGCGAAGTCGTCAGGGCGCGAAGCGTCCGGCATCTGCATCAGCAGTTTGGTGAAAACGTCGCGCGCCTCAGTCGTTTTTCCCGCACGCACGTAGGCCAGACCGATCAAAGCCGCGCTCTTGCGGGCGACGTTCATATTCTTCGAGAGCGTTAATGCCTGGGCACTGTTCGCGGCAGACAGGAAATCGCCGCTTTCAAAGAAGCTCTCACTCAATCGCAGGGCCGCAGTTTCAAACAACAGACTCGAACGCGCTGTAGCAGTGAGTTGCTGTAAACGCTCGCGCTCGAGAACGAGGTCGCCGGTTGCGCGCGCGAGTTTTGCCAGTCGCCACAAGGCGTATCCCCGGAGCTTCGAATCGCTCGTTGCAATTGCCTGGTAGCTGGCGGTAGCGCCCGCCAGGTCGCCGGTGCGTTCCGCGATGCGGCCGAGGAGATAGTCGTAATTTTTATCACGAAACAGTCCCTCGTTCGTTGAACGAACTTTGTTGATCTCGGCGCGCGCAGTTTGCCAGTCGGCGGCTTCCACTGCCGCGACGATGCGTTCCGGCTGGCCCAATGCCTGCTGCGCAGCCAAGCAAAAGAAGACAAAAATTAGCACCACTCTCGCCAATGACATGACTCGGATTATAATGACGCCACAAAAAGGCACAAAGGACACAAAGCAATATCTTCAGAACGATTACTTAGCTCAAGCTCCCCGTGTATATTGGTTTGTGTCTTTTGTGCCTTTTTGTGGCCACTTTATGATCAAACTTGAAGCTGCAAATTTAGCGTCGCGGATCAAGCAGGAAGTCCAGGCTGAAATCGAGCGCATGGTTAAAGAGCATGACGTTCGTCCCGGCTTGGCTGCCGTGCGTGTGGGCGACGATCCGGCGTCGGCTGTTTACGTCAGAAACAAGATTCGCGCCTGTGAAGAGGTCGGCATTCGCTCCGAACACCACGCGTTGCCGGAGTCGACCACCAGTTCACAATTGCTCGACCTGATTGCCTCTTTGAACGCGCGTGACGACGTCGACGGCATTCTCACGCAACTGCCTTTGCCGCGGCAGATTGATGAGACGGCGATCATCGAAGCAATCGATCCGGCGAAGGACGTCGATGGGTTTCATCCTGTCACCGTTGGCAAGTTGGCGATGGGAAGACCGGTGTTCGTGCCCTGCACTCCGGCCGGGATCATGGAACTACTAGACGACAGTGGAGTCGAAATCCGTGGCACGAATGCCTGTGTGGTTGGTCGCAGTCAGATCGTGGGACGGCCGATGGCGCAGTTGTTGTTGCAAAGAGATGCGACGGTGACGATCTGTCACTCGCGAACTCGCGATCTCGCGGCGGTGACACGAACTGCGGATCTGTTAATAGTCGCGATCGGCAGACCGGGGTTTATCGGACGCGATCACATCAAGCCGGGCGCGACAGTAATTGACGTTGGGATGAATCGGATCTCAGACGTCGATCAGGTTCGTTCGTTGTTTGGCGCTGAGGCTGAGAAACGTTTGGACGTTGTGGCCAAGCGTGGCGCGACCCTCGTCGGCGACGTGCATCCAGCAGAGGCGGCGGAGGTGGCAGGTATGTTGACTCCGGTACCCGGCGGAGTTGGACTACTGACAGTGGCGATGCTGATGAAGAACACTTTGAAGGCCGCGCGCCTGAGACGGCAATAACGTATGCTTCGCGTCGGCCTGACAGGATCGATCGGTGTTGGTAAGTCGTTTGTGACGTCGGTGTTTGAAGAACTGGGTTGTCACGTGCTGGATGCGGACGTGACGGCGCGCGAGGTCGTGATGCCGGGAACGGCGGGCCTGAAGGCGCTGACCGAAGCATTTGGCGAGGACATCCTGAACACGGATGGAACGCTTGATCGCAAACGACTCGGAGCACGGATTTTCGCTGATCCAGCTCAGCGTGAACGGCTGAACCACATTCTTCATCCGTTCATCATCGCGCGGCAGGATGAAATCATGCGCGGGTGGGAAGCCGAAGATCCGGATGGTATAGGTATCATCGATGCGGCGTTGATGATCGAATCGGGCGGTTATAAGCGGTTTGATAAACTGATCGTGGTCCACTGCCGTCCGGAGGTCCAGCTCGAACGCCTCATGCTGCGCGACAACCTCTCGCGCGACGAGGCGCTGCGGCGGATCAATTCGCAGATGCCGCAGGAAGAAAAACTACGGTTTGCAGATTACTTGATTGATACCTCAGATGGATTTGAAATAACGAGAACACAAATAATCAGCGTTCATCAGAAACTAATCCGTGTCATCCGTGGCTAAAAAACCTTTCTCCTGCATCTGTTCGCTGCTTCTCGCGTTGTGTCTGACCCACACGGGCTGCTTCACCACGAATGAGCCGTCCACTTACTACGGCAAAGTCGTCACTCCTGCCGCGCAGGAATTTCGCTGGAGTAATGGTGGTCTGCCGCAAACGTTCGATCCGGCGTTTGCCGCTGCTCCGCCTGACACTGACGCGGTGCGAGCGCTCTTCGAAGGCTTGACCGACTACGATCCGCGGACGTTGGCTCCGGTGCCTGCTGTCGCCACGCGTTGGGAGTCGTCAAACGATGGACGCGTCTGGACGTTCTACCTGCGAGATAACGCGCGCTGGTCGAACGGAGAAAAAGTCACGGCTGAAGATTTCGTGCGCTCCTGGGAACGCACGCTCAAGATAGGTCCACTCGCGCCACACACAGAGCTGCTCGCCAACATCGAAGGCGCCGCACCAACCGTTGCAGAGCCACACACCTTCGGCGCGCGCGCGCTCAACGAACACGTTTTGCAGGTGACGCTGCAAGATCCCGATAACAGTTTCCCATCGCTCGTCGCGCATCCCGTGTTTCGCCCGGTCAAAGTCGCCGCTGCCGATCAGACAAACCGTCTCGACTCGCACGAGTTGATCTCAAATGGCGCGTTTCTGCTGTCAGCCACCGAAAACGATCGTGTCAAACTCGAGCGCGCGAAAACCTACTGGGACGGCGATTCAGTCGCACTGGATCGCGTCACGTTTGTCAACACGCCCAACGCTGAAGACGCATTGAGCGCTTACGAAGCCGGCGAGATCGACGCGATCACAAACGCGCCGTTCGAACCGCTGGCGCTCAAGCTGCTCGCGCCTTACAAAGATTTCCGCCGCTCAACTTACGGCGCGTTGACCTACTACGGCTTCAACACTTCCCACGAACCGTTTGACGACGTGCGCGTGCGCGAGGCGCTGGCGCTCGCGATCGATCGTGAACGGATCAGCCGCGACGATCTCGAAGGAGCGACCGAACCGGCAGGGAAGTTTCTCCCCGAAGCGATGTCCGGAGAAAAGCCGGTCGTAGACAAAGCGGACCTGCTGGGCCACGACGTGAACAAAGCCCGGGAACTGCTCGCCGAAGCCGGTTATCCAAACGGCGAAGGCTTCCCGGTGATACGGCTCTTAATCAACCGCAACGCGCAACAGCGTACGGTGGCGCAGTCGATCGCCGCGATGTGGCTGTCGGCACTGAACATCAAAACCGAGATCGTGGTGCGTAGTTGGGAAGAGTATGAAGCAGCGATCATGGCCGGTGACTACGATATCGTGCGACGCGGCATCGTGATGCAGACGACCAGCGAGCTGGTGAATCTGAAGATGTTGTTTGAGCGTGATGCTCACGCGCTGCCACTCGCGTCGCCGGTACCCGAGGGGAGTCCGCCCGAAGAGAAGATTGCGGTCGAGACAGAGGCCCAGGCGCTGAAAGATCTACACGCGGTGCCGATCTATTTCGCGTCGTCGTACTCTTTGGTCAAGCCGTACGTGACAGGATTTGACACGAACGTGCTCGACGCGCCGAGCCTCAAGAAGACACGGCTGGACACAAACTGGAAGTAGGCCACAAAAAAGCACAAGAAAGAAAGGCCGCAAAAAAGCACAAAAGGCACAAAACAGATCTTCAGAAAATTATTTTGTGCTTTTTGTGCCTTTTTGTGGCTAATAGTCATGGTTAGTGTCACTTGTAAGAGCAGAAGTGAGACGGCGCGTTTGGCGGCGGCGCTTGCCCCGTTTTTGCGTGCGGGTGATGCGATGTTGCTCAAGGGGCCGCTTGCAAGCGGGAAGACGGCGTTTGTGCAGGAACTGGTGGCGGCACTCGGATCTGCGGCTGAGGTTACGAGCCCGACCTTTACCCTCGCCCAGTTCTACCCGCTTCCGTCAGGAAATTTTTTGCACATCGATGCATACAGGCTTTCCAGTGTCGCCGAGTTTCGCGATCTGGCGCTGGAGGATTTCGTGCCCGAAAGTATTACCGCCGTGGAGTGGGGCGACATCGTCGAAGAAGATTTTAGGAACGCGTTAACCATCACGTTCGAGTTTGTGCCCGATCAGGATAACTGGCGCAAGTTGACGTTTTCCGCTGGGGCGGAGCGGTGGCAACCAGTGCTGGCGAATTTGCAGGTATGAGTTTACTGCTCGCAATCGAGTCGTCGTCGAATGAGTATCGTGTCGTGATTGGACGCGACGGCGTGCCCGTGTTCGATTCGGCTGTCAACAACTGCGACCCCGCGCTACGAACCCTCGGATCTTTGCTCTCGTGCGGGCTGGAAGCGTTGAACGCCGAGGCCAGTGAAATCAAGGGAATCGCCATCAACGTTGGTCCGGGGTCGCTCACGTTTGTTCGGGCCGGGATCTCGTTTGTGAACGCGCTGGCTTTTAGTTTGAAGGTCAATATCTACCCGTTCAACTGGTTCGAGATCATCGCCAGTCAAACAAAGGACGCCACGCACTTGCCCGTACTCGCCGTGGTGCCCGCATCCAATGACAACGCGTATGCTGGCTTGATCAAGGGTTCGTCAGTTGAGATCATGCGATTCGGCCCGGTGCACGAAGCGGTTGCCAAGGTGAGTGGCGGCGTTTCCGAAGTCGCGGTAGCGGGCAGGATTCGCCATCGTTTCGAAGCTTTATTGAATGATGTAAAGCTCGTCGATACCGGCATCGAAGGTCCGGACGCGCAGGTTCTATTGCGAATGGCTTTTGCAGCGCACGAATCGGGCGGGCGTTCGACGACGCAAGTGGAGGCATTAAACGATCAGTCAAACATTTTCTACGAGTAGTGGGGTTGAGGAGATTGTCGAGTGTCTCCTGAAGGGCGGCGTCGTTCTGATCCCGACGGACACGGTGTACGGTCTCGCAGTGTTTCCACATTTTGACGAGTCGATCGATCGACTATTCGCACTCAAGCGCCGGCCAAGGAATGTGAATCTTCCGATCATGGTCGCGTCAGACGCGGAGCTCGAGTCGCTCGGTTTTCGTATCGGCGAGTCTGCCCGTCGTTTGCTGCAATCGCCTCTGATCCCCGGAAGTTTAACGTTGGTGATGGGGTTTAGTTCTGACTACAGGCCCGAGTGGCTCAAGGATCGCGACGAGGCCGCCGTGCGCATCCCCAACGACAATCGTCTGCTGGCAGTGTTGCGCAAAACCGGCCCGTTGCTCGTGACCAGCGCGAACGCGCACAGCGCCGAGACGCCCGACAACGTGCAAGACATCCTGGCGCAGCTCGACGGCGCACCGGATCTCGCGGTCGAGGGCGGCATCCTGCGCACGACAGCGTCGACGCTGGTTAATTGCAGAGTCGACCCGCCGGTGATCGAACGTCTCGGGATTGTGGCTGAATCTGAAGTGCTTAGGTATCTGAATGAGTAAAGATTTAATTCTGGGAATCGAATCGTCGTGCGACGACACTGCCGCCGCGGTTGTCGATCGCGACGGGAATGTTCTTTCTTCGATCATCGCGAGCCAGACTCATATTCACTCGCACTGGGGTGGTGTGTATCCCGAGTTTGCCAGCCGCGCACATGCTTTGACCGTCATTCCGACGATTGAACGAGCGCTGGCGGAGGCAAACGTCAAAGGTCCTGACTTGAAAGCAATCGGCGTCACGCGAGGGCCGGGACTGATTGGTTCGCTGATCGTCGGCGTTAACACGGCGGCCGGCTTGGGCTTCGGTTGGAATGTCCCGGTGCTCGGCATCAACCATCTCCGCGGACATCTGCGCAGCGCCGACCTGGTTGAGCGTCGTGTTGAACTGCCGGCCATCGTGTTGCTCGTCTCCGGTGGACACACGTTCCTGGCGCGCATGGAAAGTTTGACGTCGATTCAATTGCTCGGTTCGACGAGAGATGATTCGGTCGGTGAGGCGTACGACAAGGTTGCGCGCTTGTTGGGACTCGGATATCCGGGTGGACCGGCAGTCGACAAACTAGCGAAGACGGGAAAAAATTCGATTCCATTTCCGCGGCCGATGCTTAACGAAGGTTTTGAGTTCTCATTTTCCGGCTTGAAGTCGGCGGTGGGAAGGTTCCTGGATAAAAATCCCGGTGTGGACTATGCGGATGTCGCCGCGTCGTTCGTGAGTGCGTGCATGGAGATCCTGCTCACGAAGTGCAAGCGCGCGTTGGAGGAATATCCGGCGGAGTGTCTGGTGGTAGTCGGTGGAGTCGCCGCCAGCCCGCAGCTGCGTGAAGGCGCCGCGGAGCTTTGCGACAAACTGGGAGTAAAGCTCTGTTTACCGCCACTGAAGTGGTCAACGGATAATGCGGCGATGATCGGGTTGGCAACCTGGGACTATCTGAACGCCGGTGTGCAAACACCATTATCAGCCACCGCATCGCTGAAAATCACGGAATTTTAGCCACAGATTTCACAGATCAAAAAACGGATCAGCGCTGATCCGTGTTCTTAATCGGTCAAAATCAGCGGCTCAGGTTTCGCACGAAGCCCCAGTCGCCGCTCGCGTTCACCTGGATGTTCTGCACGTTCTTCTTCGCGATGACGATGTTTGACTGGTACCACATCGGAAACACCGGGACGTCGCGGCTGACGATCTCCTGAATCCTTCGATACAGCTCCCTGGCGCGCTCACGATCGAACGTGTTCACAGCCTCGTCGAGTAGCTTATCGAGCTCCGGGTTGCTGTAACGGCTGCGATTGCGAGACGGGCGCGTCTGGGTTGGAATCTCCGAAGTCGCGAAGAGGTCTTTGTAGAAGATCGGATCCTGATTGCCCCCCACCCATTGCGTGTAAGCAATCTGGAAGTTACCTCGTCGCAGTTCGTCAAAAAGCGTGTTCTGTTCCGGCGTCTGAATTTCAACCGGAATCCCAACCTCTTTCAGATAATTCTGAATCACGCCCGCGTACTGCCGCCCGGCGATACTGCTGCCGGAAAGTTTGTAGACGATAGGCTTGTCAAAACGGACGCCGGCTTCAGCGAGCAGCCGCTTGGCGGTCTCCGGATCGTAAGAGTAGGTCTGACCCGGCGTATAGGACCACGACTCCTCCGGAATGATCGAATGCGCGATCTTCCCGTAGCCCAAAAGCAAGTTCTTTATCAAACTCTCTCGATCGATCGCGTAAGCAATGGCCTGCCGCACCTTCACGTTATCGAGCGGCGGTGACGTGGTATTGAGCGTCAGCAGCACCACATTCGATCCCTGAAACGCTTTCACTTGCAGATTCGGATCCTGCTCGAGGCGTTTCACGGCATCAGGCGACAGGCTCGTCGGCATCGGTGCCATATCAACACGGCCCGCCTGCAATTCAGCCTGCATGGCGTTCATGTCGGAGATGACGCGCACGCGCACGGCCGGCAGCTTCGGAGGGCCTTCCCAGTAGTCGGCGAATGCTTCCACGTCGCACACCTGCTGCGTGTTGTCGTAGCGGATGAACTTGAACGGACCAGTGCCCAGCGGGTGCGTTTTTTGCGACTCGTAACTGTCCTTGGGAATGATTGCCACCGGCACCAGGTTCGACAGCAAGCCAACCCACGGTTTCGTCAACGTGACGATGATGGTGCGCGCATCTGGAGCTTGAACACTCGTAACGTAACTGCGCTTGTTGTCGCCCTCGCCCTCGTAAAAACTTGCCGACTTCGCGAAGTTACTCGAGAAGACCAGATCGAGCGTGTATTTCACGTCCGCGGAACTGAGGGCGCGACCATCATGAAACTTGACGCCATCCTGCAGTGTAAACGTGTAAGTCAGACCATCGTCCGAACGCTTGATGTCAGACGCGAGCTCGCCTGCGTATTCAAACTTTTCGTTCTTCTTAACGAGCGTGTTGAAAATCAACGTACGCACGCGCTCGCTGGCGGCGTCGACTGAAGGCGAGCCGATTGGATCGATGGTGCGGATGTTATCGCCCAGCGCAATCACAAAAACATCGTTGCCGCTGCCGCGCCTGCAACCCGGTGGCACAATCAGCAGCACTAACAGAACAAACAGGAGAATAAGCTTGCCCTTGCTCACTTAATCGTCCCTCCGTACGTGTAGTTGAGCTTCGCGTTGAGCTTCAGTATTTCGTCTGACAGGAATTTAAAGCGATCGAGATCGAGCGGAAGCGGTGGTTCCATAATCGTTTTGGTTCTGGCGATGCGTTCCAGCGTCTGTTTTATTCGCAGTTCGGAAACTATGCCGTTTTTTGCGGCGCTGAGTAAGCCTTGATAGCCGCGCCGGATCTTATCCGGGCTGGCGCAGATCAAAAGCATGTCTTCACCGGCCAGGGTGGCGCGCACCGCTGCGTCTTCGATTTCACAGTGCCGAGAAATTGCACCCATCTCCAAATCGTCGGTGACGACGAGGTGTTTGTAGCCGAGCTCTTCGCGCAGGAGTTTGGTGACGATGTTGTAGTTGAGCGAGGCCGGCTCGAGTAAACCACCGGTAACTTCCTCTCTGATGTCGATGTTTGGAAAACCACCGTGACTCACCATCACGCAGCGGACGCGATCGTCGCGACGTTGAAACAGTTCGATGTAAGGCGCGAGATCCTGCGCGATGAGATCGTCGTGCGAGAGTTGCACGACCGGCATCTCTTCGTGTGAATCAACCTCGCCGGCGCCGATGCCGGGGAAGTGCTTCAGGCAACCCATCAACCCGGTGCCCTGAAGACCGCGCATGTACACGGTGGTGTAGCCGAGAACTTCGCCCGGCGAGCGTCCGAAGGAGCGCGAATAAAGTCCGTTCGACAGCAGGTCGCGATCCTCGGTCATGATCGACATCACCGGCGCGAAGTTGATGTTGAAGCCGAGCATGCGCAGCACTTCGCCGGTGATCCTTCCGAGGGCTCGTGCGGCGGCAAGGTCGCCATGCTGGCGAATCGTGCGCGCAGAGGGCATCGGCGTGAATATCCGGCGCAGGCGGTCGACCAGTCCACCTTCCTGATCGATGCCGCATAACGGCGGTACGTGAACAATTTCGCGGACGCCGTCGAGCAGCGAGCGAAGTTGTTCCGGACCGGCGACGTTGCGTCCGAAGATGATCACGCCGCCGGGCTGGATTTCTTCGACCAGGGCGCGTGTTTCAGCGTCGAGCTCGGGGCCCGGAAGACCGATGAATAGGAACTGTCCGATTTGTTGTTCGAGGGGAAGCGCGTAAAGATTTTCTGCAAGCATCTGTCGCGAAGTGTAGCACGCCACAAAGAGCACAAAAAGATAGTAGCCAAAAAAAGGTACAAAAAGCAGAACTCGGTTTTCCAGAATCGGCTTTAAATCATTTCGTGCCTTTTATGCCTTTTTGTGGCATAAACAAACCCATGCCGCGCGAAATCACCGACCGGGGTCGCGTTGTTGAAGCCATCCAGAATCTCGCTCTTACCGCTGAACTCTTCGAAGAAAAAGACGGCAAGCAGAAGTATGCCGGCGATCTCGAAGTGATTGTTCAGGGACGTGACTACGGTAACGGTAAGCGCGTGGGGCCCTACGTGCGCCTGCTCGCTTACGACGCCGGCGAAGAGATCATGCGCCAGGGTGAGTGGGGTGGAAACACGTTCTACATCACCGTCGAAGGCGCGCTCGACGTTTACGTTCGCGAGGATGGCGGTCAGAAGAAGATCGGGCAACTCGATCCGGGCGCATGCTTTGGCGAGATGGCCTTGCTCGCCGGTGTCGAACGGAACGCCACCGTCGCAGTGCCTGGCGATAAAAAAGCAGTAGTGCTCGAAGTCACTCGGCCCGCCTTACGGCTCCTGCGCAAGCTTCCCACTTTCGGCAACATCCTCGACGAGACCTATCGCGTACACGGCATCGGTCGCGTGCTTGAAGACCTCAGACCGCTCACGGGCAAGCCTCTGAGCGAAGCGCTTGCGGCGGAACTGAGGCGCACCGCTCGTTACATGGTCTACGGCAAAAACCACGTGCTGTGCAAAGAAGGCGAGTCCATCAATCGGCTCATTCTGCTCAAGACGGGCTGGGTGCGACGTTCTCATGGTGTTTTCATCGACGCGGCTTCGCCGGAAGTCGTCCTGGGAATGAATGAAGGTATCGGAGTTGATTTTCTGGGTGGTGGAAGTTGTCTCGGCTCTGAAGGCGTGACTCAACCGCAAAGGTGGAAGTACCGGGCGAGCGTCATGGCGCGCACCGAGGTGCTCGAGATACCGCTCGACGTTTTCACTTCCGATCCGGAGCTGCGCAAACAACTGGTCGAGACCTTTGCCGGATTCTCGAGTTCGGGCAGCGCGCTGCCGGTTGCCATCGAAGCGCTTCCCGACCTCAATGCTCTGAAAGCAGCGGAAGAAGAGATAGCCACCGGCGTCATCGACGGCACGAACGTCCTCGTCATGGACATGGACCTCTGCATTCGCTGTGGGAATTGCTCGCTGGCGTGTCACAAGATGCACGGGCAGTCGCGTTTGTTGCGCAGGGGCATTCAGATCGAGCGGCCGGTGGCGATTGGCAAGAAGCGATTGCAGCACGCGTTAGTGCCGCAGGTTTGTATGCACTGTGCGGATCCGGAGTGTTTGACTGGCTGTCCTACGGGATCGATCTTTCGCGATCCGTTCGGCCATATCGATATCGATAAACCGACGTGTATCGGCTGTTTTGATTGTGCGACGCAGTGTCCGTACGACGCGATCACGATGGTGCCGCGCGCGTCGCCGCCTGCGAATTCCGGTTTTGCGTCGAAACTGAAGAAGGCGTTGAGCTTTAAGATCGATCCGCCGGTCGCGCCTGAGACTTCCGACGATCTCGTCGCGATCAAGTGCAATCTTTGTGAACACACTCCGCTCAATCCGGATGGCGTGCGGCGCAAGAAATACTCGTGTGAAGAGAATTGTCCGACCGGCGCGCTCGTGCGCGTCGATCCGATCGAATACTTTAGTGAGATCGGTCCGGTGGAGCAGTTTGTGTTTCGAGACCAGACTCACGCCGTCGGGCGGAACATTCACAAGAGCGATCCACTGGCGCGCGCATGGCACGTCGGCGGCGCGGCGCTGACGATTCTCTCGGCGCTGGCGATCGGTTGGGCCATTTACCGTTACGGCTACGACGCAGTGCTGGCAGGTAGTTGGTTGACGATGCGCTGGCTCACGGGGCTCGTTGGGCTTGTCGGCGTGGCTGTCGTGATGTCGTATCCGTTGCGAAAGCAGGTATACCGCCGGCGCGCGGGTGCGCTGCGCTACTGGATGCTGGCCCATGTTTATGTTGGAGCTATTGCGGGCGTGGTGCTGATGCTGCATTCAGGCACGCGCACGGGCGGATTGCTGACAAGTCTTCTGTATATTGCGTTTGATCTCACCATACTTTCCGGCGTCATTGGAATTATTTGTTATTACGTTGCGCCGCGAATCATGACTCGTATCGAGGGCGACCCGTTGCTCGTCGAGGATCTCGAGGGGCGTCGTAAAGAGTTGCTCAGCGACGTTCGAACCATACTCGAAAAAAGTGATGGCTGGTTGAAAGAGGAGATCAGGGAGCGAGTCTATCCACGGTTTCTGTCGTACGGGTTTCTGTGGCGACAGATCGCGCGGCGCGAGGAGTTGAAGGCGTTGCTGGCGCAGGCGCGACAGGAATTCAAAGATCGAACGACGCGCTTGACGACTGAGGAAGAGCGAGACCTTTTGCTCGCAGCGGTGGAGACTGCCGTGACGCTGCGTCGCGTGGACGCGCTCCTGACGCTGCACTGGCTGCTGCGTGCCTGGATTCCACTGCACATCCTGGCAACAGCAGTGATGCTCGCGCTGATGCTGGTCCACATTGGCCAGGTGGTGTTCTTCAACGTACGCTAATCCACAGATTACGCAGATTTCTCCTTAAAGAATCTGTGTAATCTGTGGATAAATAAAATGCCTGTGAAGAATCAATACCACATCATTCGTGACGACCTGCCGATCGACCCGGCGACGATTATTTCGGACGGGTTGCTGATCGGGCGTCTGTCGCAGTGTGAGTTGGTGCTGAACCACCCGTCGGTGTCGCGCGTGCAGGCGGGAATCAAGCAGTTTGAAAACAACTATTACCTGTTTCCGTTAAGGCCGAAGAATCCGGTCATACTCAACGGTAGACCGGTTGAAGAAAACGAAGCGCTCGCCGCCGGTGACATCATCGAAGTTGGTCCATTCCACTTGCAGATCGAGTCCGCTGACGCAGCGCTGGGGATACGCGTCGAACTGCGGATCGGCATGAAGCCTTCCGAGATCGACGTCAGCGATCCGGGTTTGACCACGGGCGATCTGGTTGTGCCCGGCGAAGGCAAGGCGAAGAAGCCACGCCCGAAACCGATCTCCAGTAACAAGGCGCTCGACATTTTCTGGGACAAGCGGATTCGCGACGCCGGAAAGATGGCGCGCCCGTCGCCGCTTTATCCGAAGACTGGCAGGCGCAGTGGCAAGACGCAGTTTAACTGGATGCCGACGAGCGATCTGATGTCGCGCTGGCCGGTTGCGTTTTTTACGTGGGCGCTGCTGATTGTCGGTTTGGTTTCAGTTGCGGCAGCATACTGGTACACGAGCGCCTTTTCACCCGCGCCGATCTCTAAAGCTCACGCTACGACGCAGTTCAGTATCGTTCCCGCAATAGCGACGACGGCGAACGCCGGCTCGTGTACAAACTGTCATTCGTTCACGGGGAACATGGAGCAGCGTTGCGCGTCATGTCATCGCACCGATGCGTTCGTGGCGACGACGATCAAGCCGCACGAAGCCGCAGGCGTCGGATGTGTTGATTGTCACGCAGAGCATCAGGGAGTTGACTTTAGTGCGACGCAGGGAGCGCTGGCGACGTGTACCGCGTGCCATAACGACGGCAATCAGAAGTTATTCAACGGTCGCAAAGTGGGAACGCCTCACGGCGGCACGTTTGGTTATCCGGTGGTGAATGGTTCGTGGAGCGCGAAGTCGATCAATGATGACGACTGGGATTTGCGAAAGCTGGCAGTGGTTCGCCTGCCGACGGATTCCGATCAGAAGTGGCGCAACAACCAGTTTCACGCCCTGCACGACCAACGCGTCCGGCTCGCGCCGGGAATGAAAGGCAATGCCGAAGGACGCCTGTCATGTTCGAGCTGCCACAACTCCCTGAATCCCATCGACAGGGAAACACCCCGAACCACCTGCGCCGCCTGCCATGTCAAGGACAGCCAGCCCAACTGCACCTCCTGCCACGTCCAACACATCCTCGACAAGCGCCGCTGGAGCACCTCCATGCTCTAACTTCGAGCGTCGCTGTGATCTTCTGTACCATTCGTCTGTTACAAACTCGCGAGGGTTTTTGCTTCGTTGGGTTGAAACCGAAAGATCGCCTTTTCTAAAGACAATTTCGCGTGCGTTGGTATGGGAAGCATCGCGACTCCATCCAGTTGCAGCCAACGCATGCGAGTTGAATTCGTTTACCGAATCGCAATCCGAAACACGATTAAACCGTCTTGTCACACTGGCAGAGGTGTAGCTGGAGTGAGCGCTGGACTCACGTTCCTGAAATCCAGGGGAAAACCGGCAAGCTCCAAGCCACCATTTGAACCTCGCGCAGTTTTTGATCATTTCGATTCTATGAGGCTCGTCTAAGTCCATACACAAATGCCAATATCACGCACGCTGCAACGATTCCAAGTTTTACGTTCGACTCATTGGGGAAGCACCCATTTGAGACAGCAAGCCTTGCTGCAAAAGTCCGAAATCATTCAGGCAAAATGGATTGTTGCGCGAAGAGCTATCGAAGTTCCAGCTTTGCGCATTACCTGAAATTGATCCATGAATGGTTCATCGCGGACTGGTAAAGCGTTCTCGCATTGGTGAGTAATACCGGGCGAAGAAATAGTCAAGCGCCGTCTCAACATTCCGTTCTTTTTTGGTGAACCGCTTGCGGATGCCGCCGCCGCTGGATCACCGAGCTCGGTGGTGTGGCCGCCGGCTGGGGGCGAAGTTCTCGCCAAGGCTACGTAATTGTGCCGGCTTGACGTTGGGAGGGTTCCGGTTTGGTCGATGATACGGGGGACGACAACGGATCTAATTACTCTTCGTCCCCTTCCTTAGGATGACGAAAACTAAACCGAAACGAGGGCAAGTCGTGCCAGTATTTATCAACTTGCAAGTGATGTTTTGCGGCAAAATTCAGAAACGCCCACGAAAACTGTGTAAAGAAATCGTCTAAATGTGAAGTATGTTCGATTAAGGAGTCGTGCAATTCATTCGGCATAACAACTTAGTCGCAATTGCAGCTCTTGGAGTGATTCAATCCATATACTTGAACCGGCTTTGCACAAAGTCATTTTGGCGCGCTTCGCTTCGGCTTCGCCGCCCGATGTGAGGCAAGGCTATGCCTTGCCGTCAGGCTTTTAAAATAATGTTCGGGGCTAAGCCCCCGGTTCGGCCTTGGCCCATAAGTCCTTAGGGCAGAGCCCGAACCGAGGGCA
>DASVGE010000410.1:0-13726 GCA_036379695.1 Pyrinomonadaceae bacterium | reverse complement strand
GTGAGAGCACGGGCAGCGGTCCTCATTTCAGGTCTCCGAGAAATATCGGGGTACAGGCAAGTGGCGACCTGGCAGTGCTGGATGCTTGCCGGGAAGCAATATTTAAAGTCAGCCCTTCCACTGGTGACCGCGGAATCATCTCATCGAGCCCGACCAATCTACCGTGCATGGGAGAGCCCGTGAGCATCGGCGTCCAGGCCGACGGGAATTTGGTTGTGCTGGATGCAAGCTTGAATGCGGTGCTTCAGATCAATCCGCAGACTGGCATGCGCAAGACCATCTCGGATGCCGACACCGGTACTGGTCCAAACTTCCAGGGACCTTCCGGCATCGCGGTGCTGTCAAACGGCCAGCTGGTGGTAATTAACAGCGGCGCCAGCGCGAAGGCTTTGTATCAGGTCGATCCCGCCAGCGGCGATCGCAAAATCATCTCGGACGCCAACACCGGCAGCGGCCCTGACTTTCAAGTCCCGTCCAGCGTCGCGGTGGAGAAGGGAAACACCATTGTGGTGTTGGATGATGGCGTGAACGGGATCCTTCGCGTTGATCCCAATAACGGCAACCGCAAGATCGTGTCGGACAACAACACCGGCAGCGGCCCTACGTTCAAGTCGCCTCTTAACCTCACCGTAGATTCCAACGGTAACCTGCTAGTCACGGATTCCGGTCTCCTTGCGGTGGTGAGGGTGGATCCGAATAACGGCAACCGCAAGATCGTCTCAGACAACAGTACCGGCAGCGGCCCGGCCTTCCAGGCGCCTTTGGAAATTGGCGTACAGTCTGGCGGCATGCCGGTGGTGACAGACTTTAGTTTGCGGGTTGTGATGCTGATAGACCCAAGCAACGGCAACCGCAAGATCGTCTCGGGGGGTGGCGTCGGTACCGGGCCGAACTTTGTAGCGCCGTTAGGCTTCGCAGTACAGGCGAACGGCTTTTATGCCGTGGGCGATGCCGGTCTGCAAAGGGTGTTGTTGGTGGACCCGCAGAACGGCAACCGCACGATCCCGTAAGCAGGTTTTAGCAAGTGAGGAGAAGCCTGCGAAAGCAGCACTCGCCACACTTAGTCCATGAAAACCCGAGTGGACATTCTCGCGGCATGCGTAATCGTCGCGGCAGCTATAGCCTTCGTGCCCGCGTTAGCCGCAGATGTCCACTCGGAGAAGATGGCCCAGAGCCTCACCCTATTCAAGACAGACGTCCGCGCCGTGCTGACGAATAACTGTGTGCAGTGTCACGGCGGCGAAAAAGTCCTCTCGGGTTTTGATCTGACAACGCGCGAGGGTTTGCTGGCCGGCGGCGTGGGCGGTGTGTCGGTGATCGCGGGAAACGCGAAAGAGAGCCGCATCATCGACTATCTTGCCCATCGCAAGTGGCCGTACATGCCGGCCGAAAAACCGCGGCTTTCCGACGACACAATCTCCAAAATCGCCAGATGGATCGACCTCGGCGCTGCTTACGACAAACCACTCATCGACCGTGCACAGAAACGTGCCCTTCCGTTGCAAGTCACGCGCGCCAATCGCGACTACTGGGCATACGCGCCGCTCAAAAAGAATTTTTCCAAAGACGCCGGCATCGACAATTTCATCCGTGCGAAGCAGAAAGAGAAGCACCTGACCGCCGCTCCTCAAGCATCGTCCAGTACACTCATCCGCCGGCTATACTTCGACGTCACAGGCTTGCCTCCCGAGCCGGCAGCGATCAACGCCTTCCTCACAGATAAGTCACCTTCGGCCTACGAAGCACTCGTCGACCAGCTACTCGCAAGCCCGTACTTCGGCGAGCACTGGGCCCGGCGTTGGCTCGACATCGCCCGTTTCGCGGAAAGCCACGGCTTCGAGCACGATTACAACCGCCCGTATGCGTTCCATTACCGCGACTTCGTCATACGAGCCTTCAACCAGGACATGCCGTATGACCAGTTCGTGCGCTGGCAGCTCGCCGGCGACGAACTCGCGCCGGACAATCCACTCGCACTGATGGCCACCGGCTTCCTCGGCGCGGGCGTGCATCCCACGCAAATCACCATCAGTGATGCCGAGCGCATCCGTTACGACTCGATGGACGACATGTTAGCCACCACGGGCAGCGCGATGCTGGCGACCACCGTTGGTTGTGCTAGGTGTCACGATCACAAATACGATCCGATTCCTACGAGCGACTATTACCGTATGCTAAGCGCCTTCACGACGACTGTGCGCGCCGAAGTCGACGTCGATCTCGGATCGCTGGACCAGGGATCCGCCGCCCCAAAACCAAGTCTGCAGAAGGTTATGATCAGCAGCGAGGGCGAGCACATAAGGCCCCAGCGCTTCAACACCAGCAGCGATCAGATCCCGGACTTTTACAAGGAGACTTACTACCTCGACCGCGGCGACCCCGGACAGAAAGCCGGCGTGGCGGAACTCGGATTTCTGCAAGTGCTCACGCGCACACAGGATAAAAACCGTTGGACCAATAAATCCCGGGACAAACGGACCTCAGGCCGCCGCGCCGCTCTCAGTTACTGGATCACCGACGTCGAATACGGGGCCGGCCACCTGCTCGCCCGCGTCATCGTCAACCGTTTATGGCAACACTACTTTGGCCGCGGCATCGTTGCTACGGCGAACGATTTCGGCACGCAGTGCGATCAACCGACACATCCGGAACTACTCGACTGGCTCGCCACTGAGCTTATCCGTAACGGCTGGCGACTAAAGCCGATCCACAAGTTGATCCTGATGAGCGAAACCTACCGCATGGGCCAACGCTCATCCATAGAGGACGAAAAGATCGATCCGGAGAATCGATTTCTCTGGCGGCGACGGCCACGAAGGCTCGAAGCAGAAGCCATCCGCGATAACGCGCTCGCCGTTGGCGGAGTGCTGGACAAGACAATGTTCGGCACCGGCACGCTCGACGAAAAAATGCGTCGCCGCAGTATTTACTTCACGGTCAAACGCAGCCAACTCGTGGCGAGTATGCAGATGTTCGACTGGCCCGACACGCTGACAAGCATGGATCGCCGTGCGATAACAACCTCGCCGGCTCAAGCGCTTGTCTTTATCAACGATCCGCAATTCCGGCAGATGGCCGAAGGATTCGCGGGACGAATCATGAGTGAAGAGGACCGGATCGGCGCCGCGTACCTGATCGCCTACGGCAGACCGCCGTCAGGTAAAGAACGAACCCTGGGAGAAGAGTTCGTGCAAAAGCAGCTCCAGTCGCACAACGGTGATCTCCGGAAAACGCTCAGCGACTTCTGCGCCGCCCTTATGAGTACCAACGAATTCATCTACATCGAGTGATTATGAGAAGTGAGGTAGCACATTCACGACGCGATTTCCTAAGGCTGGCCGGCGGCGGCATCGGCATGCTCGCGCTCAACTCCATCCTGTGCGAACACGGATTTGCAAGTAACACAGAGCTCGAGTTCAACCCGCTGGCGCCGCGCGCACCACACTTCCCCGCGCGCGCCAAATCGGTGATCTGGCTGTTCATGAACGGCGGCCCCAGCCACATCGATACCTGGGATTACAAGCCCGGTCTCGAAAAAGCCAACGGTCAGAAACTCGCAGACTTCGATCCCACCACCGGCTTTTTCCACGACGAGGTTGGCCCACTCATGAAGTCGCCGTTCAAGTTCAAACAGCATGGACAAAGCGGTATGTGGGCCTCGTCGTTGTTCCCACACCTCTCGCAGCATGTAGACAAGATGGCGTTCATCAAGTCGTTCCACACGAAATCCAACAATCACAGCCCAGCCCTGTTCATGGCCAACACCGGCGACACCCGCATGGGCCGGCCCTGCGCCGGCAGTTGGGTGACTTATGGCCTCGGAACTGAAAACCAGAACTTGCCGGCCTTCGTCGTGATGAGTGATCCACTCGGTCGCGGCTTGCCAAAGGGACACGCGTCGAACTGGAGCAGCGGTTTCCTTCCCGGCGTCTTCCAGGGAACCTGGTTGCGCTCGCAGGGAGCACCGATCCCCAACCTGAAACGACTCGACGCGCTCACAGATGAACAACAACGCCGCCAGATCGAGTTCATCGGCCAGCTCAGCGCCGAGCACCAACAACGACACTTAGGCGAATCGGAACTCGAGGCGCGCATCAGGAGTTTTGAGGTTGCTTACCGCATGCAGACCGAGGCGCCAACATGTTTCGCTTTAGACAGCGAGCCGGAACACATCAAACAACTCTACGGCACCGATCACCCGTTGTGTGCTCACTTCGCACGCCAGTGTTTGTTGGCGCGCCGACTGGTTGAGCGTGGCGTCCGCTTCGTGCAGATCTATTCCGGCGGCACATCGAATGAACAAAGCTGGGACGGCCACAGCGACATCAGGCAGAACCATACCGAGTTTGCGGGGGAAACCGACCAGCCGATCGCCGCACTGCTGGCCGACCTCGAGCAGCGTGGATTACTGAAAGAAACGTTAGTCGTTTGGGGTGGAGAGTTTGGACGCTTGCCTGTCTCTCAGGTCTTTAACGGCAAACCCACCGGTCGCGACCATAACCCACATGCCGGTTGTTTCTGGCTGGCTGGCGGCGGAGTAAAGGGTGGAACGTCATATGGCATCACGGATGAGATCGGGCACAAGGTGGTGGCTGACCCGGTAGACATTCACGACATACACGCAACGATGCTGCACCTGCTTGGGATGGACCACAAGAAACTTACCTACGTCCATGACGGCCGGCCGTTCAGACTGACAGACGTCGCCGGGCGGGTACTGGATGATGTCATCGCTTGAGAGTGACGATGCCACAGTAAACGACTCATCATCGGCCCAGCCGCGAAAGAGGTGACGAGCGACGTCACGATCAACGCCACAAAGATGCGCGCGTCGATCACTCCATTCGCCAGCCCGACTCCCGCGAGAATGATTCCCGTCGCGCCACGTGCGTTGAGGCCGAAGCTAATGGCCCATACCTCGCGGTCTAACGGCATCCCCGCCGCCTTCGCACCCAGGATGACAGCCCCAATCTTGCTGACCGACGCCGCGACCAGAATGACGACTACTAATAGAAGATCGAAGTTTGTTATGAAATTCGTCGACATCCCCATCGAGATGAAGTAAATCGGCGCGAAGCTCATCACGATGTGCCCGATCATGTCGTGTGCCTCGTTGCGGCTTTCCTCGCCTTCGCTCAGAGCGACGCCCATCAGGAACGCGCCGAGAAACGCGTGGATACCAACGGCCTCTGCCACACTACTCGCACACAGGACGAAGAGAGCGGTCACGCCAATGAACCCACCGGGCCAGGCGACGTGCTTTCGTATTCGCTTCATCGCCGCGGGCTGAAGCCACCGTCCGACGCCCAGTATCACGATGAAAAACACACCGACCTGAAACACGCTGATCATCATGCTGCCGCCGGTGGCGGAACCCGCCGGCGCGAAGTCGCTCAGAATGACGGCGAACAACATCCAGTTCACGAGATCGTCTACGACAGTGGCGCTCATGATCAGCGCGCCGATCGGGCCGTGCAGCAGTCCGAGGTCGAGGAGAATTCTGGCGATTACCGGATTGGCTGAGTTCGCGAAATTCATTCCTATGAACAATGCGAACGCGAGGAAGTTGTTTTGCACGGCTGGTCCCCAGAACGATCTCGGCACGGCGTACACCAGTCCCGCGCCCATTGCGATCGGCAGGAGCGTTCCGACCAGGCCGATGAGGATGGCCCTTTTTCGCATGGTCTTCAGATCAGACAGGTTGACCTCGAGACCGGCATAGAACAGGAAGAACAGCATGCCCAGCTTAGTGGCTGCCTCGCGCACGATGTTGACATTTGCCGACGAGAGGAAGAGCCAGTCATAGAGCGACGGAGCCAGCCATCCGAGGATCGTTGGGCCAAGTATGATTCCGCCAAACATCTCTCCCACGACGGCCGGATGTTTGAGCCGCCGCATGATCTCGCCGCACATAATGGCGAACCCGAGCATCGTTGCCAGTTGCAGCGCCAGCTTCACGAAGTCTTGAGAGTTCATAACAGCAATTGTTTTATCCACAGATTACACAGATTAAAAATGACTTATGTAATCTGCGTAATCTGTGGATGAAAAGAGGAGAAGGTCACGCGCCCACCATCCGCTTGACCACAGTCAACTCTTTAATCGCGCGACCTCGCATCACGACGCCGAACAACAAGGCCCTGAAAAGGTCGGCACAGCACAACGAGACATGCCTGGTCCACTGGTGCCATCCTGCTTTTTGCAGCACGTAAAACCTGATGCGCGCGAAGAAGAGGCTGCATTTTGCGAAGTCACGCGGGATCATTTTTTCGGACGGACCGCGCAGGTCCCAGTTGACTGTTCGGTAGTAAAGGTTCTCGATCCTCGTGGCGGGCAGCGCTCCTAATCGTCTTGATGCAACGGGCAGAAGCGCTTTCAGTGATTCGAAGCGGCCGGCACTGTCTTCCAGCACCTTGAGCATCACCTTTACGCCGACGCGATCGGTGATGTATCCGCACAGGTACGAGGGCAGTAAGACGTGGAAGTAAAACATCGACGCACAATGCATGCGCAGGTGCGATTGGAACGGGTCGGCCATGACTTCATAAAGCGTGCTGATCTCGGCCTGCAGCGAGTCGCGGATGGTTTTGTATAGCTTCTCGAGATCGCTGACGAATTCTTCCGTAAGCGTGCCGTTTCTATCCGCCTCGATCATCGCTGCTATCTGTTTTATTTGCAGCGACGTGGTCGCGATCCCGGTGCTGTACAGAGGATCGACGGTATCGCCGGCATCGCCAATGATGAACCAACCGCGTTTGCTGTAGTTCTGTTTCGTTTCGTAGAAGTAGTTACGAAAGATATTGGTATCGACAATCTTCCCGCTCGCCACCAGCTTCGCAACCACCGGATGCTCGGCGCCGACCTGCGACAAGAACGTTTCTACTGACGTCACCTCTCCTTTATAGAGGTCCGGGCGATACACGATGCCGATGCTGATGAGATCGCAATCACCCCGATCCGAGCGCATCGGTATGGCCCAAATCCAGTTGTGCTTGCCGAAGAAATGGTGGGTCACGTAATAGGAGTCAAAGCACTGCTGAGGGTCTTTGACTTGCACCATTTCCCTCAGGATCCCTTTATCGAACCCTTCGAGGCGAAACCAGAACGAAGAGCGCTGGTATTTCGACGTCCTTTTTAAATCAAGCTTCTTCGCGAGGAATCGATTGCGCCCACTTGCGTCAACGATCCATCGTGTCTCAAGGCTGGCGCGGCCTTCACCTTCAGCAGTGTATTCAATCCGATTGAGACCACTTTCATTGATTGATACATCGGTGACGGTGCCCTCGATGATTTTCACGTTGAGCTCCCGCGCGCGCTCTCGCAGGCGAATAGCGAGGGTGAAGCGGTTGATCTGCTTGGACGGCATCGGCGGAATTCGCATCGCCTCGTGCGTCGAATAGGTATAGTCAGTGGGGTCGTCGATCTTTTCTTTGAAATGGAATGTAAGACCGTACTTGTGGAAATGGTGTTCCTCGAGATAGGAACCGAGACCGATTTCGTGAAAGAGCAACGTGCTGAATTCGGTGAGAGATTCGCCAACGATCGGGAACTTCGCGTTGGGCTTTTGAATTGAGATGACTTCGCAATCCGGAAGGCGAAGCTTGAGGTAGCAGGCCGCAAGTCCACCCGATATGCTGGAGCCGATAACTACGATCCGGTTCATCGCCTTCCGTACCGATGCGATTTCCTGTCAAAAAATTTCCGTCACTTTCTCGGCTGATTGCCCAATAAGGCGCTGCTGCCCGGAACCAATGGGCCAAGGACAATCTTGTCGTAGGAAAAGCTTATGACACCACCCTCAGAAGCCTCCTTAGCTACGTTCACTCCTCCGCCAAGTCCGAGGGATGCAACCAGGAAATCTCCTTTATTTGACGAGATGCCAAGAAACCTTCCTTTTTCAGAGCCACGAATCGGCACTCCGGGCTGGAACCTGGCAGCAGTCTGACCGCTTCCACGGTACTCTGCCTGCATATCCAGTTCGAGCACTGATCCACCTTCGGTTGGAACATCGGTGATCTTGTAGGTCAGGAAGCCACCTGCGTATGCCAGTGAACGCTGTGGATTGTCGAAGAATTTGGCTTCGACAAGTCTCTTCCAGACTTCCGAAAGCACTAAGTCGCCAGTATCGAACGAGATTCCGGTGGAGTTCCTTATAACGGCTCGAGCGTCTTCGAGATTGTCTGACGTTTTGTGGAACTCGTGCACCTGAGGTGGATGGCGCGGCCGGTAGTTTTCCCTCGCACAAAAGACATACGACCACATCGGAGCATCCTGCTTCGGTCCACCGGCGGAGCGCTTATCGCCGAATTGTTCGAATACCAGCGTCTCACCTCGCTTGGAGTCAACAATCATGTAATAGTCGACGTTGACGAATCCGTCTTTGGCCTTGAACCGGTTTTCATAGTTGCCTCTGACCCTTCCTCGCCACACCCCATGCAGTGTTTTCTGAGCCCGATCGGCCGTAAACACCTGCCCGTTGTGCGCAAGGACTCGTTGGGTTCTCGGAGGTCTCTCGGCGCACGTGGCTTTCAAGTCCGCATTAAGGGCGTTGTTACGCTCTGTTGCGGACAGGCCTTGTTGTGCCTGGGTTGGAAGCGCAGTCAATCCAAGGATCAGAACAAACCAGATGTAGTTTTTGATTTTGTTCATGAGTTTTCTCCCCTCAATGATTTACATGCCACTGCCCGAGTGTTCCTCGGCTGGGTGACGGAACTATGGCAGTGTCCAAAGATAGACAGCTGCGCAAAGATTACGCTTCTCCGTGTTTGCTAATTAGAGAATCCTGGTTGGATGGTGAGACAAATAAAATCCATCCACAGATTACACGGATTGAAAAATAATCTGTGTAATCTGCGGATACTGATCCTAATCCACTGGATT
This sequence comes from Pyrinomonadaceae bacterium, assembly GCA_036379695.1. Lineage (GTDB taxonomy): Bacteria > Acidobacteriota > Blastocatellia > Pyrinomonadales > Pyrinomonadaceae > PSRF01. The sequence continues at coordinate 4,846 of DASVGE010000410.1, read as the reverse complement.
TGCGTTGGAGTTAACCAGAACTTTTTTGCGCCAGTCTGGTCTTCAAATCCTTTGGGCTGTCGACGTGTTGATCGATGAGGATCGGGTTGCCGTCGGGATCGGTGAGCATGATGCTGCCGGGGCCGGTGGTCGATTCGTCTGCCTCGACCGTGAGGGGGAGGCCATCGGCTTTCAGTTGCTGTTGAATTTCCCGCACGTCGGCGAAATCATCGAGCGCTTCATTCTTACTCGTCCAGCCGGGGTTGAAGGTGAGCATGTTCCGTTCGAACATCCCCTGGAAGAGGCCTATCGTCGTATCACCGTTCCGGAGGATCAGCCAGTTCTGCGATGGATCCCCCATGACATGTTCGAACCCGAGCTTCTCGTAGAAGGCGCGGGACGCGGCGAGATCTTTGACGGCGAGACTACTTGAGAATGTTCCGAGGTTCTTTTTCATGAGAGTTCTCCTAGTTAAGCCTGCTTTTGAATACGACCCCCAAGCTGAGTTGCCAACCAGGCCATTGGCAGGTACGCAACTATCAGATCAAGAGCTTTGAACCAGGTTGGCGCGGGAATCATGACACTTGCAGCCACTCCACCTAAAAGAAAGAGCACGCCAATGACCCAGGCAAGTCGCACCTTGGAGCTCGCTGCGATCAGGTAGGCAACGAGCGCGCCGGCGAGAGTCCCAAGTGCGTGCGCGAGGAACGGCATTATGAAATGCTTCGGCTCAAAAAGGTGTATACCCCTACTCAAACTCTCCGCGTCATTTACATTCACACCTGCAGGAGGAGGAATAATCATTGGGCTGATAGCGATGAGTATCATGTTAACGATACCGCCTACGACAAGTCCTGCGATAACGGCCAGCACAATTCGAAGTACGTTGGGCATGGGCATTCCTCCGAGTTGAATGAGAGTTTCAGGATTGAATTAGAACGCATGACCCTACTTGTCGAAATGCTGTTTGTCAAGATAATGAACCACAGATTACACAGATCGGTTTTAATAATCTGTGTAATCTGTGGATAAAAGATCTATCGCTTATTGAGCCTTTCGCTGTTTCTGTCCCGCCCGGGCTCTTGCTCCTGCCGGCGCCGTGCGGTTTACAGGTTCTGACGGCTGAATCACCGGAGTTCCGACGGCTGATGCCAAAGGCCCGATGACGACTTTGTCAAAAGCCATTTGAGTGGAAAAAACCGAAACATCGAAATCCGGCTTCGGGCCGATCATTGCATTCCCAAGTCCGATCGACGCCACCAGAAAATCTCCAAAACTCGAGATGCCGAGGAAATTTCCTCCCTCGACGTTGGTGATTGCCTGTCCGGGCGCGAATTTAGCAGCCGTCTGCCCGCTTCCCCGGTACTCTCCCACAAGCCTCACCTCAGACAGTGAGCCACTTCCGGATTGGACATTTCCGATCGTGATGGGTTTGAACAAGACGCCCGCGTATGCAAGCGAGTGGTTGGGATTGTCGAAGAATTGGCTGTCTTCAAGTTTCTGCCAGACATTCGCAAGCACTAACAGTTCCCCGGGCGCAAATGTGACTCCCGTGGAATTAGTAATCGCCGCTTTAGCGTCCTGGATATTGTTGGACACTTTCACGAACTCGTGAACCTGGCGCGGCGACTTGGTTTTATAGTTTTCGTTGGCACACCACACATACGTCCATTTCGAAGCGCCAGGCTGCGGCTGCAGGTAAGAACCGGAGCGCTTATTACCGAACGCCTGATAGGTGAACGCCTCACCCTTAACGGCGTCAACAACCATGTAATAGTCGACGTTGAGGAATCCATCCGGGGCAAAGAGTTGTGGGTCATACTCTCCGCTGACCCTCCCTACCCAAACTCCGTTCATCGTGTTCGCGATCCGCTGCGGCGTAAACACTGTCGCATCGTGCGAAAGGACGGGAGGGTTTGACGGCGCCGTCTCCGCACACGTCGTTGCGATGCTCGTATTAAGAGCGGTTGCACGCTGGGCGGCGGTCAGGCTTTGCGGTGACTGTGATGGCGCGGGCGCCGGGGTCTGTGATGCTATGGGCGCAGAGAGGCTGGGCACGGTCCCTGCGACTCGAGTGCCCTTCGATGTTTCCGGGCGGCGTCTCTGGGCCACCGACGGAATGCCGATCAATCCAATGATCAGAACAACCCAAATGTAGTTTTTAATTTTCATGAGTTTCCTCCACTCCTCAACTTGACTCATCTTCATCTGTTTAATGTTGTCGTTCCTGGTAAGACGTGACTGTGTCGGAAGGTAGGTGGCACGCCCGCTTTACGCTTCTCCGTGTTTGCTAATAAGCCACCACGCAAACTCTCACTCGCTGGCCCAATCCACATTCGCAACTACGGAGAAGTCGAGTTGATTCGAGCGGCTTAGGATGCGCTCGTTACTCTTGCCGCACAACGAAGCAAATTTTGATTGCATTGACCCCTGGATGAAGGAAGGTAAGGAGCTGAAAATGAAAACACATCACAACGTAATCCGACGATTTCCATTGGCAGCGATTATCGCTGTTGCCATGCTCATAGGATTCACGGGAACCACGGCGCTGTCGCAAGATCCGGCGAAGGATGACGCAAGGCTGAAGGCCGCTGTCCAACCTATCGAGGACTACAAGACTCCCGGCATCGAAGCAGAACTGTCAGGGTTCATTCCGCATCCGACAGATAGTAATCTCTATTATCTGCTGACTAATAAGAGGCCTCCGTATCGCTACGGGCAGAAACCCATGTTGCCGGAGAAGTACCTGGGGAAACTCCTTACAGTTGAGAAAAAGACCGGCAAGGTTGTCTCCTCCGTCAGGATTGCGGACGACGATTTTGGTGGTCTCGTGATGGCGGAAGGTTTTTTATATGCCGCCACCACCAATGGCGCGCAGGTTCTGAAAGTCGATCCGAAAACGTTTAAGGTTTTGGCAAAGTATTCGCTCCCGTCGCCTGCCGGTGGACTTGGTTACGACAAAGAGCGCGGCGTGCTGATCGCGCAGTTGTATGTCGAGCATCCTCATCTGGCGGTGTTGGACCTCAAGACGGGTAAGGTGATTGCTAACTTGTGGTCTGATGAGAGCGCCATGGGTTTGGCCAAGGTTGACGGCGACTGGCTGTGCACCTGGGCGAGCGGTTGGGATCCGGGTTCCTTCAGCGAGTTGCGCGTCATCGACCAGCAGACCGGCAAAGTGCGTTCGCGAATGCGCATGGACGGTGTGCACTCGGTTATTACTCCGGATGCGGATTACAACGGTAAGCCGAGTTTCCTTAGCTTAATCACCGTTGACAGCCACACTGGCCAGACCCTCATTCGCAAGTACAGCTACACCGGCGAGCACCGAGCGGCGAACTCAGTGTCTTCGCTCGGTCAGTAAGGGGCGATTCAATTCAACTTGTTCGGGCGCGGACTCGCGGGGGGCAGAGTCCGCGCAGTTCAAGTTAAGAGCTGTTGGGTCGGGTCAGTACCACCTGGCGGTAGCGGTTGGGTGCGCAGCCGTGCGGCGATTCAATATGTTTTGCGTTGACACCAGCAACATGCTTGAGGGCTGCGTACCCACCCGTTACCGCGAGGTGGTACTGACTGTTTCCAACCTGACTTTTTAAGGAGTGAGGTGTTATGAGACGCAACTCAAAGACGAGCTGGATACTCCTTGCGCTGATCATCATCGCCGGCGCGACCCTGCACGCTGCACCTCCTTCCTTCAGCAAGTCTCCTGCGCGGCCGGATACCTTTGCTGCGATTCAATTCACTCCCGTCAGTCATCAGTTCGACCTTAATCGAGATCGCCTGACGAAGCTCATCGTGGAAGCGCGTCAACGAGGCGCGCGCTACGTAGTCACGCCGGAGCTTGCTTTGATGGGAAGTGCAGAGCTGATCCCTGGACCAACCACGGATTACTTCGCGAAACAGGCAAAGACGCTCGGCATCTGGCTGGTCGTCTCGCTGCCTGAGAAGTCGAGCAATAACACCGACTATTTCCTGACGACAGTCCTGCTCAACGACGAAGGTGAGCTCGTCAGCAAGTATCGCAAGCTGATGGTGCGTTCCGATCGCGAGGATGCAGGCGCAAGCAGGGGAAACTACCGCGACATGATCGACACTTTCGACGATCATGGTCTTCGCGTCGGGATCATGTCAGGCGACGATATTCTGGTTGGAGTGCCGCGCCTGGCCGACCGTGGCGCCGATACGATTCTGGTCTCCGCTGGTTGGAGTGATAGCGATACGGATCAGTGGGACGAGCTCTGCCGGCGGCTCAGTAAGCAGTATTCCGTTAACCTGGTGGTTGCGAATCGCGGCGCGAAGAAGTTCGGCGGCATCTACGCGCGGGATGGAAGAGTGTTCCTCACGGAAAAGCCGAACGTAAGTGATCTGATCCTTACCTCATTGCCGAAACGCAATCTCGGCTGGGCGATGGAAACACCTCTCGGCCTGCCTTCGGTTCCACTACCGTCGACTGAGCAACCCAGTTACGAACTCGCAGAGCTTGGTCGTCTGCTATTCATCGATACGAACCTGTCGAGCACGGGGAAAGTCTCGTGTGCGAGTTGTCATGATCCGGAGAAGGCATTCAGCAACGGTGAGGAAAAGGGGATCGGAGTCCATGGAAGGAAGACCAGGCGTAATGTTCCTTCTCTGTTGAATATTGCCTACCGGCCTCTGATGCGCTGGGATGGATATGCATCCAGTATTGAGAATTTCATGAAGTACCCGATTAACGGTGTTACGGAGATGGATTTCCACTATCTCGATAAAGTGCCGGCCTACATCCGTTCCCAGGCACATTACATGAAGGCATTCCGTTCGACCATGGGCGTGCAAGAAGTTGAGTTTGACCACGTAGCGCGTGCCCTGGCTGCGTACCAGCGAACTTTGAGCT
>DASVGE010000409.1:0-13439 GCA_036379695.1 Pyrinomonadaceae bacterium | reverse complement strand
CTTAAAACGGTCCAGCCACTTATAGGCAGTGGCGGAGCTGATGCCAAACTGACGACACAATGCTCGGATATTGGCGTTCGGTTGACTGGCTAGTAAAACGAACTGGTGACGTTCTGACATGGTGGAACTCACTCTCCAAGGCATCCTCTCGACTCCTTTCGAGCCGAAAGGTATCAGCAACGGGAAAAGTGTTTACCATGTCTCCGAACATGTGTTTAGGATGTCTCCGGTCTATACATCTTCCTGACTTGTTCTATTCTGGGGGGTTCTATTCTGGGTGTTCTATTCTGGGAGTCTATTCTGGGAGGTTCTATTTTGCGGCTAAATATTTCTCTCGCAAGACGTTCGTGTGGTGCGCGACGTGGCCGGCGATGATGTAGGCGAGAGCCCGCACAGTGACGTGGTTATCGCTTGCCATGCCCGCCCGCGACCACGCTTCCTCGGGCAGGTTCTGGAAGAACGAAATCGTCGCCAAACGGACGTTTTTGAACTCTTCCACCAGGTCAGCCCAGGAGATGTCGTTTGCGTGGGCGTGTTGAACGGCGATGTCCTGTTCGAAGCTGGGGAGCGCATCCTGGAACCCGCGCGCGAACCAGAACGCACGGCCGAGAAACAGTCGCTCGCCGTCGTTGACGTGGTTGAGGAGCTCTCGGATGGTCCACTTTCCCGGAGCATAGGCGTGCAGGCTCTGCTCTTCGGAGATGCCCTCCAGGAACTGGACCGTCTGGCCCATCTGGTCCTTGATCGCCGGCACGATATCTTCGCTGGCGATCAGATCGATGTACTTGAAATAGTAGTCCGCGGCTTCGGTAGATTGTGGTCGTGTCATTGGTCGGGATGGTACCACTTAGTCCACAGATTTCACAGATTGCTTAAATGAAGTTGTGGATACACCGACTCCCATTAAGAACCAGAACAACATCACGACTTCCGCATCGCCGTAGTTGTAATTCACCAGTGAGCTGGCGAGAAATCCCGTCAATGCGCCGAGCGTGCCGAGCAGGATGCCGTAAGTATGAGCATCACTGCGATCGGCAACACTTCTTTCAGCGCGAGCGATAAACAACCAGAACGCGATCATCATCCACAACCAGATCGCCAGTCCCGGCAAGCCGCGATCAAAGGCGAGCTGCAAAGGTGTCGAATGGAGGTGAACGATGTCTGTTCCCGGGAAGCCCCACTCGTTCCAGTGCAGCTTCATCGCGTCCATTCCATGCCCGAAGATCGGATGAAGCGGAATCCGCTCGAGGCCAACGCTCGCCACCTGCCAACGCAGCGATGAGCTCGGATCGCCGAACAGCAGCGCGTTCCGATCGCGCGTTTGCCACACCACTACTGCGCCGAAAGCAAGCACAAAGAACAAAATGAAAGTGAAGACGACCTTCAGCACGCCGCCCAGCGATCTCCAGGCAATGACGCCGGCGCCGATCGCAAAGGCGATGATGACCGTTCTCATGGCCGTCAACAGAAGTCCCATCGTCAATACCGACGCTGCGACGATCATGATCTGGAAATACTTGTTTGAACCGTGAATTCTGAGATGCGCCAGCGCGAGTCCTAAAGCGAGTTGCGCAATCATCTGTAGCAACTCGGCAAACGTCTGATAATGGCGTGTCCATCCCGAAGCCCGAAAGCGATAATTGCGCTCGCTTCCAGTGATCCCGGCGGGCGAGATCTGCGTGATAGTCACAGGACGTTCAACCTGTTCGCGCCGCGAGATAATGCCAACATTGAACGGCGTATTCAGCGGCGCCCGGCTCAATTCACGCTCGACATCTTCAACCGAATTGACACGCCGTCCACCCACACGCCAAATCGTGTCGCCCGGCTGGACGCCGACCTGTTGAAACGGACTTCCCGCCGCAATCGACTCGACGACAACCCCACGTCCCCGCAACAGTTCAAAAGCACTGTAAAGCGCGCCCACTGATCCCGAAAAGATCAACAACACCACGAGCACGAACGCCGATGCCCGGGTAAGCGTCGCACGAGCTAGAAAAAAGAGAAAAACAACCCACGACGCCTGAAGTTTGGCAATGCTGATGCGAGGCTCTTCCGAAAGCAGAGCCGAAACGACCGTCCAGAGCAGCAACAGCACGATGATGAAGTCAAACTTTGAACGCCTCAGACCCAAACTACCCGTCCTGAGCGTTCGTAGCACCCATCCCAAACCTGCGATACTGACACCGATGGCGCTGGCGGCAACCGAGTGCGGCGCGCACAGGACGTAGATCCCGAGGCCCGCCAGGGCAATCTGCTGCCCGAGTTTTCCTCCCGGACCAGGACCGTTTTTCACCATCGTCTTTTGCAGAAATGCTTGCGTTGACACGCTTTATTTACGCATGTTAGCGTATCTCGCGGCTGTTTGCCGGAGTTGGAAAGTGGAGTTAAGATCGCGCGCTTAACTGAAATGGCATTGTCCCCGCTACCTGCTGCCTACGATTGAAGCCGCCGAGGTCGTGTTAAAAAACTAAAGTTTCCTGATGGCCTTCGATAAAGCTAAGGTCTTAAAAGCCGCTGAGAAGTCTCTTTCTCAGGGAAAGATCAACGCAGCAATCAAGGAGTATCGACAGATCGTCGAGAACGATGCTGGCGATCTGACTACCTTGAACATGCTGGGTGATCTCTACGTGCGCGCCGGCAAAAAACAGGAAGCCATCTCCTGTTTCGAACGCATCGCCGAACACTACAGCGTCCAGGAATTCAACCTCAAAGCGATCGCGATGTACAAGAAGATCGAGCGTCTTCGTACAGGCGATCCGATCGTCGCTCTCAAACTCGCCGATCTTTACGCCAGCGAAGGCCTTGTTCACGACTCGCGCGCGCAGTATCTGGTCGTCGTCGAAGCTTACACCCGTTCCGGTGATAACAAACGCGCTCTCGAGATTCTTCACAAGATCGCCGATCTCGATCCGAATAACACTGAAATCCGCCTGAAACTGGCCGACGGCTACCTCAAAGAGAACATGCGCCGCGAAGCTGCGGATGCTTTCGTCCAGGCAGCCAATCGTCTTCATCAGACCGGCTCGCAGGACAGAGCTCTCGAGGCTTATTCGAATGCATTGAAATTGGTGCGCGACGATCGCGAGGCACTGCGCGGCATGCTGGAAACCCACATCGCGCGCGGCACGGCCGACGAAGCCGCGGAAGTGCTCGAGCGCGTGGTCGAGACCAACGAAGAAGACAAGGAACTCGTCTCGATGCTCGCGCGCGCCTATCTCGAAGCGGAAGACGCGAAGGGTGCGGAGCGGGCTACGTCGCTGCTGATGAAGCAGGACGCTTCGAATTATCCGCACTATCTTCCGGTCACTCGGCTTTATCTGAAAGCCGGCGAAGTAGACGAAGTGATCCGCATTCTCTCGACGATCATCGAGCGTATGCTGGCGGGCCGTGAAGAACGCGAACTGCTCGAAATCGTCAACCAGGTGTTGGATCGCAATCCGGATCACGTCGCCGCGTTGCGCATGCTGGTGCGTATTCACTGGTGGCAACGCGACATGGACGCGCTGCGTTCCTCGCTCGAGCGTTTGGCGGAATCGGCTGAGGCTTCCGAACTGATCGATGAAGAACGTTATGCGTTGACGCAACTGGTACGGCTCGCGCCGGACGAACAGCGTTATCTCGATCGACTTAATCTCCTCGGCGGTTTGCAGGAAGATGCTGGGGAAGACTTTTCTGCCGCCACGCCGGAGCCTGAGAGCGATGTGCCGCAGTTTGAGACGTTCGCGATGGTGCAGGATGAAGAAGACACGATTCCTGCGCCGGTAACAGTTGAAGACGAGTTTGAAACTAACGAGGCGCCGGCTGCAACTTTCTCCGATCCGACGGCTTCGTGGGCGGATCTCAACGAAGACGAACCTGCCTCGACGCTGGCGAGCGATTTTCAGGAAGTCGACTTCAGCATCGTTACGCCCGTCGAGACTGCTCCGGTAGAAGCGGGTCCGGTTGACGAAGGCAAACATGAAAACATGATGCGGCAGGAGCTCGAGAGCGTCGATTTCTACATCGCGCAGGGCTACGCCGACATCGCTGTCGATACGCTCGAGATGCTCGAAAGGCAGTTTGGCCCGAATCCCGAGATCCAGGCGCGGCGCGAGAAACTTGCTGCGAGAGATCAGCAACCGGTTGAGCAGGCGGCTGTTTTCGAGTTTGGCGCGGTGGAAGATTTGGCGGCGCCGGCAACCCCGGCGGAACCGATAACTTTCGATACTGACAGTGCGTATGCAACGTTGGTAGACGATAGCGGCAACAATGCCGGCACGGCGAAGCCGGTCGCGACCGGAATTGACGCCGGTCTCGCCGAGCTCTTTGAAGAGTTTCGCGTCGCCGAAGAAGGCGATACCGTCCAGGAGGATTTTGAGACCCATTACAACATGGGCACGGCTTACAAAGAGATGGATCTCATGGACGAGGCGATTCAGGAGTTTCAGACTTCAGCGAACCTGGTGAAACCGGGCGACGGCACGTCTCGCTTCTTGCAGTGTTGCAACATGCTGGGTCATTGTTTCAATCAGAAGGGCATGCCGGAAGCGGCGGTACTGTGGTTCAAGAAGGGATTGCAGGCGCCCGGGCACACGGAAGACGAGTATCAGGCATTACGTTACGAGTTGGCTTCAGCGTACGAGCAGCTTGGCGATCTGAAACAAGCACGCGAGTTTTACACGGAGGTGTACGGCGTGGATGTTTCTTATCGTGAGGTGGCGGAGAAGTTGAGCCAGTTGAGGCAGAAACAGGAATAAGGCCACGGATTTTGCGGATCGTGGATTCAGATTTGCGCGGATAGAGCAGTACATGTCAGCGAAATTAAGCGTCATTTTCTATATTATTTTGTGCTTCGAGATTGGGCTGTTCCTCACGGTGCTGCCCTGGTGGCCGCACGGGATGTGGGGCATTAGCGATTGGGGCAACAACTATTTTCTGTTATATGCTGCGCGCAAGACGGGCATTCACGGACTTCAGGCAGTGGTGGCTTCGGGTTGGGTGCGCGGCGCTGTGAGTGGCGTCGGACTTTTGAATCTCGGCATCGCGTTCTGGGAGATCTTCAACTTCAAACGCACCGTCGCTGCTTTGCAAAGCCAGACGAGCCCGCAGAGACGAGCTACAGAAGATGCCGCTGAAGCTACCACGTCCGATCATCTATCCGATAACGAGCGGTAAGACGACTCCTCAAACAATTCCTGACATACTGCGCTTGCTTCGGGCTGCGGTTGAAGCAGAGATCCCTCTGTTTCAAATACGCGAGAAGTCTTTGCCGGAGCGGGTGCTTTACGAGCTTACGGCGCAGGCGGTTGAGATCACGCGCGGCAGCAAGACACGGTTGCTGGTAAACGATCGAGCGGACATCGCGCGTGCTGCCGGTGCTGACGGCGTGCATCTGACGGCGCACTCGTTGCCTGCGGACGTGGTGCGCAGTATTTGTGGCCCGGAGTTTGTGATCGGAGTTTCCACACACTCGCTGGACGAAGCGCGAGCGGCTCGGGACACGGGCGCGGACTTTGTCGTGTTTGGTCCGGTCTTCGAGAAGCAGGGCTTTAGTAGTCCGCAGGGATTGGATAAGCTTCGTGAGGTCACGAGCGAGTTGGGTGATTTTCCGGTGCTTGCGATTGGGGGAATCACGCTGGAGAACGTCGCCGCGTGTTGCGAAGCGGGCGCGAGCGGAATTGCGGCCATCAGGTTGTTGAACGACGTAGGACGAATGTCAGAGGTTTATGAGCGAATCCAAACCAGTTGTGCTCAGCATCGCCGGGCTTGATCCCTCCGGGGGCGCGGGGATTGTTGCCGATATCAAGACGATCTTCGCGCTCGGATGTTTTCCGGCGGCGGCGCTTACGTCGATCACGTTTCAGAACACGACCGGTGTGTTTGGTGCCGAGCATCAGACGGCGGCGACGTTGCGATCGCAGGTGGAGCCGATCGTTCGCGATCTGACTGTGGCGGCGGCGAAGACGGGAATGCTGCCGACTGCCGAGATCGTTGCAGAAGTGGCGCGACTGTTTGCTGAAGAAAATCTACCCGCGCCGGTTGTCGATCCTGTTGTTGTTGCCACCTCCGGTGATGTTCTGATCGACGACGAGGCTTTTGAGATTCTCAAGACGAAGCTGTTTCCACTGGCGCGAGTGGTTACACCCAACATTCCCGAAGCAGAAAAGCTCGCGGGGTTTGCGATTGAGAGCCAAATGGACATGCACCGTGCCGCGGAGACGATTCGATCATTGGGTGCACGCGCGGTGCTGGTGAAAGGTGGGCATTCGAGTCTCAATGGGCAGGCAGTGGACGTACTGTTAAGTGAAAACGGATTTACTCAGTTTCGAAGCGAATATCTTGACGTTGGGGAAGTACATGGATCGGGATGCACTTTGTCAGCCGCGATCGCTGCCTATCTTGGAAAAGGATTGACTCTCGAAGACGCGGTAAGAGTCGCCAAAAAATACGTGACCGATGCGATTCGAGCATTACAATCAACTCCCCGCATCGGCCACGGTGCAAGACCAATTTAGCCACGGATAACACGGATAGAAAATCCGGATTTTTCTCCGCGTCATCCGTGGCTAATTCTTTACTCAATCGTAACCTTTTCCATCTTCACTTCTGACACCGGCCGGTCACCGGGAGCGGTCGGCGTTGTTGCGATCGCGTCCACCACTTCCTGCCCTTCAGTAACCCTGCCAAAGATTGTGTAACTCGGCGGCAATGGATAATCGACGTGCATGATGAAGAACTGCGATCCGTTCGTGTTTGGACCAGCATTGGCCATCGCCATCGTGCCCGCTTTGTAACCTCTCTGATACACAGGCGACCGGGGATCGATCTCGTCGTTGAAGCGCCCGCCCCATGCCGACTCACCGCCGCGCCCGGTGCCGGTCGGATCGCCACCCTGGATCATGAAGCCTTTGATCACGCGGTGAAAAATGATGCCGTCATAATAACCACGCTGTGCGAGCGTGATGAAGTTTTCCGTAGTCTTGGGTGCGTCCGACTCCAAAAGCTCAACTCGAATCGTTCCCTTATTAGTTTCGATCACTGCGGTTCGATTTGCCATGTTTTCTCCTTACTGGTTGATTAACTCCGGCCGGTTCAAGATGAATTGCTCGATTGCGAGCGCCACACCGTCTTCGCGGTTGGAAGCAGTCGGGTGCAAGCCGGCAATTTCGCGCAAAGTCAGTGGCGCATTCGCCATCACCACGCCCACGCCCGCAAAGAGCAACATATCGAGATCGTTGTGATTGTCGCCGATAGCCATGACCTCTTCGCGAGTCGCGGCTAACTCGACGGCTGCGGCGGCGACGCCCGCGCCTTTTGACGCCGCTGGATTAACGATGTCCAGCAACGTGAAATCCTGTTCGAGATATTTCGTGCTGAGAAGTTTCACAGTGGAGCCGAGCTCCGACGTGAGTGTCTCTTCTAGCTGGTCCATCTCCTCGCAGGCCCCTGAGAATGAGAGATGGATCGGATCGTGGTCCAGGTAGTCTTCAAGCGACCCAACCTGGTTTACGGCGTTTGCGCCTTCTTCGCCGTGAATCCTCCGCGCCCACGAAATGTATTTGTAAGCAGCGGAGTTTTCACCACGAATGTGATCGTAAACAAGCACACCCAATCCCTCGTGATCGTCACTCAGCAACGCGTCTGCGCCGGCCTCACGCCCGACTCGCAGCGCCTCACGCGCCGCCGCGAGTGGCAGTGGCAGCACTGAAACCGTCTGAAGCGTCGCGGCGTGTTTGGTCAAGGCGCCGTTATGTGAGATCAGTGGAATGTCGAGACCGAGCTCCAAAGCCACGGGGCGCGAATCACGAAAGCGCCGCCCGGTGACCAGCGCCACGCGCACACCCTGTTCGCGTGCATTATCGATTGCGATTCGATTGCGCTCAGAAATATGTCCACGAGAATCGAGCAGAGTCCCGTCCAGATCGAGAGCCAGAAGACTTATCGCCATAGAGAAGGAACAAGGTAAATGAAGCGAACGCAGAAGGCAAAGGCAGCCACAAAAAGGCACAAAAGGGAGCCACAAAAAGGCACAAAACCACAAACGCTTTTGCCGGAATCCTTTTGAGCTATTTGTGCCTTTTTGTGGCTGATCTCTTCTTCCTTTGTGGCCCTCCTGTGATATTATGCGCGCCCCACTTAGCTACAACAGAATCTTTGGAGGAAAAAGGGATGCGAAGACTAGTTACGTCTATTGCAGTGATCGCCCTGGTGTCGGCCTTTGCGGTTGTCATGGCCCAGGGCGGCTTTAAGAAGATTAGCGAATTTCTGGTTGGATACAACGAGGTCCCGTCAGTCTCGACCACCGGCAACGGAACCTTTACCGCGCGGATCAGCAACGATGAGTCGCGAATTGACTGGGAGCTTAGTTATTCCGACCTGGAAGGCGCTATCCAGCAGGCTCATATCCACCTCGGTAATGTTGGCGTGAACGGCGGTATCAGCGTGTTTCTCTGTACTAACCTGGGTAATGGTCCCGCGGGAATTCAGCCGTGTCCTGCTCCGCCCGCAACCATCTCCGGAACGATCCTCGCTGCGGACGTCAGTCCCAACATCCCAGCAACTCAGGCAGCGAGAAACCAGGGTCTGAATACCGGGGAGATCGACGAACTGATCAAGGCTATTCGTGCCGGAGCGACCTACGTGAACGTTCACAGTACGACCTGGCCGGGCGGCGAAATCCGCAGCCAGATCGACGGCAACAACAGCCACAACCACTGACCGCTGCTTACGGCAAACGTATCGAGGCCACAGATGAACGCCAGATGGATACGGATTTATCCGTAACATCAGTGTCCATCTGTGGCTGATTTATTGCACCCCACCTAACTCAGGAATGTCTATCCATGAATGTTACCCATCTTGAATGCGGTCTCTGCGGCCTGGAGCACGAGGCACGTCGGTTGCTCAATCTTTGTCGCGCCTGCGGTAAACCTTTGCTGGTTCGTTACGATTTAGAGCGCGCCCGAAAGACTTTAACGAAGGAATCACTCGCGTCCAGACGCTCGGATCTCTGGCGCTATCGCGAGGTGCTTCCGGTCGAGAACGACGAAAACATCGTTTCGTTGGGCGAAGGATGGACGCCGCTGCTGCGGGCGACGAGGTTGGGTGAGAGCATCGGGCTTCGCGAGCTTTACATCAAAGACGAATCCCAGAACCCGACTCAGAGCTTCAAAGCGCGCGGAATGGCGGCGGCGGTGTCGATGGCCAAAGAGCTCGGTGCGAAAAAACTCGCAGTGCCATCGGCAGGAAACGCAGCGGGCGCCCTGGCTGCTTACGCGGCCCGCGCGGGACTCGAGTCGTTCATCTTCATGCCACGCGATACACCGCGGGCGAACATAGTCGAGTGTGAACAAACCGGCGCGCACGTGACGTTGATGGATGGGCTGATAACTGACTGCGGCGCGGAAGTGGGCAGGCGCAAGGAAGCGGAAGGCTGGTTTGACGTTTCCACTTTGAAGGAGCCGTATCGCGTTGAAGGAAAGAAGACGCTCGGTTACGAAGTCGCAGAACAACTCAACTGGGAATTGCCCGACGTGATTATTTATCCCACTGGGGGCGGAACAGGCTTGATCGGAATGTGGAAAGCATTCGACGAGATGGAGCGAATGGGCTGGATCGGAAGTAAGCGGCCGCGAATGGTGACGGTGCAGGCGGCAGGATGTGCGCCGATTGTGCGCGCGTTTGAAGAAGGGAAGCGGTTTGCGGATGAGTTTCCAAACGCCGCGACGACTGCGTCCGGATTGCGAGTGCCGAAGGCGATTGGAGATTTTTTGATACTTGATGCGTTGCGTGAATCCGGGGGGACGGCGGTGTCGGTGACTGATGAGGAGTTGATTGCCGCGACTCGCGAGATCGGAGCGGCGGAAGGCGTGTTTTGTGCGCCGGAAGGTGCGGCATGTTTGCCGGCGCTGAAGAAGATGATCGAATCAGGCGACGTTAAGGCAAGTGATCGGATCGTTCTATTCAACACCGGATCGGGCGTGAAATACATGGAGTCATTCGCCACGGATTAACACGGAAGAAATCCGGATTTTATCCGTGGTATCCGTGGCTAATTGGAGGTTTGGAGTGAAGTATTTTGGGGTATTTGTTCTGTTGCTGGTTGCTGCCTTAAACGTATCAGCACAACAGCCATGGTTAACGGACGCAGAACGCGCGCGGTTTGAGGAACTGCGGCGCAGCGGGCTCGACGCGCTTTACAATATCGACTACGACAAGGCACAAACCGATTTCAAAGAGATCGTTCGTCTCAACCCGAACCATCCCGGTGGCTATCAACTGCTCGCCGCGCGTCTCTGGATCAAGACGCTTTATGAATCCCGCCGCTTGCAGGTTTCCCTCTACAGTTCCCAATCGTTTTATTCGAGCGGTGACGACAAAGTCGATCCGAAGATCATCACCGAGTTTCGCAATCTCACACGCGACGCAAAGCGCCTCGCCGAAGCACGACTCAAACAAGAACCAAAGAACATTGAAGCGCTCGACTTCCTCGCCAACACCGAAGGACTGAAAGCCGCCTTCGAAGAAGCAGTCGAGCGACGCCACTTCTCGGCGCTGCGGAACGGCAACGACGCCGTCAATCATCATCGCGAAGTCCTGAAGCTCGATCCGAAGTACATCGACGCAAACATAACCATTGGCCTTTATGAATACGTGGTGGGCTCGTTGCCGTTGCCGGTGAAGTTACTGGCCGGCGTTTCCGGTTTCCGCGGGTCCAAGAAGAAAGGACTCGCGTTGCTCGAACAGGTCGCGAAGGAAGGCCGCTGGTCGCAGGATGATGCGAAGACGGTTTTAGTGCTGCTTTACACGCGCGAAAAGCGTTTTGACGATGTGTTGAAACTGACTCGTGAACTCAGCGCAAAGTATCCGCGCAATTATCTGCTGCGTTTGGAGACTGCCGACGCGTTGGTCTCGCTCGCCGGTGTCAAACGTAAGGGGAAAGACCTTGCGGGTGCGGTGGCGGCGGAAAAAGAAGCGTTCGCTACTTTCGACGAGATGCTGCGCGATCGAAACGTACGCGACACTGCCGCGCGGGCGCTTGATCTGATCTATTTCAAGTATGGCGAGGCACTCCTGATCGCGGGTTATCACGATCGAGCCGCGAAGGAGTTTCTGTCCGCAACCAAAGTCGATCGCGGCGAAGCCGGTTTGATCACGATGGCCCATCTTTATGCCGCGCGCTCGTACGATGCGGCAGGAAAACGAGACGAAGCGCTGTCTCAATACAAGGCCGTACTGGCGCGTCCGAACGTTTACGACGCACACGATGAAGCGAAGCGTGGTTTGCGCCAGGCTTACAAGGGAGAGCAGCTCACGAAAGCTGACGAGGAACAGTAGTGACCTAATTGAGGTTCTTTATCCACAGATTACACAGATATTTAATCAATCTGCGTAATCTGCGGATAGAACAGTGAAATAGGGCACCACTCGAGGAACAGTAATGCAAGGTAATCATCAACAAACACGTCCACGTCGCCTTCTGCTCTGTCTCGACGGAGTTCCACATCGTTTGATCGAACAGGCGAAGAGTCGTGGATTATTCGACTCTTTCGGATCGCCGACACGCCTGCTGTCACCCTTCCCGACGATGACCAACGTCGCCCTGTCTGCCATGCTCGGCGCGACACCGCCCGCGGGCTATGAAAGTTTGTACTTCGATCGCAAGGCAAAAGAACTGCGTGGCGGTATTGGGAAGTATCTCGGCCGCCGCACGCCCGACAAGGTCCCTTCGTCGTACATGGACGAGCTCGACTACCAGGAGCCTTTGCCGTTCGAGTTTTTGATCTACGTCGCGCCCGAAAAAATCTGGCGCGCCGACATGCAGCGCTTTCGCGAACGCTTCCGAGCCGCGCCACAGAACCGCGACTACTTCGCGTTCCTCAAAGCGACAGACGGGTTGCTGCACGCACAGGGACCAGCGCGCCTCGGCATCGCGCTCGAGTCGCTCGACAAGATCCTCCGCGAGATTCAGAGTTACTGTGGTAATGAAACCGAGATCGTGATGTTCTCGGATCACGGCATGAATCTCGAAGAGAATCGCCGCGTGCCGCTCGCCTCCACTCTGCGCCAGCGGGGTTTTCAAGTCGTCATCCCCGCGTTTGGCCTTTGCAGTTATGCCGCGCTTTATTGTCAGGAGGATCAGATTCCGGAGATTGCGCGCGCGAGCGTGGAACTCACCGGCATTGATTTCGCCGTCTACAAGGATGGCGCCGGCGCGGTTATCGAAAGCGACCGCGGGCAGGCGCGCATCGAATACTCGCCTGCTGATGAGAGTTATCGATACGTAAAAGTGACCGGCGATCCGCTCGAGCTCGGTAAGTTTCAGAACGGACTCGAGACTGATGCCGTATGGTTCGAGCGGACGGCCGCGCATCGTTATCCCGACGCGCTCGCAAACATCTACAAGTCGCTTTTTAGTGATCGAGTGAAACACACCGGCGACATTCTGCTTTCGATGAAAGACGGTTATTACTACGGCTGGTCGCCCTTTGGCCGCTTCGTCCGGCTCGCTGCCACTCACGGCAACGCACTTCAGCCAAGCTCAAACGCCTTTCTCATGAGCACTCACCGGCAACTTCCCGCCTATGTGCGTGCGGATGACGCGCGAGCACTCTTACGTTAATCTGATGGTTGATGTCAGACAACGTGTTAGCAGCGCCGGCGGTCGAGACGTTCGCACTGGTCAAGCAGTTTGGTGACTTTGTCGCCGTCGATCACATCAACCTGCGCGTGAACCGCGGCAGCTTCTTTGGATTCCTCGGTCCCAACGGCGCCGGTAAATCAACCACCATCAAGATGCTCACCGGATTGCTTGGTCCAACGAGCGGCACGTTGCGAGTGCTTAATTTCGACGTCGCGAAACAGCCGATGGAAGTGAAGCGACGCATCGGAGTCGTGCCTGAAGACCTGAACCTGTTCGAGCGATTGACCGGCGCGGAGATGTTGTCGTTTACCGGACGCATGTACGGGCTGCGCCGGGAAGAGATCGCGCAACGCTCGAAAGAGTTGCTCGACCTGATGGACCTTCAGGACGAACCGCGAAAACTGATCATCGAATACTCGCACGGCATGAAGAAGAAACTCTCACTCGCCTGCGCCCTGATTCACCGGCCGGAGATACTTTTTCTAGACGAACCGTTTGAAGGTGTCGACGCGATCGCCTCGCGCACCTTGAAAGATCTTCTATCGCGACTGACCGCACGAGGGCTGACAGTATTCCTCACCTCGCACGTACTGGAGATCGTCGAGCGTCTTTGCAGCGACATCGCCATCATCGCCCAGGGCAAGTTGCTTGCCTCCGGCTCACTGAACGAGCTGCGAAAGGGAATCCGTCTCGAAGGTGACGGTGAAGGCCCAGTCTCACTCGAAGAGTATTTCATCCACGTCGTCGGCGGCACCCGCAGCGGCAGCGAAGAGGAAGTGCTACAGTGGCTTACATAGAGAAGAAGTAATCATAA
>DASVGE010000408.1:0-5389 GCA_036379695.1 Pyrinomonadaceae bacterium | reverse complement strand
GTTAACACGCAACCGGCGCCGTCGACGTCGATCGACCCGCCTTCCATGACGATCCCCGGCGCAAATCTCGGCAGCTTCAGGATCGGTTCCAAACGCAGTGGGATGCTGTCGTCTTTCTTTAGCTCTTCGTACTTGTTTCCCCACGCATTGAAGCCCCAGTCGTTGAATGCGTTCGCGCCGTCAGGGCCAATCAAGAAGTTTGGTCCGTAGTCGCGAATCCACGAATCAACTGTTTGAAGGTGGTGAAAACGTATGCGGGCGGCGCTGGCCACACCGCACCTCGCACGTATTTTCTGCTCCGTTTGCAGATCGTCGACGAGCAAGTCGACCACTTCGTGCGGAGTGAGTGCCGCAATCATCTCGAGATAGATCTCTTCGACTTGCGTCACCCTGCCGGGCCAGGTTTCGGGATCCTTGGGCCACGTCAACCAGGTCGAGTGGTGTGGGTGCCATTCCGCCGGCATGTGGAAGCCGAGCGCCGCTGGAGTTTTTGCGTGTGGTTCAGCCATCGAGAGTTTCAGAGCGGAGAGCTTTCAAGCGAAAGTACCGGTAGATGCCGACGAGACTAATCAGCACCCAGAAGACTTCCACGAGCAGCGCGGAAAGATTGAAGTTGGAGAGCAATGACACGACGACGAGACTGGCGCCGACCGCGTTGAGAAGGGAGTACGCGAGCCCGTCGCTGCTGAGTTTGTTGAATTGCAGCATCAGATAGGTGACCATCAGCATCACCACGCCGATGTTGCCCAGGAAATCCAGCGGGCCGTAATTCATGATGGTTCACCAAATCTGAAACGGAGCCCCTCGTAAGCGTCGATGCGACGGTCGCGGAGGAAAGGCCAGTTCTGCCGCGTCTCTTCAATCTTTGAGAGATCACATTCGACCACCAGTACTTCTTCGTTGTCGGCTGATGCTTTGGCGATGATGCGTCCGAATGGATCCGCCACGAAAGACTGGCCCCAGAACGTAAGCTTTCCTTCTTTGCCCACCCGGTTGACAACGACCACGTAGATTCCATTCGCGATCGCGTGACCGCGTTGAATAGTTTCCCAGGCGGAGTGCTGGGCCTCGTTCATCGACTGTTCTTCGTCGGGGAGCCAACCGATCGCGGTGGGATAAAAGAGAAACTGCGCGCCACCGAGTGCGGTCAGGCGAGCGGCTTCGGGAAACCACTGGTCCCAGCAGACGAGTGTGCCGATCTTGCCGTAAGTGGTGTCGTGAGTTTGAAACCCCAGATCGCCGGGCGTGAAATAGAACTTTTCGTAATAGAGCGGATCGTCCGGGATGTGCATCTTGCGATACTTGCCGGCTATTTTCCCGGAGGCGTCGATCATGACGGCAGTGTTGTGATAAACGCCGGCGGCTCTCCTCTCAAACAGCGACGCGACGATAACAACGTTATGCTTGCGCGCCACTTTACTGAGCGCTTCGGTCGATGGGCCAGGAATAGTTTCAGCCAGTTTGAAGAGCTGGATATCTTCTGTTTGGCAGAAGTACTGCGAACGAAAGAGCTCCTGAAGACAAACGATCTGGGCACCGCGTTCGGCGGCCTCCTTGATGCCGGCGATCGCCTTTTTGAGGTTCTTTTCGGGCTCCGGCACACAACTCATTTGCACCAATCCCACGGTGGTTACGTCGCCTGCGCGATTTTTTTTCGGCATGTGTCGAAGTATAGCAAAGCCTTTTCCACAGATTACACAGATATCTGCGTAATCTGTGGACACTGCTCTTTGGACATTGCAGTTTTGACTGGGTAAGATGTCCGGTCATTTTTACAACCCTACTGAAAAGAGTAACGTGCATGATCGATTTTGAATTGACCGAAGATCACAAGGCGCTGGTGCAAACGGTGCGGGAGTTTGCGCAGAAAGAGGTAGCGCCACACATAAAATCATGGGATGAACAGCAGCATTTTGAGCCGTCAGTGCTGAAGAAGATGGCGGCATTGAACCTGCTCGGTGTTTGCATTCCGGAGGAGTACGGCGGCGCCGGTTTCGACTACATTTCGCTGGGCCTCGTGTGTGAGGAACTCGAGGCGGTCGATACTTTTATGCGCGTGGTGATGTCGGTTCATACGGGATTGAATTCGCTGACGCTCTACACCTGGGGCACCGAGGAGCAGAAGCAGAAATATCTCGCGCCTCAGGCCCGGGGCGAAAAACTTGCCACCTATGGCTTGACCGAACCAGGCGCCGGTTCTGACGTCGTGGGCGCACGCTCGACAGCGCGCCGTGATGGAAACGAATGGGTCCTGAACGGCGAAAAGATGTGGATCAGTCTGGCAGACGTAGCTGACAACTTTCTTTTCTTCTGCTGGACAGACGAAGAGAAGCGACGCAAGCGCGACCATACAGGGATGTCGTGTTTCATCGTGGAGCGCAGCATGAAAGGGTTCTCATCAGGAACGATTCACGGGAAGATGGGCATTCGCGCCGGCAACACCGGCTATTTCTCGTTACAGGACGTGCGTGTGCCGCAGGAGAACATGGTTGGTGAAGAGGGTGAAGGCTTCAAGATCGCGATGTTTGCGCTCGAGCAGGGCCGTTACACAGTTGCTTCCGGCGCGACCGGGGTAATACGCGCTTCACGTGACGCGTCAGTTTTGTATGCAAACACGCGTGAGACGTTTGGCACCCGGATCGCGAACCACCAGTTGGTAAAGCAGAAGATCGCGGAGATGGAGGCTGATTACCAGATGTGCCACTTGCTGTGGCTACGCGCCGGGTATTTGAAGAACGAGGGCAAGCCCAACGCGAAGGCGACGAGTTTGGCGAAGTGGCAAGCCACGACACGGAGCGAGAAGGCTGCGTCAATGGCGATCGAGGTCCATGGCGCAAACGGTTATTCAAACGACTATCCAGTAGAACGCTACCTGCGCAACTGCAAGGCCGCCATCATCTACGAAGGAACGCGCGACATCCACACATTGATGCAGGCCGACTGGGCCCTGGGCTTGAAGAAAGAGAAGCCCGCACGCAGAATCCTCCCACCCTGGAAGAAGTAGACAAAGCCATCCACAGATTACACAGAAACAAATCTGTGTAATCTGTGGACGGGTTTTTAGTGCGATAGGAACACGTCCCACGCCCAGCGGCCGGCACTCCCCCGTATCTCTCACCTTCGCCCATCTTCGTTCCCGCCATTTGCAGCCTTATCAAACTCTGCCAACGCCAGGAAGCCGTTCTTGTTTGGCGCCGCCGGTTGCGCGAGATTTTCCAGCGCCGCTTTTCTGATCGCGTAAAGCTGCTGTTGCAAGGGATAGATTTGTGTGGCCACCGACTCATCCACCTGCTGCTGCGTGATCTGGATGTTGTTTACCGAAGCCACGACTGTTTCCGGTGCTTGCCCGAAAGCCGAAGCAGCAAGCAGCAGGATCAATAAGCTGGACCACACGATTCCACGTGAGGATTGGAAAAACATATTTCACACTCCCGTTTTTATGAGTTATCGATGTGGTGGGTCGAGTGGCAATCTAATCTGATCCGGGATGGTAGTCAATGACTGTTTATTGTCGAAAACGGCTAATTTTTGACCAAACCGGCTATAGGGCATGAACGAACCGTCAGGAATAGAACAAGTCAGGAATAGAACAAGCCAGGAATAGAACAAGTCAGGAAGAGGGGCTTGCCCCCGCTCATCGAATCGCAACAGCGGGGGCAAGCCCCTCCTCCTAACTTGTTCTATTCCTGACTTGTTCTATTCCTGGCTTGTTCTATTCCTGGCTTGTTCTATTCCTGGCTTGTTCTATTTCCGACGTTGCACTTTTTTCCGGCGCTTGCGTTTGGAGGTGTAGCCGACGGTGCGGCGATAGGCGGTGGGAGTCATGCCGTACTGCTTTCGGAAGTCGTGTACGAAGTGCGCGTTCGAGCCAAGGCCCACCTGCTTCAGCACCTGTTTCACAGACAGAAACGTGGTCCGTAACAGCTTCTCCGCCTTCCGCAACCGGTATTCTTTGAGATATTGAGCCGGGCCCGTCCCCCGTCTCCTGCTTGAACAGATGGCGGAAACGCGAAGGCGAGAGATTTACCATCGCGGCCAGAGTCTTACTGTCCCACGCGGTCGCGGTTTCGCTTTTTATCCGGGATATAACGAGTTCTATTCTTCGATCCATGTGATGAGGACGCTGAAACGAAGAGGCCGGTGCAGATTACTCGCTGACTTAACGTTTGTCTACCGCAAACTACAAATTCGCACTTTGCTCTGTTAGTATGAGCAGGCTCTTACTTCCCTTAACCAGGAGATCTGACGCAGATGGGTGACGATCTGAGGACAGAGCGCGAGCTGTCTCTGGATTTCTTGCGCGTAACCGAGGCCGCGGCGATCGCGGCGGCACGAACAATGGGGCAAGGTGACCGAAAGTTTTCCGATCATGTGGCCGTTGAGGCGATGCGGGAAGTAATGGACTCGGTGCCGATGCGCGGGCGCGTCGTGATTGGCGAAGGCGAACGCGACGAAGCGCCCATGCTTTACATCGGCGAGGAGGTCGGTGGCGGTTTTGGTGTCGGCGAAGAGGTTGCTGAGTCGTGTCCCGAGGTAGATATTGCTGTTGACCCGCTCGAAGGCACGAACCTTTGCGCACTCGGCGCCAACAATGCGATCGCGGTGTTGGCTGCGGCTGAGCGTGGCGGGTTGCTGAACGCGCCTGATATTTACATGGACAAGATCGTCGTTGGACCATCGTCGCGCGGCGTTGTCGATATCGACGCGCCGGTGAAAGACAACCTCAAGAACATCGCGCGGCGGCTCGGGCGCGACATTGAAGACTTGACCGTTATCGTGCTCGATCGTTCGCGACACAAGAAACTGATCGCAGACGTGAGAGCGGCGGGAGCTCGTATCCGGCTGATCTCTGACGGCGATCTTTCCGCGGGTATTTCAGCGGCGGTGGCAGGAACAAACATACATGCGTTAATGGGCATTGGCGGCGCGCCGGAGGGCGTGATCACCGCGGCGGCGATGAAGTGTTTGAATGGCGAGATCCAGGCGCGGCTGGAGTTTGATCCGCAGCGGCTGGGAGTGGACAAAGACAAGGTGCCGTCGCAGGACGAAGTGCTCGATCGCCTGGCTTCGATGGGGATTAAGGACCCGAAGAAGGTTTACGACACAGACGACCTGGCGCCGGGGAAGAAGATCATTTTTGCGGCGACTGGTGTGACGGATGGTGCGTTGTTGAAAGGCGTGCGCTTCTTCGGCGCCGGCAAACGGACGCATTCGATGGTGATGACCACGGAGTCGCGCCACATCCGGTTTGTGGACACGCTGCACATCGAAGGCGGACCGGATACGGTGATACGTTTTTAGCCACAAAAAGGCACAAAAGCACAAACCAGGAATTAATAGGACAATGTGCAAAAGAACAAGTCAGGAAGAGGGGCTTGCCCCCGCTGGT
>DASVGE010000407.1:0-31354 GCA_036379695.1 Pyrinomonadaceae bacterium | reverse complement strand
CGATGTTATTTTGGCGTCAAGTAGCGGCAAGCGTGAGACTCCACGGCACAAGGCCGTGGCATCTAGGCCGTCTTATCAGGGCCTCAAGTAGCGGCAAGCGTGAGACTCCACGGCACAAGGCCGTGGCATCTAGGCGATGTTATTTTGCGCGTCAAGTAGCGGCAAGCGTGAGACTCCACGGGACAAGCCCGTGGCATCTGCAACCGAACAATGGCGAACCTCATCGGGCGTGTTACCGTACTGTCATCGGTTCAGCTAAAATCATCCTCAACGAGGGTTTATGTATTGTCCTAATTGTGGTCAGCAGCAGATCTCCGATGAGATGAGGTTTTGTTCGCGTTGTGGCTTCGCGCTGAGCGGGTTGGCGGAGTGGCTCGCGGGGGGTCGCCCGCCGGTAAAACGTGTTGACGACCAGCAGACTGCCCCATTGTCACCACGACGCAAGGGAATACGCCGGGCAGCAAAACTGATGTTCTTCAGTGCAGTGCTGTTTCCTATCTTCCTGATGATCAGCATCGGGGTCGACGACGGCGGGCCGATGATTGTTCCGATCTTCACGTTTTTTGTGGCAGCAGTGATGATGCTTTACGCGCGTCTCTTCAGCGATAAGAATGCGCCCATGCTCAATCAAGTCGCGCAAACATCCGTCTTAAATCCAACCACAGCCCGCGGCTCGTTACCGCCTGCAACTAACCTCCCGATGCCCGGCTTTGGCCGCCAGCAAGTGAGAACAAACGAATTAGCCCAGCCTCCGAGTGTCACTGAAAACACTACCCGGCTGTTAGACAACGAATAGCGCTACCTGAGTACCGTGATTTTCGTAATCGGGTGAATCTCCCAGGCAGTGGCGCGCCAGTTGTTCGGATTACCCGGCGCGATGCTCTCGGATTCCTCTGCGTGACCGACGTCGAAATACAACCAGCCTTCGAATTCAACCCAGTGGCCAATCAACTGCGCCTGTAGAGTTTTTTCAGTCCAGTCCATTCCCTGCTTCGCGGCCCAGTCTCGTATCGGAGGCGTAACCTCGAGCACGACGTGCTCGCTTTTCGAGGCGCCTTTCCGGATGGCAATCAGAACGTGGATGTCGCGATCCCAGGGACTGAAACAGTTGGTGGCTTCGGCGCCGGCATGCTCAACGTCGATCACTTCGCCCTGAATCCTCGCGGCGCGATCAGTGGACCAGCGATTAGTATCGTCACCCGGCTTAAGTAACTCAGCTAACGTAATGCGCGAATCGAAGTCGGCAGCCTGCGGGAGTGCGGTTCGATTCTTCAGACGGTGAAGCTGCCGCGCCCTGCTGCTGAGAGCTATCCCTGCACTCGGACAATTCTGCGTGAGGAAAAGCCAACTCGTGAGGAGAGCAATGGCAACACCGATAAGCAGAAGCGTTCGCGTTCGCGTCATGATCCACAGATTACACAGATTTGGAATCTGTGTAATCTGCGGATGGTTTGACTAGTTGCAGTATCTCGGCGACGAGGGGTAAGTAGTTAAGTTTTGAACCCGATCGCCCGCGGCATGCGTATAAGCGCGCCAATGTGCGAATCTCGCCGTGACGCAGTTAGAACAACGTCGCGTTTGAGCCGGCCTCGTACGCGTACCAGATTCCGAAGCAGATGCTGAGAACGGCCGCAAGTGTTTGTATTCCCTGGTGAAGGTGAGTCAGTTTTCTGGAAGCCAGCGCGAAGGGCAGACCGATTATTCCCGACATCAGGAGCATTCCGACGATCGAGCCAAGACCAAAAGTCGCTACGTACAAGAAGCCGATCCACGATGAACTAATCTGCGTCAGTACCAGCAGCGTCAACGCTCCGGAGCCGGCCAGGCCGTGCATCATGCCAATCAACACCGGTTTCCAGCCGAGACGCGAGACGATGTGCGAGTGCTGCGAAGGCGTAGCAGGTTCGTGTTTCGTCTCCTCTTCATGAAAGTGAACGTGCGTGTGAGACAGGCCATCGTGACTATGCTGGTGTACGTGAACCTCGCTGTTCTTCCGCAAGGCACGCCGCAGCGCACTAACACCTAAACAGATGATCATGATCGCGACGCCAAGTTCCAGCCAGCCACTCACTCGTTCCGGAATCGCAATACGCAACGACAGCACGACAACGGCAATCACCAGCAGCGACACCGTGTGTCCGATCCCCCACAGCGCCCCGACGAACGCTGAATGAAAAACATTCCGGTGCTGACTGACAATGGTCGAGACAGCGACGACGTGATCGACTTCCGTGGCGTGTTTCAGGCCAAACACCAGCCCGATACCCAAAACAGCCAGCATGCTCAGTGAATCCAGGTTCTCTAACATCAATTCCACTATACCTGAATTTAGCCGCAGATGAACGCGGACCAACGCTGATCAGATCGGCGTTGTCCGCGTTCATCTGCGGCTTTCACTGAAACTGCTCAAGTTCGTTCTGGTATTCGCCAAGCTCTTTCAGAATGCGCAGAGTTTCCTGAGCTTCGTGTTCGTCAATCTTGCTCATGGCGAAGCCAACGTGGATTAAGACGTAGTCGCCGACGCGCGTCTCGTTTTCAGGAAGCAGGGCAGTATTGATGTTCAGTCTGACGCCCTCAACTTCAACCTTTGCGATCTGGTTTTCGACGTCTACGATCTCAGCTATCTTGCCCGGGATTGCGAGACACATTCAGCTCTAACCTCAATCTTTGAATCTAAAAGTCTAAAGTAATTATCCATGCCGGCGCCGCTCTTCACCGATAGTTCGAGCGTGTGCATACCGGGGCGGACTGCCTTGATGTTTTCTCTCGCTGTGTGCAGGTCAAACTCCACTGCTTCGGCGAGGTCCATCTTTGTAATTACCGCCACGTCTGCGGTGTTGAAGATCGTTGGATACTTCAACGGTTTGTCTTCGCCTTCGGTGACGGACATCAGCACCAGTCGCAAGTGCTCGCCTAAGTCGTAACTGGAGGGACAA
Source organism: Pyrinomonadaceae bacterium (assembly GCA_036379695.1). Taxonomy (GTDB): domain Bacteria; phylum Acidobacteriota; class Blastocatellia; order Pyrinomonadales; family Pyrinomonadaceae; genus PSRF01. Next base: position 28,418 of record DASVGE010000407.1, on the reverse strand, counting down.
ACGAGATTGCCGACGTTTTCGATGAATAACACATCGAGGTCGGCAAGGTTCCATTCATCGAGCGCGTTTTGGACCATGTCTGCGTCCAGATGACAGATCGTTCCGGTGACGATCTGCTTTACCGGCGCGTTGCTGCGAGCGAGTCGACGTGCGTCGTTCTCGGTTGCGAGATCGCCGACGAGGGCCGCCACGCGCAAACCGCCGGCACGCATCTGCGTGAGCGTGTGTTCGAGGAGTGCTGTCTTGCCGGCGCCGGGCGTCGAGACCATGCTGATCACGAAGACGCCCGCATCCTCAAAACGTTTGCGCAACGCACGTGCAAGCACGTCGTTATGCTTGAGAACGTTTTGTCTGACCTCCACCATGCGCGGCTGACCGCTCATGTCACCAGCTCCTCTGCTGCTTCAAGCTCGAGAGCAACAACTTCGAGTTCTCTTCCTTCGGTTTCTTCGATAATCAGTTGCGATCCCTCCAAGGCCGTGCCCTGACAAGCGATCTCCCACGAAAAGGTTAACGCCTCTTTGACCACGCCCGACAGTTGGCCCAATTTGAGGTGCAACGCAGTCACACGCCCACCACCGTGGCGATCAACCTCCTCACTCGCCATGTCGATCATGCTCAAGACTATCGAAAGCTCGTGCATCGGCCAAAATTTCGCCACGGTTTACGCGGATATAAATCCGATGTCGAACCTGCCCTTTACCTCGTTCTTGATCTTCTGCGCCGGCGTTTCGAGATGTTTTGCCACCAACGACTCAACCAACTTCACCGCTTCGGGCACCGCGCTTGCCACCGCATCACTCAAACCTATCAAACCTTCTTCCGGACCGAATGTTTCCGGTTCACACCCAACCAGCATCACTTTGTTGAGTTTTCCGTCCATCGATTTCACCAGGCTCAACACGCGCATAGGATCCATCCCGTGCGTCTCTATCACCATGGCGCCCGAATCGAGCGTCTCCAACTCATCCAGGTCGGGCTCGATCACGTAGAGCGTGCCGGGCGCTCCACCGCGACGAACAGTATCAACAAAGATCGTCAGATCGATACCTTCCATCAACACGAAAACGAGATCAAACCCGCGAATTCCAAAATCAAACGCGCGCACATTATCCGGCCAGGCACGCTGGCTCAGGTGTTTCAACACTTCACACCCGAACGCATCGTCTCCCAGAAAGAGGTTTCCAATGCCGGCGATCAGCACACTCGGAGGCGACATCACAAAGGCTCCACCTCATCAACAGAAAAGAAGAAACGATGACCGGGCTGGCGCAAAATCCCCAGGTCGCGGCCCGGATCATCGTCGAGCACTACGGCCAGGTGCGCGCGGCCTTCGTAGTCTTCTTCGATTGCTTCGATCACTGCTGTTTTGCCCGCCAGCGCCAGATCAAAGACATCGCCACGCGCACGAGGTTTCAGACGAACGCGATCGCCTTGTTTGAATTCGACGTCGCCGACCCTGACAACATTCAGGATCGTCTTGTCTTCAAGTAGTTGCCACTCCCACTCGTTCATAGACTATTCACACTTCTTCATCACGCCGTGCAGGTTCATCAGTTGCTCGGGTGACATTGACTCCGTTCTGTCCAACAACTGTCGCGCGAGTTCATCCGCGCTACGCAACTCGCGTTTCTCGTCGTCAGTCAACGACATGATTCGCAAGGTCAATATCTCGTCGATCTCAGTTCCATCAAACAGATTGCCTGCGCTCTGCGACGCGATCTGCGGATAGTCGTAAAGGATGATTGGCGACGAAAGCACGCAACTGCGATCACCTTCGTCGCCAACCAGCACGGGATAAGTTCCCACGGTTGTACATTCCGATGCGGCGGCTTTGTAATGAGCGGGAGGGTCAAGAAGCGAAACAAACGAACCTCGCTGGGCTTCGAGAATCGTGTGCGTGGAAACGAATGAGCGCAACAGCGCGTCGTCACGAGACCTGTCGTTTGCATCCGGGAACGCCGTAAGGTTGCGAATAACGACGGAAAGCTTAAGCAATTGTTCATTGTCGATCGCTCGATTTGCTGTGATTTCGATTTCACCGTCAATCTCATGCTGCGTTCGACTGATCACGCCGGATGAGGTCGCGTCTAAACTTTCAGTTGTTTTGCTCGCAGGAAAATGAAACTTGACGCTGTGAGGCGACTCGAGTTCGCCGATCTTCACCTGCGGCAATATCACTTCACGCGGCAGGGCTTCCTGCCATGTTCGCGGCAACTGGCAATCAGCAACATTCTCGCCCAGCTCGCGCAGTAACAGGTGTAGAAATCTCACCTTCACATCGATCGTCGTCGACGAATCGGCTTCAATCAAACACTCGGTCTGCATCGTCGAGCTTTCACTGCCTTGTTGCGCCAGTTCATACGCTGTTGGACAAACCACACCAAAATTCCAACGCTGCTGGTTCTTCACAGACGACGGACGATACGGATAGAGAATGTAACCTTCGTAGAGCACCGCATCCGCAATCCTCTCAACCAGACTGCTGCTTTTAACCTGGCTCATCGCAGCTTTCACGATGGCAAGCTCCCTTCAACCACGAGTTCTTCTTCCGCTGGTTTCGCGGGAACAGGAATGAGGCTTTCGATCGCCTGTTCCCAGGTCGGGATTGCATGCTCCATCTTGTAGCGCGCCAGCTTCTCGAATACATCGCGACGCAAACATAACCACGCAGTGTTCGGATAATAGTGGTCCATCATCTCGCTCCAAACGTGAATTGGTAATTTAAAATGCGCCTCCTTGTCCCAGGAAATTTGTTCGATCTGTAGACCCGCATCACTCTCAAAAAACACCGTACCGCTGAACATCAGATTCAACGGCACCACACCATCCTCGAGTCCCCCGAAATACTTGGTAGCAGCTACGTTGAAATCGAATGTACACGGCACCGTCAAACCGACGGTCGTCTCACCCTGAAACGGAGGCACCATTGCACTCGTGTGCGTCCACAACATCGATCGCAGCGTGCGCCCCCAGCGTTCGGGTTCGCCGAAAAGTTCGAAGAGTTGTGCTTGTTCCGTCTCGGAGTATTTCCGTTTGTTGGTTTCGATCTGAATCTGGCAACGCAACGCAATCGACTGAATCCGCTCCTCGCGGTCGGCATTGCGTATGTTCAACTTGAACGACAGCATTGGTGAGGCGGCGAATGAGATTTTTTCGGCGCCGTCAATTGAAAATTCCAGATTAGGCATGTGCTATCTCCGCAACTCCTTTCGCTCGTCTTCTCAGTTCAGTAAAGAAACTGTTGATGGCTTCCCAAACTTCTGTGCCACCTGCGAGCCCTTTCCATTTAGTTCGAATCAAGCCGACGAGCCGGTAACACTCGTCGATGGGTACGATGAAATGATCCGCCGCGCCCTGCACTCGATTGACGAGCAGCGCCTCAGTGTCAGCTTCCATTTCCTGCAACACTGGATTGCCGGCCACGATCTCCTGCCACGATTCGAAATCAAGTAAAGATTCAGTAGCGCCGGCAGGACTGGGATACAAAACAATCACCTTGCCCGCGGCGCTACTTTGAAAAAAGAAGGCCATGTTGATCGGAATCATCAGGCCTTCCCATTGCGCATCAGTCAAATGAAAGTCCGGCAGGTATCGCACGCTGCTCGGCACACGCCGGTACTTCGTCTCAGCCGCACTACTGAAAAGAATGGCGCAGGCCTGACAAGCACAGACCAACCTTCTTGTTGCCGGCTCCACCAGATGAGGATGATCCGGCCCCAATTCGATGCTGCACAAATCACAGCCACGGACAACACGGAGGAAATCCGGATTTATATCCTTGTTATCCGTGGCTTGTTTTTGGATCTGGACAAAACGAGTTGCTTCGTACACACGTGTCTTCGGTGGCAGAGGGTGTAGGCCATATACCAGGAGCAGGGTGCTGACTAACTCATCTCCACTGAACTTATGGAAAATCGAATGTCCGGATTCGCCCTGCGCAGCCACAATCTCCATGAGCCGATCGAGCGCCTCACCATGAAAGTCCATGAGCGCCTGGACCAGCTCCAGCGCGCTCGCACGCGCAGACGGATCGGGCAACTCCTCGACCGCCCGAACCAACCCCTCAATCTTTTCGATAGAAGGCATTTTGTGTTTTTCTTTTGTGCCTTTTGTGCCTTTTTGCGGCTTACTTCACCATCCCGAACATCGGCGAATGGTGAGTTTCCAAAACCTTGCCGTTGCCCAGGTACATGTGGACACCGCAAGGCAAACAGGGATCGAAGCTGCGCACCGCGCGCATGATATCGATCCCCTTAAACTTGTCGGGGCCGTTCTCTTCGAAAATCGGCGTGTTCTGCACCGCATCCTCGTATGGACCAGGGGTGCCGTAAATATCGCATGGACTTGCATTCCACGGCGTCGGTGGATATGGATGGTAGTTCGCGATCTTTCCATCGCGGATCACAAGGTGATGCGAAAGCACGCCACGAACCGCCTCGTGAAATCCGCAACCAATCGCTTGTTCAGGTACCTTGAACTCAGACCACGTTTGCGTTCGACCGGCGTGCAGCTCTGCCAGTGCCTGTTCAGCGAAGTAGAGCGCGCAAGCTGCTGCATAGGCCTGAAAATATGTTCGTGCCCGATCACGTTCAATCGCATTGCTCCACTTCGGAATCTTCCACTCAAACTCCACCTCAGGCTTCATCGCCGTCTTCGGCAGGTAGATCTTCACGCTGTGTCCAGTCGCCTTCACGTATCCGATATCGACCCGGCCTGCCAGTGCAGTGGCCCAGAAACGAGCGATTGGACCACCGCCCGTATCAAGCGCCAGGTATTTCTTGTCGCTCTTCTCACCTTCGTGATACCAGCGCGGCGACATCACCCACGTGTATTTACCGTCGAAGTCACGCTTCTGCGGACGCGGAATCGTCGTCTGGTTCCACGGATGTCGTTTATCAATCGGATTGCCGAGCGGATCTTTGTCGACAAACGTCTCCGAGCCTTCCCAATCGTCGTAGTAAGAACTGCCAAGCAGAATGCGAATACCTAAATTGATGTCCACCAGATTGGTGGTCACTAACTCTCCATCAACCACGACGCCGGGCGTCACGTACATCGCATTGCCCCACTCGTTCATGTTCTGGTAGGTGTAATCGCAAACTGACGGATCCTGAAACGATCCCCAGCAACCAAGCAACACGCGTCGCTGGCCAACCTTCTCGTAACCCGGCAATGCTTCGTACATGAAATTGAAAAGATCGTCGTGCAGCGGCACCACCTTCTTCATGAACTCGCAATACCGCATCAAGCGAACGATGTAATCAGTGAACAACTGGATCGTCGGCACCGTGCCAACACCACCCGGATACAACGTCGACGGATGCACATGCCGTCCTTCCATCAGGCAAAACATCTCGCGCGTGTAGCGACTGACGTGCAGCGTCTCCCGGTAAAACTCGCCACTGAAAGGATTCAACGCCGTCATGATGTCGGCTATGGTGCGATAGCCATGATCGGCCGCGTGCGGTGCTTCAGTGGTCTTCGCTTTTTCCCACACGCTCGGATTTGTTTCCCTGACCATCTGTTCGCAGAAATCAACGCCAACCAGATTGTCCTGGAAAATGTTGTGGTCAAACATGTACTCGGCTGCCTCGCCGAGATTCACGATCCACTCGGCCATCGCCGGCGGCCTGACATTGAACGCCATGTTCTGTGCATACGTCGCACACGTGGCGTGGTTGTCGCCGCAGATGCCGCAGATGCGACTCGTAATGAAGTGCGCGTCACGCGGATCTTTGCCTTTCATAAAAATGCTGTACCCACGAAAGATCGACGACGTGCTGTGACACTCCGCCACTTCGCGATTGGCAAAATCGATCTTGGTGTAGATGCCGAGACTACCCACGATGCGGGTAATCGGATCCCAGTTCATTTCGACGAGAGTGCGCGGCTGCTTGACACGACCGTAGGGGGCGGTCTCTGCTGCCATAGTTTTCTCCTCTCTCAGTGGTCGCGATTGAGCGGATCAGTCGGGGTGTAGATACCTAACCTAAATTTGTGGAGCGGGGAAATTATGAGCGCTGGCATTGAGCTTCGTCTATTCGTAGACATACGTAGTTCGCAGACGAAATTGTTGAGATTTCGTGTCTGAATTTTAGGGAGCGCACGTTGGGGAGAAAGGACTTAAGCTGTTTCTGCTGCCGGGATCCAGGAAACACGTGCCAACGGTTGGATATTTGTCTCCGGCAACAACTCCTGATAACTGACGACGGCAAGATTGGGGAATTTTTCCTTCAGAGTGTTTCTGATTGCACGCCGGACCTCCGTGCTGGTCAAGATCGTGGAACTCTGGGCTATTTCAGATCTTGTATTAATCTCGCCCTCTATGGCTTGAATGAATTCCTCTTTCTCCTTATCAGAAAGAGGCTGGCCGGTATCTGTGAATCTCTTTTCGGTTTGCGGATCCATCAAATAGACCAGCAAGGTGCCGGACCCGCGCGTGTATTTGTAGGAGATATATCTTTTTAGAGACATGCGCACCGCGTCGGTATAGTTGTCCATCGTTAAAGCCGGCAAACCTTCGCCGCTGAGCGGATACAGGCTTTGCGCCTGCGGCATAAAGACGATGTAGCGACTCATATCAATACCGATCGTGCCGCTGACTGATAAGAGCGCTTCCAGGATCGCCCGCAGGTCGCGAATCGAAATGCCTTCGTCGAGGAGGTTTCGTAACAACACGGTGAGTTGGTCGATGGTGAACTTCGCTAACACAGTATCGAGGAGATCGGGATATGGCGGCCGCAATGTTTCGATCATGTACTTCGTCACGGCCGTGGTTTGAAAGCCTGCCGCCTCCTTCCGTACCTGGCGCGACAACTCCAGCACCAGGTATCCTGCGGGTCCCCACGTGATCAAACCCAATTGTGTGCAGCGCTGTAACGCATCGTCCTTATTCTCAACCACGCTGGCAGGGTTTCCGTTGGCTGGATTCAATCTGTCTGTGCCGGTTATTCCGACAAGTGACAGTCGACTCGCTGTGTCATTAACCAGAAACTCATTGGGTTTGAGCCCTTCGATCACTCCCGATTCAGTCCCGTTGATCCTGAATTTGAACTGGTCGGGCTGAAGCGAGCTGTTGACTTCTATCTGGATCTTCGGAAGCATTACGCCCAACTCATAGAACAACCCATCACGCATCATCGAGATCAACGGCTCCAGCCCCTGAACGTCGGCGGCGGATTCATTCTTAAGTAAGCTGTTGTTTATCTCGACAGTTATCGCGGGATCAGTTATCGGCAAATCAGGCGTGGAGCTTTTCGCGATTTCTACGTTGCCTGAAACCGTCCGGGCAATGGGTATTTCAGAACCCTGCCCTTCATCTTCGAGCTGGATAACCTGGGCGCTCTCAAAGTCGATATCTGATCTGAGTTCACGCTGCGAGAGGACCGGGATCTCCGGAAACTCAATCTCGAGTAGTAATCGAACCAGCGGCCGTAACTCCGCGTCTCGAACGACTATTAAATTCTGCTTCGCATTGATGGAATTGCGAACCGCTGCCAATGCCTCCTGGCACTGCTCGGGTTCCATTGCCAGAACGGACCCGACTTTAGAACTGCAAACAGAGCTCTTCAGGATTGATTCGAATTGCGGGCTAAGAGTAAAGAGAGAAAACTCGGAGTTGTTTCCCGGCAGGTGTGGCCGAATTGATTCCAGGGACCGAATACTCTCGACAATCGATTGCGAGTTGAGTCCAGTGGCATAGAGTCGCACAAACTCATCGTAGATTTCGGAAAAGGGAGTTATCGGCGCCCCCTCGGCCAGCAGCGCGCTGCAGACCAGTGTTAACGAAGTCAGCATGTTGCGATCGGAACGCAACCGATTCTCTGCCTCAGTATTATTCGTTTGGGTCAGTTCGAAAACTTCCTGATGTCCGACAAAGTCCGAGAGGTTGTGCTCCAGCACCGATTCGAGGTGACGAACGAGATACTCGATTGGGCTCCAAAGTTCATGGCCGGCGGCTTCAGCTTTTTTTGCGTCGTCTTCACCAAGCCAAAATCCTGTTTCGCGTGTTACGGGATTGATGTGTTCTTCACCTTCAATCCCGGCAGGCGTCAGGGTCTCTTTTGAGCCCGGAAAAAATCGCCCTTGACTCTTACACGTTCCTGATATCAAAGGCACTTCGCCAAGGAGAAATACATACATTCCGGGCGTGAGTTCACTTTCGTTTCCTCTAAAACGAACACCGGGCAGCGGGACGCCCAACGTATCCGTAACCCGCGTTTTCATTTCCACCAGACACTCGCTCAATTCTTCGGAAAGCGAGTTTGGAACAGGTCCTTCAATAAACGGAATCAAGTCGGAAGAAACTTCGACCGCGATTGGAGTCACTACAGGTAACCAGTCGGTTGCGCTCTGGCCATAACGTTGCAGAAACTCTTGCTTGGCACTCAGCTTGTCGATCGCGCGGTCGTACTTGTCAGACGGTTTGATGAGGCGCGCCGCTTCATATGCGGAGATAGCATTAGTTATTGCCTCAATGGCTTGGCCCGGTTCTCTCAAGTTCTCCCAGGCACCCGCCAGATTGGCCTGGATAATGTCATTCGCCGGATCACACACAACTGCTTCACTGTAAAGCTCGATAGCCCTTCGATAATTGCCCTGCGCATAAAAGTCATTGCCTTCCATGTTCAGCAACAACGATTTTTCTTTGTTGTGTGCGCGGGAATCATTGTCGAGGCAAAAGGCTTTCTCGAGTTCGGCGGCCGCCTCTTCATACTTCTTTAACTCTTTGTATGCGAGTGCGAGATTGCGATAAAAGATCGGTTTTGCGGTGTGCTCCAGCGCCTTCTGATATTCGATCGCGGCTTGTTCATAGTCCGCGAAGTAATAACTGAGATTGCCTAACTGATTGTGGTATTCGCCCCTGAAGGAATCACCCAGGATCTCGAGCATTTCGTCGTAGAGACGTCTGGCGCGATCGGGGTCGTTCAACTCACGGTAATAATCCCCGGCCATGATTATCAGCGCCAATTTTGCTGACTCGTTGCTGTTGCTGGCTCGCAACACACGCTTCTCGATCGCTTCTGCTTTTGGATACTCCTTGAGCCGCGCATACATCTCGCCGACTCTCGCTTCGAAAATGCCGGTAAGTTCTTCCACGTTACGCGGCGTCTTCTGATACCACTCCAGGGCTTCGGCCCACAGCTCCCTTTGTTGCGCTAACCAAGCCTGGCCCAGGTAACCTTCATAACTGTCAGGAATTACCTCGATCAATTTCTGGTAGACTGCCTTCGCCTCGTCGAATTGTTTCTCCTTTTCATAGCTCCCACCCAGGGCTACGTAGGCAGCAGGCCTGTCTGGGTCAAGCTCGATTGCTTTGTGATAAGCCGCGCGTGAGGTGTCGAATTGAAGGCTCTGCTCGTAGATATTTCCGAAATCGAGGTGGAACTGATACTCCTCTTCGGGACTGACAGTAATGCCAGTCCTAAATAGCGGAGCGAGCCTACTCTCAAACTCCTGTAACGTCGCAGGCCGGCCAAGAAAACTCATCAGTCTTCCATAGCCAAGACTATTACCGGGAGAGTTCTCAATGGCCGCCTCATAGAAGGACCTGGCTATATCTGATTCTCCCTGACTGTCGTACAAGTCGCCAAGATCGCAATAGGGGTTCGCAATTCCAGGGGCGAGTTCGATACCGCGCGTGAAGTATGCTTCGGCCTTCTTCACGTCCTTTTTCACCCAGGACTGTCCCACCGCGCATAGAACCAGAGTGTCGTCGGGCGCAAGCTTTTCGGCCGCGTCAACAAATTCTTTGGCCTTAACGTCAGCGCCAAAATGAATTGATTGTATCTGGCTCAGGACGGCCAGTATCCTGGCGCGAACGAGCGCGGGCAACCAATCCTGCTGGCCCAGGTAATGAAGCTGTTTGTACGCCTCCGCCCAGCGACCATGAGACATGTAAGTGACACAAGCCCGGAGTTGTTCGACAATTTGGCGATCCGGCTCTTTAAAAGGAAACGATGCTTCAAAGAGGCGGGCACTGAAGACCAAACGAAAATAGGTAATGGCTTCGGCAAGGGTTGTCAGCCACTCGCGCCAACCATCTTCCGCATTTCGCTCAAATGCATCCTTAATTCGGCCCACTGCGGCTGCAGTAATTTCAGTTTCAAACCACGACCGGAATTTGATGAGGCTTTTCTGTAACTCGGGCTGTGCTTTGCCGATCTCGTCATCGATAGACATCCAAACATCGAACCAACTCGCATTCGGATCGAGAGAATTCTCAATCCCCGCAAGAATGGCGTTCGCGTTGTTTGCATCGACGCCCGCGCGCACCATTGCCGGTGTGGCGGCTTCCAACCAGCGCCTGATATCAGTTGATTGCGTTTCGCTCATCAGTTGCCGAGAACTAGCTTTTTGATTTTCATCCCTATCTGGCTTAGCACTTCCTGGCATTCCGGATAGCTGAGTTTATCCAATGGAACCTTGGGGTCATGCGCCGCCTGATAGCCAAAGATCGGTGTCTCCTCAACCATACAAGCGCTCACTTTGATCCAGACTATCTTTACTCCTTTGTCACGTGCGCCATTCAAGATCCGCGGCAACTCGTTATTCAGGATGAAAGGAGAACTGAGAAAATGTTTGGTGACCAGCAACACGGCGACCTTCATCGAATCCAGCGCTTGATCGATCTCTTCCTTCCATTTGTCACCCGCGTCTATGTCCGTGTCGGCCCAGAGATCAATTATCTTGTTGGAGACAAGGGGAGCTAATGTTTCCTTGAAGCTGTCAAGCCACGGCTGGTCTTTACGGCTATAACTAACAAAGACCTTTGGCGGTTCAATCCGCTCCCCACTCCCCGCCTTAATCCTGGCATTGAAAAGATTGTGCGGTTTCGGCTTGGCTCCGACTTCAAACGGCACGGGACGGCTTTCCAGTCCGGGAGGAGGCGTGGCGATTGTTTGACCAATTTCTCTGGAGATGACGGAACGGTCCTGAAAGCCAATCAGGGACTTGTCAGGCGTCACCAGATCATCTACCTGTTGGGCTGATTCCTGAGCTACAGGTTTCCGTGAAGCTGATGCAGCTTCACTCGCAAATTTATAACTGTTAATGAGACGCTTACATCCAACCGGGAATCTGTAGGTAACCGGGCTCGCTTTCCATAGCCCCAATTGCTCGCTAAAAACATCATAAAAATCATCAAAACCCTCGACCTTTTCCTGCTCACGCACGAAGCTCCTTAAATCAGTCGCGATCGAGGCTTTCAGACTGGTCGCTGCCGCTCCCTTGATCTCATTGCACATCAAATCGAGAAAACGACTAATCGTTTGTTGATCGCTTGCTTCTTGCTTTCGCTCCAGGATCCGTTTGCTAATCGCCAAAACGATTTTCTCGCCGCCGCCCATCTCGCTGATTGGTTCTTGATCCGCATCATATTCCTCGCGGGCGGTAGCAGCGACTTTGTCGCGGAGAGCAGGAAAGAGCTCGGAGATGTCGATCTCCGGATCATCAGATTTGTCGAAATCGTCGGTCTCACCTTTCAAGAGCTCGAGCAGGCGGCCGGTAAAGATGCTGTTTTTCTTTTCTTTCCATTCATAAGATTTTTGATTGGGACCACACGAAGCAATAACGTACCGGCCTTCTCGGGCGGTCAGATCTTGATGAAGGTCGTAGGCCCCCTTTATGCCTCCTCCACCAATCGCCCCCGCGTGGCAGGTATCGATGAGCACTACGAGTTTGTTGGTTTCCAGTTGATCCAGGCAGAAGTTGAAGTCTTTATTAAGGAGAGCGGTCGCAAAGAGTTTATTGCGTCTGGCTTCATAGGGAACCAGGTAATGGCGACCATCTGCATCGGCCCATCCATGTCCGGAAAAGTAAACGATGACCAGGGGATTTTTGACCTCAGATTTCTTGCAGTTTTTGCGCAACGTTTCAAACTCATCTTTGATCTTCCAAAGTTCAGCCTGCTCGTCGATTAGTTCTGTTACGTTATATTTAATGAACTGATTGGTGCGGAGAAAGCTGGCCAGATCAAAGGCGTCCTTATCGGCGACTTTCAGATAAGGAAATTCGTGATCTTCCAGTTCCTGGCCGGGCTCCTTGCCATACTTGTATTTTCTTATGCCGATGATGAGAGCATAAGCCGGGCCTTGGTAGAAATCAGCAGGGTACTCTTCGTTTCCCAATTCCGTTTTTGTTGAGGCAGCCTCGAAGTATCAGTTGAGTCGAGGTGAAGTCCTGACAAATTAAAATCCGAAGAATGATGTAATCAGGTTTTGACAAACCGGAGACTCGTTATCAACAAGCCGCCCGTGGGATCGTTTGCCGTCGCGCGACCCACCTGCAAAAGTCACTGCGCTCTTTGATGCGGAGGCTAACGCTGCGCCCATCATATGTCAAGCAATCGGCCTCGAATATCACGAGTTTTACGCTTCGGTACGATTGTCTGATTGCTTGAGTTTTTTCTTGATCAGCGGACCATACCGCGGTCGTATCTCGAAGCGATCCGGTTTTTCCTTCATGACTTGCTCCAGCCGCAACAGGCTTTCCCACTGCTCCTCGGCTTCAGCGCGAAGAACTCGCACCAACATGTCGTCTTCAAGGTCCTGAATGAGCCCGTAGGCCGACTGCACCAGGAGCTGGGCTTCTGCCGGATCACCCTGGAGGATCACCTTTTCACCCTCTTTCGAGTGGTCGCACATGATCTTGCTCATTTCGAGATAGGAGTGAGCCCACTCACAGCGGTTGGTACTCGACTTGTCGCCCTCGTTGTATCTAACACCCCTGATCCCTACTGCACGAAACATCTGCCAGAACGCGTAGTACCTGGTGGTCTCGTCCTTCTCATTGAAAACTGACCCAAGGCGTGCCGTAGTTTCGAAGTGCTGTGCGATCGGTATGAGATCAATTGGATATGCCTTGTCGCGCATCGCAAGGTCGCGGAGTGTGCGCCGTGTTTCGAGTGGTAGCCGGGCGATTACACGTATTCGCTCCAACAAATCTTTAATTACCGGAGAATCCGTGAAGTGCTCGTGATGTAGAGAGTCAGCCCAGATGCAACGTGGAAACATCTGAATCAAGCTGTCGTTGTCGATGGTCGACAGATAGGAGTTGAAGGGCGGCAGCAACAGCACTGTTCGATCCCAGCGATGTGCGTCGTAGATCATCTGTAGTTCAAGCCGCACGCCTTCAGTTAGCATCAGCGGCTCCGAAACAATCAGGTCCGCAATAGGAATCAAGGCTCTGGCGGCTTCTTGCCAGGTTTCATCCGGGAGCAGCAAGGCCGGCGCTTCCCTTTGAAGCCGTGAGGACCGGTACTTGTAGGTCATTTGCCCGTGGTCCTGGATCGTAATTACTTCGACCTCCGGTGGTAGTGCATCCCTCAGAGCGTTCTCCGTTAGCTTGGGACCGAATTCAAACGGTCCGTGCAATACCTCGAAATCGAACTTCCGGAAGTAAAGCACGAAAGGCATCCCCTCGTTCTCGAACGCCTCGACGACCTTAAGTGCCGCTGCATGCCGTTCCTCCCTGGCAACCGCGCCTTCTGCGCTCGAAGGCGCGGGCCGGCGCTTGTCGGGCTTCCGCGGCGAGCGTCGTTCCGGTAGCGGGCTTCGCTCGAGGTGGGCCAGGACAAAGTCCGGCGCCTTTTCGCCAAACGATTCCAGGAGATCGACCGCTTCGCGCACAGCAACCCAGTCGCGATGCTCATATGCACCGATCACTCCGGCCGTGCTGAACAGCGCTGCCTCCGCGGCGCGACATGCGTCCTGGCGCCGCCCGAGAGTCTCGAGTGCACGCGCACGCGCCAACTGGAGGTCCCTCCAATGGATGCCGAGACCGCAGGCCGCCGCACGTGGAAGATACGACTCAGCGAGTGCTAACCGTTCGGTGGGATCTTCGAGTCTCAGTTGAGCCCAGACCGCCAACTCACATTCTGCGGCGCAGTCGTCTCGCTGTTGCGCGGAGTCGCGCAATGACGAAAGCAACGCGTCAGCCTGCTCGTCGCACTTGGCCGAGATCTCCGCACGCAATAGCAAGGTGCGAAGTTGTCTTGCAGCTAAAGTCCCGTCGGCTCGCGCGGCAAATGATCGGACCTCGTCGAATCTTTCTTCCAACAGAGCCAGCATCGCAGCGAGCCGGCCACCGGCCATCTGCTCCGGTCTTACCTCTCCGGAAGGTCCATCGAGTGGAATGATCGAACCGGCATTGAATTCAGCGAGCGATTGCCTTCCATGCTCGTGAATAGCAGTAAGGTCATCGAGCAAACGCCGGATTTCCGCAGGCTGGTTGAGGCGCAGGTAAACTTGCGCCATCGTGTTGGCTGACCAGTCATACGCGTCCATAGTCTCGCGCACGGCGATGCCTTCTGTTTCCCGCATTCCCTGGCGCGCGTGGTTCCAGCTGCGTTCGGACCACTCCATCGCGGCCGGGAGATTACCAGTCATTAGATTTGCCTGCCCCACATGAGCTGCGAGGATCGCGGCATTCCAACGTGGCTGGTTCTCCGGCAATACTTGATAGGCCGTCTCCGCCGCCAACGCGCTCATCACAGCGTCCCCGCAACACGAGGCGAATTGCGACCAGTCATTCATTACCGCAAAGACACCTTCTGAGCCGCGAAGGTAAGGTGATACTTCGCCAGCTCCCAATCCGTCATTCAGTCGCCGACAAATCTGTATTCCAAAGTGATCCCGCCCGTCATCGTGAAGCTGTGCGAAGTTTCCGAGGGAATGCCAATACACATTGACTGCTTCATCGAAATTGCCATGGTCCACCAATAGATCGAGCAGCCGCTCTGGATCGGATCCATCCTGCTGCAAGGCCTCAATCGCAACTTCGCGAACAGCATCGGTGCGTGTCGCTTCGGGGAAGACGGAAGAGCGTATCCAATCCGGAACCTGGTAGCTCGCCTCGTTCACACGCGTTACGACGCCGGCATTTGACAAGCTGCTCAACGCGCGTTCGGTGACGCGCTCCTCGATGCCGCTCATGCGCTCGATTGCGGCTGAATCGATTGCGCGTCGACTGAGCGCGGCAAACTCCAGCACGCGCCGTTCGACAGATCCGGATTCAGGCAACGAAACCACTTCGCGGGCGCTCGTCTCTGGTCTATCAACGACTGTGAAGGAATCTGCAGGCAGCAATGCAGGCGGGCCTAACCGTGATGTGACGATGATGGCAGCAGTCGAAAGCGCATGCTCGCAGGCAGCGAGCAGCAACTGACGCAACCTACAATCAGTTACGTCGTTCGCATTCTGCCCGGTGCTCTGTTGAAGAGTATCAAGACCATCGAGGACGAGGATGCGTCCTTCCTCTGCAAACCGGAGCAAAAGCTTCGTCGTAAGCCGCTCGCGCTGTCCCGCAGTCTTTAACTCAGCGAACGCATCGTCCGGCCACAACGCAGAGAGCCACAGCACATCTGCATGGACAGCCGCGCGTCGAATCTCCGCCTCCACGGCAGTAGTTTTGCCGCAGCTCGCGGGTCCGGACACCCACAAGAGTGACGTCGGCCTTTCCAGAAGCCATCGCCTCACTTCGTCCATGAAATCCTCCGGGGGTGTTGTTAATCTTCCATGGGAATTATTCCCCGTCGCAACGCAAAGCGGATCAAATCTGACTGACTGCGGAGATCGAGTTTGTGCATCAGGTTTGAGCGGTGAGTTTCTGCGGTGCGCGAACTGATGCCGAGACGGTAGGCAATTTCAGTGTTTGTGAGGCCCTCGGCGGCGAGGTGCAATACTTCGCGCTCACGAGCCGTCAGTGTTTCGTACCTGTCCAGATGCGCGGCCTGTGCCTTCTCCTGGTAGGCCTCGATTGCGCGCGCCGATAGCGGTGGACTCAAATAGCGACGGCCGGCGGCAGCTTCGCGCACCGCCTGGACCAGATCGGCGGAACTCGAATCCTTTAAAACATACGCAGACGCACCGTTGCTCAAGGCTTCGATCACATAAGCTTCATTTGCGTACATTGAAAGAATGACGATGTGCGTTTGGGGCGAGCGCTTCTTGATCTGTTTGAGAACATCGAGACCGTTTAGGCCGGGCATCATGAGGTCTAACACCAGCACGCCGGGATTCAGTGCTTCAACGTTGCGCACCGCCTCGAGACCATCACCAGCTTCGCCGATAACCTTCAGGTCGCTCTCCACTTCGAGCAGCGCCCGCAGGCCTTGTCGGACAATGTGATGATCGTCGGCAAGTACTATCGTGGTCATGCTGTGCCCTTTGCCTTTTTGTGATGGATACTTAATTCGGCGAGCAGCCGAGTTCCCTCGCCGACGCGCGACTCGATCTTCAGTTGCCCACCCGCCAACATGGCCCGTTCTTGCATGCCGGTCAAACCACTCGTCTGGCGTACAACAACAGGATCTAAATCGAAGCCATGTCCGGCATCAGCAACTTCGATCGAGAGGATATGCTGGTTGGTCCACACTCTTACACTAGCTTCGGGTACGTTTGCGTGCCGCGCGACGTTGGTGAGTGCTTCCTGGACCACACGATATGCGGCAGTTTCAACTTCCGGTGTAAAGCGCTGCTTCTCGAGTCCGCTGTGTTTGAAGTTGACCTTGACGTTTGTTCGGGCGGTGTAATGTTCGAAATGCCAGAGTAGAGTTGGGAGTAATCCGAGATCGTCCAACATGGCGGGTCGCAGATCCAGCGACAGCTTCCGCACGCGCGCCATGAGTTCGTTAACCAAACCACGAGCCTGGGCCAAACTGTCATTCAACTCCGCGGCGGGAAGTTTTGTGCTGATTTCGAGTGTGAGTTTTAAGCCGGTGAGAACCTGGCCGATCTCGTCGTGCAATTCGAGCGCGATGTTTCGTCGTTCTTGTTCCTGCACTTCCATCAGACGTCGCGAGAGAGTCTTCAACTGCTCCGTACTCTTCTTCAACGCTTCTTCGGCAGTCTTCAATTCCGAGATGTCGAAGGCTACGCCGTGAATAAACCAGGGGCGCCCATCACGATTGCGCACCATCTTGGCCTCACAGTGAAACCACACCACGCGGCCATCACGAGCGAGCACTCGATAAAGCGACTTCAGTGGGTTGCCGAGCAAAAACAACCCCGCCGCTTCAACACTCCAACGATCTTTATCGTCAGGATGTATTTGCTGGTACCAGCGCACCGGATCGTTGAGCCACTCCTCCTGCGTGTATCCCAGGATGGCTTCAATCTGCGGGCTCACGTAGGCTTCACCGATTCCCTTGTCGAGAAAGGCCATGAACACGACGGCGGGAATCTGTTCGATCAATGTTTGATATCGGGCATCACTTTCGGGAACAGGCCAGTCTGTTTGGTGAGCTGACGAACGTGATAGTGAAGGGACAGTGATGGTATTGACGAGCGGGAAAGCGGCGGCCAACTGCTGGAGTATGCCCTGCGCCTCGCTCAAATCGATGTTTGCACTGTCTTCCATCGGCGTTAAGGTTTGCCGTCACGGCGTCGCCAGGCGGGTTCTTTATTGAGCGATGCCTGAGTGAATTTCCTCAACGCGTGTATTGCTTTTCCGTATGTCATAACTGCGTTGGAGGACAACAACGAGCCGGGCGGTTGATTCATAAACGGCATGAACTTGTCAGGAAACCCGGGCATTGTACACCCGATACAGATGCCGCCAACGTTTGGACAACCTCCGACGCCGTTAATCCAACCACGCTTGCCGACGTTGCACTGCACGACCGGTCCCCAACAACCGAGCTTCACGATGCACTCGCGCGCTCCGTACTGTTCGCCGAACTGTGCTTGTTCGTAATAGCCACCACGGTCGCAACCTTCATGCACCGTTTGGCTGAAAAGCCAGGTGGGACGCAGCGCCTCGTCGAGTGGAATCATCGGCGCACGACCGGTTGATTGATAAAGGAGGTACAGAAGTGTCTCCATGAAGTTGTCAGGGACAACGGGACAACCCGGAACACAAACGATCGGAATGCCGGCCTTTGATTTCCAGTCCCAACCGAGATAATCGGCGAGCCCCATGCAGCCGGTTGGGTTTCCTTCCATCGCGTGAATGCCGCCGTAAGTCGCACACGTGCCGGCGGCGATCACTGCCCATGCGCGTGGCGCCAGTTTGTCGATCCACTCGCACGTCGTGATTGGTTGACCGGTTTCGCGATTAGTTCCAAATGCCGCCCAGTAACCCTCGGCTTTATTGTTTTCGTTTGGTATCGAGCCTTCGACGACGAGAATAAACGGATCGATCCTGCCGTCTGCTCCTTTATAGAAGAGTTCCACAAACTCTTCGCCGTTTTCATAGGAGAGAAACGGATTATGAAGACGGACTCTGGGTGTTCCCGGAATACCACCCATGAGAATTTCTTCCAGACTCGGCTGGGTCGCGGCAGTGATAGCGATGGTGTCGCCATCACAACCGAGCCCGGCAGTGATCCAGAGAATGTCGATTTCAGTCATGGGTTTGCTTGAGAGCGGCGCTATTGTAGTACGGAGGAGCCGCAGATTCACGCAGATTAACGCAGATCTTATCAGCGCTCATCCGCGTGAATGTGTGGCTAAAATACTCAAATAAAAAGGGCTGGAGAATATGATTCAACTCCTGTAAAGTAAAACCGCCCAGACTCAATAGAATGGAAAACCTCATGGCAAAGAATTCTGCAGCCAATAAAAAGCTTAGTGTAACTGCCGCCTCGAAGAGGATGAAGAAGTATGTCCCTAAGTACTTGCATGTTGCTTATCGTCGTCCAGAAGGATGGATAATCTATAACCAAAACTACCGCACGCTCTCCACTCATAACACGCGACGTGAGGCGCTTGAAGTCGCGCGCCCGCTCGCGAAGAAAAACCAGTTCACGCTGGTCATTCACCGTCGTAACAATTGGGTCATGAAGTGGGAATGCTACTATCGCGGTCCAATACCACCGCCACAACCGCCCAGGATAGACCCACCAGGCCCACCCCGGACAGCTATTAGAAGGGCTATAAGAAAAGCATTCATAGCGGCGGCCAACGAGCGACGATTAGCTAACGAGCAACCCGTTAAGTCACAATCAGGTCGTTCGCGGAAGCACGCAACGACGTCGAAAGCAAATTGACGAGCGCCTCACAACGCTGACAAGTACAGTTGAGTACTCGCCACTTTCTTCACAAGGACGAGCATTATGGCAAAACCATCGCGCCTCCCCGCGACCTACAAAAGAAATGTTTTTATCAACTGCCCTTTCGATGACGAATATCAACCTCTCTTCTATGCAATTGTCTTTGCGGTAAATGACCTGGGGTTCCACGCCAAATGTGCTAAGGACGAGAGCAACGCCGGCAAGAGCAGACTCGAGAAGATCCAGGATCTGATCGCAGAATGTAGGTACAGCATCCACGATCTATCCCGAGTCGACTTGGATCCAGTTAATAATCTGCCTCGCTTTAATATGCCGTTCGAGTTAGGTCTCGACTTGGGATGCGGGCGATACGGAAATTCCTATCAACGCGAAAAGATGGTTTTGGTGCTAGACACGGAACCGTACCGCTACCAGAAATACATTTCCGATCTAGCAGGATGTGACGCCGTTGCTCACCACGATAACGAGGAGGAACTAATTAATCACCTGCGGAATTGGTTACGACTGGGACTCGATCCAGATTTGGTTAAAACGCCCGGCGGTTCTCTGATCTATCGACGATACCAGCAATTTCAGTTATCCCTTCCAACCATTTGTGCAAATCTAAATTGGGACGTCAATAAATTATCATTCTCAGATTTCACTTGGAGTGTAGGAGACTGGATAACCAGGAATCCGATTCCATAAACTCCGCGTGAATCTGCGGCTCAAAACAGATATTTCACTCCCACTAAAACATTGATGTCAGTTCGCAACGCCAGTGGACCAGTATTACGCACTACCGGAAACTGCACGCTGCCTTCGGCGACGAAACGTGGGCGGGCGGCGTATTGGAGGCCTGGTGCGAGATAGTATTCGGTGGCTTTGCTGCCAAGTACAGGCATCCCATTGAGGCGACCCGTGCCTCGATGAACGAAAGTCGTTTCCAGGATCAGAAACAATTCGCCGCCGGGCTTGTCATAGTCACGTGGCAACAGGACGTATTCCAGATCCGTGCTCAATCTCTGCTCGTGTCCCATGCGAAAGCCGTCGCGTTCTGTGCGCACGATGGCCTGCGCGTTCCCGCCAAAGATTACACGTCCACCGGCCTGCGAGTACGCGAGATCGAAGTGAGGCGACAGTCCTCCATTGATAGGCGTGAGCTGCTGCCGTACAAACGCAGGCACATTGATCTGAGCCTGGCTGGGAGCATCTTTCTTTCCAGTCGGCAACTCCAAACCAAATCTCGCCGCCGCTTGCCTGTCGCCATACGTTTTGACCTGACGAAAGAAGCGATACTTGGCCCAGGCAGTGATATTCCCCAGCCCAACACCCGATCCGGACGTCGCCGTGTCGTCAAACGACGTGCGCGAGATGGGCACCTCTGCCTCCAACTGAAGCTTTGACAACGGCGTGTACGACACACTGACATCCACCACCTGACGATTCACTTTCAATGTTCCCAAACTCTGGCGGATAAAGTAGAACCGCGGTGTAATCGCGCCTCCTTTATAAACCGTCAGCCCTGGTGAGGTGACACGAATCGGAGCCAGGAAAAGCTCGTCACTCGATCCGGCGTGATGAGATAGTTTCTTTTCCGCCGGCGTGATCACTTCGCGGGCGCTGGTCCCTTTTCCGGCAGTCTTCCAACTTCCGGTGATTTCAATAGGCGCGTCAATCTCAAGTCCTGCAACTGCTCCCTGGACATTCGGACCCTCCAAAACAAACTTCTGCCCCGAAGGTTTTACGACGACGATCCAAACGTCACCTTCTTTGTTCAGCGTCCCTTCAACGACGATGTCCGCCGAATCCAAAACATATCCGGCACTCTTCAACGTCGCTTTCAACGCGGCGAATGAAACAGGCTTGTCGGCCTTTGGTGTGAATACAGCGAGACCTTTCTTGATGTCCGTTATTTCGATCTCTTTAAGTTTTGGGGCGTAGTCGAGACGGCTCACGGCCTTCTGAATGTTGTACACTCAATTGCCGCACAGATAACCGCCGATGTGCATTTGCACTCGTTTGACCTGTGCATCAGAACGACTTGCACTGCCGAACACAAGGACTAAGCCAAGAACAATCAACGCCGTTTTCTTTTTCATTTTTCTCCGATCGGTTTCAACCTTACAGACGAGATATAGATACATCCATCATGAAGTGTCAACGCGAAAGGAGAGTCTCTTATGATTCAGCGCGACCCCAGCAGCATCGATCGAGCCTGGGCGATTCTATTCGCACGTCTGGTTCTCGGGTTAATCTTCTTCATGGCCGGCGTGATGAAGGTCTTTCAACTTGGCCCCCTCAACCACGCGCGCAAGTATTTCCTGCCCTTCGCCGATACTTTTCTGCCAGTCTGGTCGCTTTGGGCGATGGGTGTGGTAATTCCCTTCGTCGAGCTTATCGCCGGAGCGTTGGTCATACTGGGTCTGCGTGTGCGTGAGGCGTTGGTCGCGCTTGGCTTTGTTCTGGCAGTCGTAACTTTTGGGCATCTGCTCCAGGACGCACTCTATGCGTTTCACACTCATGTGATACCGCGGCTCGCACTATTGTTGTTTCTTTTATTGTTACCACGAGAGGGCGACCGCTTCTCCGTCGATCACCTTCTCACAAGACAGGCACGTTGAAATGAATACTCACCGGCTGTGGTTGCAAGCCGACTAGTTCATTAATCCTTTTTCGAACAGCGCGACTAAGCATACTCACTTCATTCGAACTGTAATTTGCCGCGCGGAATGCATCTTCTATTTGCCGATCGCTCAAGCGCGAAAGCAAACGGCCGATCCACTTCGCATCCGCAATCGTGATATCGCGCATGATGTCTGAGTTCTTGCCGTCGTAATCGAAGCGCACAGTGTTGCCTTTGACTTCGTCGATAAACTCGTCGTCAACGTAGTCCTCAGGTTCGTTGCGGCTGCCCTTGATGCTGCGAATGAATGCCATCGGCGACTTCTGTCCGCCAGTCTTTCCAAACGTCGTTCCGAGATCGCTGACGACGTAGTGCAACTCGTTACGATTTCCGTTGCTGACGACGAGTATGCGGTTATTCTCGTCTTTGAGATCCCAGTTTTCCATTAGCGCCATCAGTATCTTGAGGCCTTGCAGTTCGGGCTTACCGCTGAATGGATTACTGGTCCAACTCCACTCGTCGAAACGATCGACGTTTTCAGGCCGCGCCTCGAAGCGCACGTTTTCAAACGTTCCTTTACCCTCGATCGTCACGCGCGGCGCGAGGTAGTTGATTTCCGTTACATAGCCGACCGCCCAAACTAACCTGACTGCGGCAGTTTCACTCTGCGCTTCTTTGCCAAGCTTTGCTACCCATACACGACCCTTCGCATCCTTAACGCGATACTTCTTGGAGTAGCCGCCCTTTTCTTCTTTGACGAACGTGACGCGGCTGAGATCCGGCTTCATCTCCTCACCGCCTGGCCCAAGCAGGAGATTTCGAGACTGGATATTGGCAGGCTCGCGCCAAAGGATCGGCGTGCCCTGAGGCAACTGTTTCTTTTGCTTATCGTCTTGAGAATAGGCAACAGTTGCACTGCTCACCACGAGCAGAATTGTAGCTGCCATTTTGATAAGGATTCCGCGCGATTGCGACATACTCCACCTCCCGCTGGTACGAATGCTCTGAGTCTATCTCGTTACGTACAGGCGGAGTCATCACATATCAATGCGAAATTGTTGTCGAAGTGTTGTTATGTCAGAGACCGGTCCTGCGCTCCATTTCTTCGGGGTAACGGGCGCCTTGCACCGTAATCTGCGAAGCGGCGGTGTCGATCTCACGTAGATCGTCCGGGGTAAGTTCAACTGCAACTGCTCCCATGTTCTCTTCCAAACGGCTCAGCTTCCGGGTGCCGGGTATCGGAACGATCCATGGTTTCTGAGCCAGTAACCAGGCGAGCGCGATTTGTGCGGGTGTCGCATTCTTTCGTGCTGCGATCGTGCCAAGGAGATCAACGAGGGCTTGATTCGCTTTCCGAGCTTCAGGCGTGAAGCGTGGAACTTTGTTGCGAAAGTCGGAACTGTCGAAGGTAGTGTTTTCGTCGATTTTTCCGGTCAGGAAACCTCTGCCAAGCGGACTAAACGGAACGAAGCCGATGCCGAGTTCTTCGAGCACGGGTAACACTTCGGCTTCAGGGTTTCTGTACCACAGCGAGTATTCGCTCTGAAGTGCAGTGACTGGCTGGACCGCGTGTGCGCGACGAATCGTTTGCACGCCGGCTTCGGAAAGTCCGAAGTACTTGACCTTGCCTTCCTTGATCAGGTCTTTCACTGTTCCTGCCACGTCTTCGATTGGCACGTCTGTATCGACGCGATGTTGATAGAGCAGATCGATCGTGTCGGTCTTCA
Organism: Pyrinomonadaceae bacterium; assembly: GCA_036379695.1. Classification (GTDB taxonomy): domain Bacteria; phylum Acidobacteriota; class Blastocatellia; order Pyrinomonadales; family Pyrinomonadaceae; genus PSRF01. Next base: position 5,071 of record DASVGE010000407.1, on the reverse strand, counting down.
GTCGCTTGAGTGAGCTATCGGCAACCTCCCGAATGTGTTCGGGCCGGCTATCGACGCCGATTTGCTCGCCTTTCGGGCCAAGCTTGAAACCGAATTTCGTCGCTATCACCACTCGATCGCGGACGGGAGCGAGCGCCTCACCAACCAGTTCTTCGTTTACGAATGGTCCATAGACTTCAGCAGTGTCGAAAAACGTGATGCCGCGTTCGACAGCCGATCGGATCAGCGAGATCATCTCCTGCTTATCCGGAGCCGGACCATACCCATAACTCATCCCCATACAACCCAGCCCCAACGCCGAGACTTCCAGGTTACCAAGTTTGCGCTTTTGCATGATTTCTAGAATAAGTGATTGCCACAGAGAAGCACAAAAGGCGTAGAATGCCGATTCATTTGTGGCTTTGTGCTTCTTTGTGGCTTTATGAAAATTCAAGATGCGTACACGCGCTGGTCGACGACTTACGATTCCGATCGTAACCGGACACGCGATCTCGATCGTCGCGTAACCGAAAGCACACTCGGCGATCGGAACTGTCAAAACGTATTGGAGCTGGGGTGTGGCACAGGTAAGAACACAGCACTACTGGATCGTATCGGTCGCAAAATCCTGGCGCTCGACTTCTCTCCGGGAATGTTGGAACAAGCGAAGGCGAAACTAAAAACAGATCACGTGTTTTTCGTCCGTGCTGATCTGACGAAACCGTGGCCCACTAAAACCGGATCATTCGAACTCGTCGTCTGCAACCTGGTACTCGAACACATCGAGGATCTCGATCCCATTTTTTATCAAGCTTCTCAATCACTCACGGCCGGCGGCGAGTTCTTCGTGAGCGAGCTTCACCCTTTCCGGCAGTACCAGGGCACACAAGCTAATTTTCGCAACGAACAGGAAACCGTAGAAATCGATGCGTTCGTCCATCATCTCTCAGACTTCACTGAGGCCGCCCGCGAGAATGGTCTCTCACTCAAGTCGATGAACGAATGGTGGCATGAAGAAGATCTAAACAAGCCCCCACGGCTTGTCTCATTCCTATTCGAGAAACGGTAAGCACGATCTTTTAGCCGCGGGTTGTGAATGATCCACGACTAAACGTGATAGCATCCGTCCTATGCATCAGGACGTCGAGGCCAGAATTCGCACAATGCGCACACTCTGGATGGCCCTGTTCGTGAGCATTGGCCTTTACTACGCCGTTACAATTTTTTCGACTCGCGCGGAAGATGCCGAGCCCAACAGCACGCTGTTCCTCGTGCTGGTAGCCATTGCCCTGTCAACTGTGTTCATTTCCTTCCCCATCAAGAGCAAATTAGTCAGCCAGGCCATCGAACAACAGCACGTACCGCTGGTGCAACAAGGTTATACCGTGGCCTGGGCGCTGTGCGAGATCCCCGCGATACTCGGACTGGTCGATTTCTTCGTGACCAGCAATCGCTACTTCTACGCCCTGTTCTTTCTTTCAGTATTCGCACTGGTACTTCACTACCCACGACGCGAACACGTCATCAACGCTTCTTTCAAGAAGCCGATTTATTAAAAACGGGGTGACAAAATCGAAAAGACAGTGAGCACGGTGTTAACACCGCTGGAGTTATCACGCTCCACGATGGCTCACCTGTTTTCACAGGTTTGGTGATGTAGTCCTTTCAGCATTCACCCCAGGAACCAATGGCGACAAAAAGTCGGTGAGAGTCCTCGCCCACAGTAAATGTGCGAGACAGGGATCGAACCTGCAAACCATGTACTCCACACCAGCATTCGCCAAAGTTTTCAAACGGCCGACAAGAATCGTAGAGACGACGGCCCTTACGGGCGCACATTACAAGTGTGATGTAGTCCCTAACAGCATTCGGCCTCTTCGAACCGCGGATTCCGAATCTGAACAACAATCCGAAATCCGCGATCCGAAATTTACAACGCCACCGAATCGATCACGCCGATCCAGTGGTCAGCGTTCAGTGCACCACGTGCGAATTCCGAGATCACATCAAACACCTGATCCGAGAATCCACCGATGTTGAGAATGTCGTCACGCTCAACAGCCTGCACCGTGCCATAAGGCTGCACGTCGATACAAGCCAGACGAGCTGCAGGATTGCGCTGCTTAAACACATTCCACTCTCTCATCGTTGCAGTACCGCGACCTCCGCCTGCATCAACCCACGATTCGTTGTCCGAAACAAAGACCACGAGATCCGCGTTCGCCTTGCGGCGGTTGAGCAGTGCCAGTGGAGCGCTGCAGTTCGTTCCACCACCACCAATCGAAGCAAGCTTCGCAGCGTTAGTCATCACGCTGTCGCGCGGGTTGACGTTAACCTTAACGACGCCAAACTCGAACGGCAGCACTTCAGTACGCAGGTTCTTGCGCACCATAGCAGCCGCAACCAGCGCCGCTACGTCGACACAAGACACCGTTGAGGTTGCGCCTTCACGGTAACCTGTTACCGGCGACAACATCGAACCCGACACATCCGGACAAACGACCACACGTCCTTCGATTGCCGGAACGTTCGCGATTGCGATCTCCATTGCATCCTGGAGCGCTTCGCAAACTTCACCCGGGATGTTTGCGTTCGCATTGGCCATCGTGTAAGCGACCAGCAACTGGTACGGAAACACGCGCGCCTTTGCAATTGCCTTCGGGTCACGCAGGCGGTCCGCGATCAGTTCAGTCAGTCCTTCCTGACCAAACACGCCATGACGCGCAAACGTGTTCAGGTTCATGCGAGTCATCTGCCACGGCGCACGTCGCGCGATCGCTGTCCACTCCGCGGTACCAAGCTCCAGCGCAGTCAGCATCTGGAATGGCACGTCCGGAACTTCACGCGATTCACCCTTCTTGTACGCTTCGAAGTTACGCACAACTTCCGGCAGAGCTTCGAAAGCGTATTCACGGCCGATGAAGTAGCCAAACAGCGCTTCACGCACTTCATCCTTTGGCTTTGGGTGGACCATCTTCACGATATCTGTCAACGATGGATCCTGACCCACGTTCGACTTGAACAGTGTTGCCGGATCGCGAGCGTCAAGCCACTCGCGTACCAGGCGCTTCGGCGCAGTACCAAGCGACTTGCGGCCTACAGTTCCCGAACGCATGATCTGCACGAAGTTGCGCAGCATCTTCGCGTTGTCGATCACGCGCGGAAACACGCGTGCAAGCAGTTCGCGGTCCTTGACTGACAGCACCGCACAAAGCAGCGCCGGCATGTCCTTCATAAGACCGCGCTCGCGACAGAACACCGCAGTCTTGGCGATGAACTCTGCGTCAAGATCTGCACAGAGCTCGAGCACCTTCGCCAGTTGCTCGCCGGCAGTTGCGTAAAAAGTTGTGTTCAGACAACCAGTCGCAGCGTACTGAGCCAGTTGCTGCTTTGGCGAAAGAGCATGCGCCGGAGCGTGTTCTTCGTTAACCGCGTTAGTTGCGGGAATCAGCTTGCCGAATACTGACTTGAATAGTGTCTTGTTTGCCATGTTGGTCACCTCCTCTCAATCGAAGTACCTTCAGTGCGAATAGAATTGGCTGCGGGAGAAGGAGTCGAACCTTCAATTTCGAGGTCAAAGCCCGACGTGTTGCCGGTTACACCATCCCGCAATGAGAGCTTCGGGGCACTGGGATTCGAACCCAGAACCTTGCGCTGATCTGGCGCTAACACCGCTTATAAGACGGCTGCTCTACCGGTTGAGCTATGCCCCGAGAATTGGTCGCGGTGGCAGGAATTGAACCGGCATCGCTCGATTATCAATCGAGTGCTCTGCCGTTGAGCTACACCGCGATGGTTGACCCGACGGGATTCAAACCCGCACCGCACGGCTTAAGAGGCCGCTGCTCAGTCAGTCGAGCTCCGGGTCAGGAGATTTGGCTGTGGCGGAAGGACTCGAACCTTCGATATCCGGATTAACAATCCGGCGCCTTACCAGCTTGGCTACGCCACAAAAGAATTTGGTGGACCGGAAGGGATTCAAACCCTCACAAGAAGTTTGCAGGACTTCTATGCTGTCAGTTACATCACCAGCCCAAAGATTGGTGGCTGCGGGTGGATTTGAACCACCAGCCTCGCGCTTATGAGACGCTTGCTCTGATCCGTTTGAGCTACACAGCCATGAATTGGAAGCCCGCGGAGGAGTTGAACCTCGTGCCTTCCGCCCAGCTCTTGTGGTTCGGTTTAGAAGACCGATGCCGGGAACGCGGGCCGTGGTTGGAGACGATGGTGAGACTCGAACTCACACAGTACTGTTTACAAGACAGTCGCTCTACCAGTTGGAGCTACATCGCCGCACTGATTGGGGGGTCGGGGCGTGAGGCCAACGCGCCTCTGCGAACTCCACGGTCCAGGGACAGTCTTCGTTCTGCCAGGATGAGTCACGCCCCGATAAACTTGCGAATTGGTACCCAAGGAAGGACTCAAACCTTCAACCTCTGGTTTGTAGGACCAGCGCTCCATCAATTGAGCTACTCGGGCAAAAGATGCCACGGGCTTGTCCCGTGGAGTCTCACGCTTGTCGCTATGTAAGGCAAGAAAATACAGTGCCTGGATGCCACGGCCTTGTGCCGTGGAGGTTCACGCTTGTCGCTATGTAGCTTCGAACGTGAGACTCCACGGGACAAGCCCGTGGCATCTGGTAGTTGAGGTTTTGATTGTCTATGTAGCTGCGAGCGTGAGACTCCACGGGACAAGCCCGTGGCATCTCTAGTACAGGACGAGCCCGTGGCATCTCCATTACAGAGCATCGCTTAGATTTGGTGGTCGGAGTTGGAATCGAACCAACCTTTCGGGCTTTTCAGACCCGCGCTAATCCGTCTCAGCTATCCGACCTAAAGAGGGCTAAGTTCAAGCCCTCCGTTTTTGCTCGTTGTGCACCCGCTCCATGACGTCACGATCGTCGTGTACATCCATGAACAGGTATCTGCGCCACTCGGCTCGGTCCTCCGCATAGTGACAAAGCGCGACGCGTTCGAGCTTCACGCGCAGCGCAGACTGCGAAGTCAGCAGAGGCATGCGTGCTTCTTCCGGAGTGCGGTTGCTCTTCCGGTTGTTGCACTTGAGGCAAGCCGTGACGATGTTCAAAGGCGAG